>NZ_JAJCKS010000055.1:0-4599 GCF_020558815.1 Blautia sp. 210820-DFI.6.14
GTCTTGGACAGCCAGAAGATATTGCCAATGCGTTTGTGTTTCTTGCTTCAGATGAAGCGAGTTATATTACAGGTGTTATACTAAGTGTAGATGGTATGGCAAGAAGTTAAGTCAATGTGGTATGGTGATGTCATCACAGAAAAGAAATAAAATTCAGATTATAATAAAGCCACAAAGAAATGATAGGGAGGATTATAAAATGACTGCAATTAATATCAATAAAAATAATTTTCAAAACGAAGTAATGAATTCTGATAAAACTGTCCTTTTGGATTTTTGGGCGCCTTGGTGTGCTCCTTGTCGTATGGTGGTTCCTATCATAGAGGAGATTGCAGGTGAACGCCCTGATATCAAAGTTGGTAAAATCAATGTGGATGAGCAGCCTGAACTGGCAAGTGAATTTAGTATTATGAGTATCCCAACTTTGGTGGTTATGAAGAATGGGAAGATCGTACAACAGGTTTCAGGTGCGAGACCTAAGAATGCAATTTTAGAAATGCTTTAAGGAGGAGGTGCACTAATGGGATTTTTTGATTTCCTTAAACAGGCGAATATTAATCAAGGGATAGAGGAATATAAAAGGACTGCTGGTGCAGTTCTGCTGGATGTACGTACTTCGCAGGAATATCAGGAAGGGCATATACCAGAAAGTAAAAATGTATCGTTACAACAACTTAACAATGTTGTTTCAGTAGTGAAGAATACAGAAATTCCACTGTTTGTATACTGTTATTCCGGAGCCCGAAGTCGTCAAGCAATAGGGTTGTTGCAACGAATGGGATATTCTAAAGTAAATAATATCGGTGGCATTGCTGATTATTCAGGAAAGGTGGAAAAATAAGATGAAGGTAATAATCATAGGCGGTGTAGCCGGAGGAGCTACAGCTGCAGCAAGAATACGAAGACTGGATGAACATGCAGAAATTACTGTGTTTGAAAGATCCGGATACATATCCTATGCGAATTGTGGGCTTCCATATTATATTGGAGACGTGATCACAGATCCGGAAGAACTTACATTACAGACACCAGTGAGTTTTTTTAAACGTTTCCATATCAATATGAAAATTCATCATGAAGTTATCTCCATACATCCGGATCGTAAAACAGTTTCAGTGAAAAATTTGGAGAATGGTGAGATATTTGAAGAAAACTATGATAAGCTGATCCTTTCTCCAGGTGCAAAGCCAACACAGCCGAGGCTTCCTGGAGTAGGTATTGATAAGCTTTTTACACTTCGTACAGTAGAAGATACTTTTCTGATAAAGGAATATATTAATAAGAATCATCCAAAATCTGCTGTGTTGGCTGGTGGCGGTTTTATTGGTTTAGAGCTGGCAGAAAATTTGAGGGAGCTTGGCATGGATGTTACGATTGTACAGCGACCTAAGCAGCTGATGAATCCTTTTGATCCGGATATGGCATCCATGATCCATAATGAAATGAGAAAGCATGGAGTAAAACTGGTATTGGGCTATACAGTAGAAGGATTTAAAGAAAAAGACAATAAAGTGGAGGTTCTATTGAAAGATAATCCATCTCTTCAGGCTGATATGGTGGTGCTGGCAATCGGCGTCACACCAGACACAGCACTAGCAAAAAAAGCCGGTCTGGAACTTGGCATTAAGGAAAGTATTGTAGTGAATGACAGAATGGAAACTTCTGTACCGGATATTTATGCTGCAGGTGATGCAGTTCAGGTAAAACATTATGTTACTGGCAATGATGCGTTAATCTCTTTAGCGGGACCTGCCAATAAACAGGGAAGGATCATTGCTGATAATATTTGTGGCGGTGATAGTCGTTACTTGGGCAGTCAGGGAAGCTCCGTTATCAAAGTGTTTGATATGACAGCAGCCACTACAGGTATCAATGAAACCAATGCCAAAAAGTCAGGATTAGAGGTAGATACAGTAATTCTTTCTCCTATGAGTCATGCCGGTTACTATCCTGGTGGAAAAGTGATGACCATGAAGGTGGTTTTTGAAAAAGAGAGCTATCGTTTGCTTGGTGCTCAGATTATTGGATATGAAGGAGTTGATAAACGTATTGATGTGCTGGCAACAGCAATCCATGCAGGGCTGAAGGCAACCCAGCTGAAAGATTTGGATCTCGCATATGCACCACCTTATTCTTCTGCCAAGGATCCTGTAAATATGGCTGGATTCATGATAGACAATATAGCAAAAGGAACCTTAAAACAATGGCATTTGGAAGATATGGATAAGATTTCTAAAGATAAAAGTGCTGTGTTGCTGGATGTGAGAACGGTAGATGAATTTAGCAGGGGACATATGGATGGATTCAAAAATATTCCTGTAGATGAACTGAGGGAACGGATCAATGAAATTGAGAAAGGAAAGCCTGTGTATCTGATATGCCAGAGTGGTCTGCGCAGTTATATTGCGAGCCGTATTCTGGAAGGAAATGGATATGAAACATACAACTTCTCCGGCGGATTCCGTTTCTATGATGCAGTGGTTAATGACCGTGCGCTGATCGAAAGGACATATGCATGCGGTATGGATTATTAGAAATAAACAAAATATTTTTATGATTTTTGTAGTGTTTCCAGTCTTTTCGAATCAAGGATTGTGATTTTTCCGCGGGAGAGTCTGACGAGTCCTTCTTCTTGAAAGTATCGGAGCATTCGAGTGATAACTTCCCTGTGGGAACCAAGATGATTAGCAATCGTCTCATGAGTGATTTTCAGCTCGTTTGTTCCTTCGATAGAGGTCTCTTCTAAAAGAAATGAAGCAACACGCTTATCCAAACTCTTCCACATGATTTGTTCAATCAGCCACATGACATCAGAAAAACGGGTGGCCATTAACTCATTGGTATAGTTTGCGACGGGAGCAGATTCCTTCATAATGTCCTTATAGATTTCAGCAGGGATGATCCAAAGATCAGTATCTTTTTCTGCTTCAATGGTTACTTCAAATTGAATGGAGCGTATGATACATGAGGCGGATAAAAGACACATATCCATATCGAATAGACGGTAAAGTGTAATCTCTCGTCCTTCATCTGAAAGTATGTAGGTTCGAAGCTGCCCGGATTTAACCAGTAATAATCCAGTGCAATCCAGGTTTCCATTGTGAATGATTGTCCCTTTTTTTACATACTGTGTGATTAAATTGTCTGAAATTATTTTTTTCTGTGCTGTATTTAAGTCATTCCATAGTGGAAAACAATTTTCGAAGTTCATAACCGTTATCTCCTTTACGAACATAGTATACTTGCTTTTTTTAGACGCGTCAATTATATAACTGGCATATGCCATAAATAGAAATAAAAAGAAGTGTAATAAAGTAAATTATCTTTTCTGTGATATCATCACAGAAGCAAGATCTTTTATGCGATATATTAAGTTCAAATAGGAGAAGAGGTTAAAAATATGACATCAATAAATATAAATAAAGAAAAGTTTGGACAATTAATTCATAAGGAAAAGCTGGTTTTGGTTGATTTCTGGGTACCTTGGTGTGGTTATTGCCGTAGAATTGGATCGGCTTATGAAAAAATAAGTGAAGAATACAGCGATATTCTTATTGCTGGAAAAGTAAATATTGATGAAGAACCACAGATTGCAGAAGCTGAAAAGATTGAGATCCTTGGGCTTGTTCATCAGTATGCAGCGTCAATGTTGGAAAAAGAAAAGAAAGTATCTTCCAACAGGCAATGCGACGACAAAGAGATCAATACTGCAGAATTGCAAAAACAGAGCCGACAGTTGACCTCAGAAAAGATGAAGCTCTATGATGATTACAAAGATGGTCGTATAGATCGTGATTCGTATAAGCAGAGAGCTGAAAAGATAAGCGGACAGCTGGATGAAATAAAACGAAAGATAGAAGATGCGAAGAATAGTAAAAAGCTTCTTGAACAAAATGAACTTTCTGATAAAATAAAACTAAAAGATTTCTTGGGAATTCAGAAGTTCGATACAGAGAAGCTGCGTGAGATTATCAAGGTGATCCGTGTTCATAGTCAGGATGAAATTGAAATCGAATGGAATTTTGACGATATTTTTTCGGAACAGAGATAACTTGAGCAGGACAAGAATGACTTATCAGAAGATAATAAAGGTGCTGGGACTACCTGATGGGAGCGTCAGATAGTCTTCAGCAGAAAAAAATAAAATTTTTTTTTCCTATACTTGACACATCCACATGTATGCCGATACACCTATTGTTCGAATATGGCAAAATCGGGAATGAATCCTAAGACGTTGCAGTACCTCATGGGGCATTCGGATATATCAGTCACAATGAATGTGTACACGCATATCGGATTCGATGACGCTGAGGATGAGGTTGAGAAGATGGCGAAAAATGGCTAAAAACAGTCCATGTTATGAAGTTTTAATTTAACATGATTTTTAACATGAATGACGTCAGAGATATGCAGAGATATACAGAGTTGTGAGGAGTTAGAGTAAAATACCAGAAATCCGGAAACCCGCGTAAATCCTGCATAAATCCGCATAAGTCAGCATAAGGAGGCATAACTACAAAATGATAAAAGTACTCTTTATCTGCCACGGCACTACCTTAGCAAAATTCTGAAAAACCTTGATTTTACAGTATATTTTTG
>NZ_JAJCKS010000056.1:0-3739 GCF_020558815.1 Blautia sp. 210820-DFI.6.14
AAAGCGTAAAATTCCCGTTTATTGGGAAGTCGCAGAGAACGAAAAATCGGAATTTTGCTTTCGATGACCAGAATGAAAATCGTTACCGTTGCGCCTGTTTTCACAAGCGTTGCGTGACATAAAAAGAATTCTATTTTAATATCAAAGTATCAAAAACAAAGGAGGTTCTTTTTATGTTGAAGGAATTAAAGAAAAACAAAATGAGTGTTGTTGCAACTGGAATTTTATTTGGTGTTATGGGGGTATTAATTATTCCTATGATAGCAGTAATTGTAAAAATATCGAATGCATTATCCCAAAAATATCCTAGGATATACAAGTATAGTATGATTGCTTTTATCGGTATGTTATTGGCAATTAGCCTATTTTGCGTTGTTATTAAACATCAGATGAGTTTTCTTGTAATAGTTGCTTGTTTAGCAATAACATTATGCGACACTATTAAAAACAGATAATAAATGGAGTACAACTATGGAAATATCAGATTTGATTAAATCAGCCAGAATTGAAAAGGGCTTAACCCAACAACAACTGGCTGATGTTGTCTTTGTTACGCGACAGACAATTTCGAAATGGGAATTGGGAAAAAGTGTTCCTGACCAAGCCTCTCTTATATTGCTATACCAGTATTTGGACATCAAGGATAATGAGAAAAAACAGTTATCAAAGCTTATTTTTAATAAGCAAAATATTATATTAATTTTGATTGCAATCTTATTTTCTCCTATGGTTATTGGAGTACGTTTTATCTGTTGTAAAATTGATAAGATTGAAAATCGAAAAATTAAAGCGGTAATCAAGGTTATTGGCTTTGTTGTATTCTCATCGTATCTAGTATCTTTAAAAGAAAATGTGGCGTATTTGTTAATTGGTATATTTTCTCTGGTGTATTTGTTATATCAATTCTATTTGAGTGGATTGGAAACTAAATGATTTGTGTCAGCAAGTTTAAGGCAAGCGATAATTCATGAAATTCAAGTTTGCAGGGCTAAATTATAGAAAATTTATTATTGAATTCGTTTTAACTGTTGTCATTTTTTGTATTTTCAGAAGGGAAAGCAAACATGGAGAATGAATTAATTTTGTTTGAAACTGCCGATAAAGAAATAAAGTTAACTGTGCCTATAAAAAATAATACTGTATGGCTTAATAGAAAACAGTTAGCCGAATTGTTTGGAAGAGATGTAAAGACAATTGGGAAACATATTAATAATGCATTAAAAGAAGAGTTGGATAATTCAGTTGTCGCAAATTTTGCGACAACTGCTTCAGATTATGGTTAATTTGGTGATGAATTTGTTAATAATGTAAATTTGATTTCGAATCGGAATTGACCAAACTCTTTGAGCGAGGGATACTTCTTGTCCGAAGGGCAAGAAGGTGGAGTTGAAAAAGATTATAACAATCGGGATTTGGAGGGATAATGAGATGAATATAAAAGATTTTAAGTGGACGAGAGAACCTGATGATTACACGCTGACAGATGACAAAATTGAGATTATTACACAGCCTGGAACTGATTTGTGGCAAAGAACTTACTATCATTTCCGCAATGATAATGCTCCGGTTCTGCAGATAGAAACAGAGGAAAAGTTTTTTTCATTTATAGTGAAAACTGATTTTAAGGAAAGCCATCATCGCTTTGATCAGTGCGGTGTGGTTATGTATCTTGACAGTGAGAATTGGTTGAAAGGTTCTATAGAATATGAAAATGACTATTTTCAGCACCTGGGAAGTGTTGTGACAAACAATGGATATTCAGATTGGGCAACTACGGAAATTGATGCAGAGATTAAATCTATGTGGTATCGTCTCAGTAGACGTGAAGATGATTATTGCATTGAATGTTCTGAGGATGGAATACGGTTTAAGCAAATGAGGATTTGTCATATGTGGGCTGGTGCAGGAAAAATCAAATTTGGAATTTATGCATGCAGTCCAGAAGATTCATCGTTTAAAGCGGTATTTACAGATATGAAATTGACGGAGTGTCAATGGAAAGCCCACGATGGTCAAAAGCCGGATGAGATGTAGCAGACTGTATTTGATATAAAAAACCAATATGAAAATAGTTAAAGTTTTTCAGTTTGTGTAACTGAGAAAAACGAAAATTCCTTTAAAGTGGATTGAAGGGGCCGGTCATAATTCTAATACAGATAAACCGGAGATGATAAATAGTTTGATAGAAGAATTCCTTTCAAACATATAAAGACTATTGAAAACAATTGGTCAACCGTTATAAAAGGACAATAAACAAATCGGAATCAGTAGGAGGATCATTATGAGATTTTATAACATATTTTTCAGCCCGACAGGGGGTACAGAGAAAGTAGCAGATATTGTTGCGAAAGGGACGAAGCTGGATGCTGAAGAAATCGACCTAATTAAAGAACCAGATAAACTCATGAAGGTGAAATTTGAAAAAAAGGACCTATGTTTGATTGCTGTACCGTCTTACGGTGGACGCATTCCATCAGTTGTAACGGATATGTTCCGCAAAGTAAAGGCAGATGGTACGAAAGCAATTCTTGTGGCAGTATTTGGAAACCGTATGATTGATGATACTCTATTGGAACTACAGGATGTTCTGGAGGCATCAGGATTTGTATGTATCGCAGGAATGGAGGCTGTCGCAGAGCATTCCCTGATGCACCAATTTGGAACCGGACGCCCGGATCAGCAGGATGAAAAGGAATTGCTGGAATTTGCCGCAAAGATTATGCAAAACAGCGAAGCACAAAGGACACCTGCATTTCCGGGAAACAGACCATATCGAGAATATGGTGGTGTTCCGCTCAAACCTGTTGCAAATGGAAAATGCACTTCCTGCGGTCTGTGCGCAAAAGAATGCCCGGCAGGTGCCATTCCGTTGGATAATCCGAAGATGACCGATAAGGATAAGTGCATTTCTTGTATGCACTGTGTAGCAGTCTGTCCGAAGAAAGCAAGAAATTACAGTAAGCTTGTCAGTTTTATCGCTGGACTGAAAATGAAGAAGGTTTGTTTCGGTAGGAAGGAAAATAAATTGTATTTATAATAGGGCGAGCAATACAATGAGAAACATGTAAATTGATACGTGAACAATCGGCTCAGTATGATATTTAATTAAATATTGCAATGAAAAGATCATTTACCGTAAACAAGCAGTAGATGGTCTTTTTTATATCTTTTTGTGAACAAGTAGAGATTTATAGCTGGTAATATGTGTTTTATCATAATCCGTGAAATAAGATGGGTTAATTCTTCGATTTACATATTTTTTAAGGTGTTCCGGCATGGTATTATGATACTTATAAAGAACCAATTATATCGGTTGGAGAGAGTGGTGAAAAGTTATGAAGTTATTGTTTAAACAAAGGCTGTTTTCATGGTTTGACAGCTATGATATCTATGATGAAGCAGGCAACACTGTTTATGTAATAAAAGGCCAGTTGTCCTGGGGACATAAACTTGTAATTTATGATGCCTATGGAAATGAAGTAGGAATGGTTGTTCAGAAAGTACTTACTTTTCTTCCTAAATTTGAAATTTATAAAAACGGCAGTTATATCGGATGCCTGAGCAAAGAATTCTCATTCCTGACGCCACATTATAATATTGATTACAATGGATGGCATATTGATGGAACCATTATGGAATGGGACTATAGCATTCTTGATCTAAGCGGTTATTCAATTGCACGGGTTAGTAAAGAACTGTTTCATATGACTGATACATATGTTATTGATGTGCAGGATCC
>NZ_JAJCKS010000057.1:0-3053 GCF_020558815.1 Blautia sp. 210820-DFI.6.14
GCTTGACCAAGAAAGCATGGTCAGAATTGATTCGGTTGGTTGTCAACATGTATGTGGTTTTGAAGATACGATAATATTAGGAGCAGAGAGATCTGCTTCTTTTTTTGTATCTTTCTTTATTATGATTTGCTATACTGTAAATATGAAATCGAATTACCAGATTTTATTAAGGAACTTTGAGATTTCTTCCAAATTAGAAGGCAATTTACTATGTATGGCTGAAAAAATAAGAATTTTCGTAAAAGAACAATTATCAAAAAAACAATTATCCAAAAGAACAATTGCGTAAGAAAATAATGATTAAAATTAGAAAGGAATCCCCATGTCCTCAATCACACGAATCAACCGCGACGATATGCTCGAACTCACCCGTCGAATGACAATTGCCCGTACATCCATGACACGCATAGCTGGCAGTTACATGGACGCAGATGGATTTATCGATGGAACCTTCAATACCAACTTCCTAAAACTGAAAAACTCTGAAAAAGAAAAAAACCTTACTATAGCCAAGGCAATTCCGTTCGCGCAAACCAACCAGAATCTCAAACGCTATAAAATTCCTAAAGAAGCATATGCATTAGGTGGAATCCGTCAGCTCCTTTTGGGAATCAAATCCTGTGCTCTCAAAAATGATGCACTTTTGGAATCTTTTTATGACTACATTGCAGAAAATTACCATACAAATCATGATTATGCAGTATATCTCTTCCATAATACTTATGATATCCCTCTCAAAGCAGCCGATCACGAAAGCCTCTGGGAATCCGAAGAAATCTACGAATATATCATCTGTGCAATCTGTCCGGTTTCCGGTGATTATGAACCTGGTAAACCAGAATGTGGTTTCATTTTTCCGGCATTTAATTCCAGAACAGAAGATCCGGACTACATTGATATCTACCAAAGTAATCCGGATTTTCCCCAAAAAGACTTATTAAAAATATTACAAATTCCTGAGTAAGTATATTTATGCCATCATGGGCATGATCACATGTTATTTCATCCAATGGAAGACAATCAGACAGATGTTTACTATACAGGCAATGGCGATAAAATATATTGGACTTTTGGAATCTCCGAGCCCACGAAATAAAGTAACCGTGCTTCCAATTGTTCTTGTTTTACGAAAAATTAGTCCTGAAGCAGAGCTTTTTCTACGTTTTCAAAGCCGATACGCTCAATTGTTTCTGCAAAACGTTCTCCCTTCAGGCCGTTATCACGGAAAAATAAAATTGCTTTTTCAATAACATTCAGCGCTTCTTCTTTGGATGCGAAGATTTTACTGAGAGATTTTCCGCGAGAAATTTTTTTCCCCCAGCGTCCACCGATATAAATTTTATATCCATAAATACCATCTGCAATTGTATGGAACGGACATTTTCCGACACAGCGACCACAATGTCGGCACTGCATCTCGTCAATTGTGATTTTTCCATCTACAACTTTGGCAACACCATTTGGACATGCTGCTTCAATTGCGCATTTTTTGCAGCCTTTGCAGAGTTCACTGTTTACTTCAGGAATACGCTGACCGATAATGCCGACATCATTCAGATTGGGTTTTACACAGTTGTTTGGACATCCACCTACTGCAATTTTGAATTTGTGTGGCAGGGCAACATCCTGAAATCCTTCATAAAAACGTCGGTAGATTTCCTCAGAAAGTGCATAAGAGTCAAGTAGCCCATACTGACATGTCGTTCCCTTACAGGAGACAACCGGACGAACTTTTGCACCGGTGCCACCGGTCACTAAGCCTTCTTTGGCGATAAATTCCTGAAACTCTTCAATTTTATCATAGGGAATTCCCTGAATTTCAACAGAAAGCCGTGTGGTGTATAACAGATTCCCATTGCCGAATTTTTCGGCAGCATCGGCCATACAGTGATGTTGTGCGGCGGTTACCTTTCCGTTTACGGTGAGTACCCGTGCAGAAAACAGATCAGTTCCTCGATTGTTGAGGAAGCCCATCCCTTTTACTCTTTTTTCATCTTCTTTACTGATTGTTAATGCTGACATTAGTAAATTCTCCATTCTGTTTATTATTATAACTGTCTATAGATAGTAATTTTTATTTACAATTCATAATATACCACTTGAGTATGTATTTGAAAAATGATATTATTTCACATGAAATTATATATGTCTTTTTGACTATCTTTTTATATCTTCTTAAATGTCCGCAAAGCCTTATTTTATCGGCTCTACGGGCATTTTGCTTTTGTGGTAAACCTCACATATCTAGGTCTATCTTCTTATATTTTCGCTATCAAACGTGGTTAAAATCGTGGTAAATACTTCTATGCAATTAGACGCTGAACCTCTGATTTTGCGGTATCTATGGACGCATGAGCGTACCAGTTCATTGTGATACTGATATTTGAATGCCCCATGATATACTGTAAATCTTTCGGGTTCATGTTCTTGCTTGCCAGTCTTGTACAGAACGTATGGCGTAGCGTGTGCGGTGTGATATGTGGCAAGGGGTTATCCTTATGGTGCTTGTTGTATTTCTTTACCATACGGACAAATAAGGCGTTGTAATCAATGGCAACTTTGGGCTTGCCTTTCTGATTGACAAATAGGAAGTTGCCCCGTCCGTCTATCACAAATGGTTCTGCCTTTGGGCGTTTCTTCATCAATCGTTGAAATGCTTTGATTGTTTCCTCACTCAACGGTACTTGCCTTGTTCCGCTCTTTGTTTTAGGCGTTTCAATATAATAGCCTTGTTCCTTGCTCTTTAGTAACTGGTGGTCGATAATCACAACCTCATGGTTAAAATCAACGTCCATGATTGTCAATCCGCACAGTTCCGAGATACGAAGTCCAGTCTTTAACAGTATCAGCACATCATCAAAATACTTATGATACACATTGTCCGTCTTGATGAATGACAGTAGGGCTTGTTCTTGTTCCTCTGTCAATGCGACTTTCTCTTTTGTATCATTTTCTAAGACTTCACTTAACTTGAAATCAAAAGGATTTTTCCTTACATAATCGTCTTGTATGGCGATATAGAATGACGCTTTTAACGAGCGTTTATGGTTGTT
>NZ_JAJCKS010000058.1:0-2977 GCF_020558815.1 Blautia sp. 210820-DFI.6.14
GAATACGGAAAGGACTATGATGTTGTCAATAATCCTGATAAATTTCAACTATATATAGATGGAAAAGAGATTAAATAGTAATCTCCTGAAAGCAAGCTTTTTGTCAATTATTTCAAAGAAAAATTAAAGGATAACAATACATAGTTTTGACAATGATATTTTGAAAAATTTTATAGGAATGCTCTATTATCAAATTGACATAGGAATATGGTAGCGTATAATTAGAATTGAATACACTGAAAAAATGGAGGAATTACATGAAAGCACATAAATATTGGTCAGTAGGAGCATTGATCACAATGCTTGGGACTTTTTACACTGGATATAAAAAGCAAAAATCAAGTCACAAATACTTTGCTTTAAGTTCTATGTTATGTATGGTAATGGCGATATATACAGGTCATAAAATGATTACCGGGAATAGGAAGAAAAAGGCGAATAAAGAGAAAGATACAGAAAGGGAGGGATAAATAATGTTGGAAGTAGGGGTTAAGGCACCGGATTTTGAGTTGCCAGATCAAAATGGGAAAATACATAGATTATCGGATTATACAGGAAAAAAAGTGATTTTATATTTCTATCCCAAGGATAATACAGCGGGATGCACGAAACAGGCATGTGGGTTTTCTGAGCGATACCCTCAGTTTACCGAAAAGGGAGCAGTTATTCTTGGAGTCAGTAAGGATTCTGTATCCTCTCATAAGAGATTTGAGGAAAAATATGGATTGACATTTACACTTTTAGCAGATCCAGAGCGGAAAGTTATTGAAGCATATGATGTATGGAAAGAAAAGAAAAATTATGGCAAAGTCTCTATGGGAGTAGTAAGAACCACATATCTTATTGATGAACAGGGGATTATTATAAAGGCAAATGATAAAGTCAAGGCTGCAGATGATCCTGAAAATATGCTCAAGGAATTAGATTAATGAAGATAATATTATCCCCTGCTAAAAAGATGATTACAGATACTGACAGCATAGCGCCGGATGGATTGCCTGAATTTATTGAAAAGACGACAGAGATACAAAGTTGGTTGAAAAGTAAGTCAAAAGAAGAACTGAAGACTATCTGGAAATGTAATGACAAAATTACAGAACAGAACTTCAATAGATTGGAAAACATGGATCTTTATCATTTACTTACCCCAGCTGTCTTATCATATGAAGGAATTGCTTTTCAATATATGGCTCCATCCGTGTTTGAGGACAGTCAGTTCGAGTATGTACAAAATCATTTGAGAATAATATCTGCATTTTATGGTGTGCTAAAACCAAGGGATGGTGTGACACCTTATCGTTTGGAAATGCAGGCGAAGGTTGGAATAGGAGAAACAAAAAATCTGTATGAGTACTGGGGAGATTTATTATACCGCTCAGTGATTGATAACAGCAGGATTATAATCAATCTGGCATCGAAAGAATACTCTAAGTGCATAGAAAAATATCTGACACGACAGGATAGATACATTACGATTACATTTTGTGAGTTATCAGGAGATAAACTGGTGACAAAAGGTACATATGCTAAGATGGCCCGTGGTGAAATGGTTAGGTTCATGGCTGAAAACAGAATTGAAAATCCTGAGGATATTAAGAAATTTGATAGACTAGGCTATTCATTCCGCTCTGATTTATCATCAGATGCAGAATATGTTTTTGAACGGAAAAAATGATGATTGAATGATTATTTTAAATAAAAGGTAATCAGTAATATTAATTATTATAATAATAGCAATTATTACTATTATTTATTGACAATAAACAGATTGAGAAGCACCACGAAGAGAGATATCGTGCACTTCTTAAGAATATTGAAACTGCACAGGTGTTTGAAAAGAGTGAAGTTAAGGTATGGGAATGCCGTAACTGTGGACATGTTGTGGTAGGAACAAAGGCACCTGAGATATGTCCAGTATGTAACCATCCACAGAGTTATTTCGAAATACGTGAAGAGAACTATTAAAGAGAAGGAGATTATTACAAAGAAGAAAGTGATTATTAAAAAAAGCAGTAATGATAGGCTGTGGCTTTGTTGGTTCCGCATCAGTTGGTAAAGAAGCATTAAAGTTTAAGAAATCGGCGGATGCTTTGAAAAAAGTTATAGAAACAATTGGATTTTAAATTTTAAACATAGGAAGATAAAAAAGATGGAAGTAAAATATTATGTATGCAATCATTGTGGAAACATTATTGAAATGGTAAAGGATCAAGGCGTACCAGTAATGTGCTGCGGAGAGGCTATGCATGAGTTAAAAGCTGGAGTGACAGATGCTGCTGTTGAGAAGCATGTACCTGTATATACAGTGGACAAACAGCATGTACATGTTGTGGTCGGTGAAACAAAACATCCAATGCTTGATAATCATTTCATTGAATGGATTACACTAAATACAAATCAGGGTATTTATAGAAAACAGCTAATTCCAGGACAGGAACCTATTGCGGATTTCTGCCTCTGTGATGGAGAGTATGTAGAAGGAGTATACGCATACTGCAATCTTCATGGACTCTGGAAATGCTAAAAACACTTGACTTTCGTGCTAAGATTACAAAATAATTCAGATACAACAGTAATATATGCTTTGTATTAATATATTTATAAGGAGGAACAAACTAATGAAATATGTATGTGACGTTTGCGGATGGGAATATGATGAAGAGGAAGGTTATCCTGAAGGTGGTATTGCACCAGGAACAAAGTGGGAGGACGTTCCAGAAGATTTTGAATGCCCATTATGTAATGTTGGAAAAGATCAGTTTTCAGAAGTTGAATAAAATTCTGATTATTTAAATACGGATAGATAAACAAAAACCCTGGTGCGTGTGAGCAACAGGGTTTTTTATTGCGATAGTTTGTGATTGTGATGATATCACAGAAAATGATTTACCTTTTGCTTATAATGTAACTACAAACAAAGTAAGGAGGTAGTCTAAATGAGATTAAAAGATAAAGTTGCAATCATTACGGGTGGAAG
>NZ_JAJCKS010000059.1:0-2666 GCF_020558815.1 Blautia sp. 210820-DFI.6.14
GAAGCTACTGGTGAAAAAGAGTACACTATGCTATGGAAACGAAAATAGAAATCGGAATTTGTAGAATAGAGGAATTATGATGTTTGATAAGCACAAAAGGGAATCCTTGCTATTGCGGGACTTATTAAAGAAATTGATAATTATTGTGATAGGTTCCATTGTTGCAGCCTATGGCATTACACTTGCACTGTATGCAGGATTTGGTGGCGCCACGCTCGCAGTGCTATGGCAGGGTATCGCTGAAACGTTTCACTTGAGCATCGGTATGGCATCTTTTGTTGTAGCAGTGGGGATGATTTTGTTTGCATTAATTTACGATAAAAGTCAAATCCATATTGGGACGGTGCTATATCAAATTGTATACAGCACCTGTGTGGATGTATTTGCCACCTGCCATGTCTACAGTACATATCGATGGTTCAACTTCTTTATCATGTTGCTGGGTGTTATTTTGTTTGCTGTCGGGACCGGACTATATGCGTCTGCCTCACTTGGTCGTGGCTCTTATGAAGCAGTTACTTTTGCCTTGGCAGAAAAGAACAACTGGCAAGTTAAAATTGTTCGAATAGCAATAGATATTCTGGTTGTGATAATAGGTGTTTTGCTTGGCGGGAAGTTTGGCATATGCACAATCATTACAGTTATCATTTCAGGCCCGATTATCCAATTTGTTAATGCGAAAGCAAAACGAATTTTAAAGATATAATAGCAAAGAAACCTACAACTTCAAGTTTATAAAATTAAGAAAATGGAATTTAAGGAGGAGTATGTAAATGAAATTAGCAGATTTAGCAACAGGCTCTGATTGGATAGTGTGGATTGTCTTTGCGATATTTGCTGTACTTTCTATTATTTTACTTTCTGGACATGGAAGCTGGTTCATTTCTGGATATAATACAGCTTCAAATGAAGAAAAGGAAAAATATGATGAAAAGAAGTTATGCAGAACAATGGGAATTGGAATGTCTATTATAGCAATTCTTGCATTAACTATGGGCTTGTTTGAAAATATTTTGCCTGCATTTTTTGTATATATTGCATTGGGGATTATTTTGGTTGATGTCGTGGTAATTATCATTTTAGGAAACACACTATGCAGAAAGTAATAACTTCAAGTTTGGAGAATTGAGAAAATCGGGAGTTATGGAGGTGAAAAATGTATTTCACAGACGAAAAAGACTATATTATGCGAATGATAAAAGAAATGGTAAGAGTATTATTTTCTTTAATGTTTGGGAAAAAGTATGTTTCTGTTGAACTTGAAAAAGAAAATAAATATGAAGTATCAGGGAAAAATTTGAAAGATTTTCTTGATATGATTGATTCTGGGAAAATTAACGAAGCAGAGAATATACTTTTAGATAGCATTGATTATACAGACAGAAATGAGGTAATGGCAGCAGCTCTTTTCTACCAATACCTTAGTGAGAAGGATAGTGAGTTTTTGAAAAATAATAATTATACAAAAGAAGAAGTGATGTCTGGTTTTAAGCAATTACTTATGCAGTTAGGATATACTGATTTGCTATGTTTGGTCAAAGCTGAAGAGTAATGTAGAAAATTCAAAGAGATAAGAGTGATTGGCTGAAAGGAGAAATTGTATTATATGTTCTATATTGTTTTTGACTTTATGATGGCAGTGATTATGTTTTTGTTTGGAATGTGGTTTTATAAATCAGAAGGAAAAGCTACTAAATTCTTGTCGGGTTATAATATGAAATCAGCGGATGAACGAAAGAAATACGATGAGAATGCTATGTGTAAGGCATATCTAAAATGGGATTCGCACCTTGAAAATTCAATATTTCAGCTAACAAAATAGTGATTTATGCTGCTACAGACTTAGGATGGAGTGCATTTCGCAGATATTCCGGCAGTCTTGCTTCAAAATCAGCGGTAAAAGCAGTCAGTTGTTCATTGCTGAGCTTTAAAATTTCCTGAAGGCTTGCCATTAAGGCATCACTTTCTACATTTAACAGGAGTGGAGACAAGACTTTCGGCCAAGGATTTTTATAATAATGCAAAAAAATCTATTCTTACAAAAATTTATGGGGAACTAACATCAGCTTATTGACATAAATTTAAAAATAAGTATAATAATAGTTGATTAATTGTTCAACTATTATTATTTGGAGGTGAACATATGTCAAAAACGTCTTATATTTGTAATTGCGATGTAATTCATGAGGATATTGTGAATGATGTGAAATCCAAGATGCAGCTAAAAGATGATTATATCCAGTTGGCTTCTTTGTTTAAGCTATTTGGAGATGGAACCAGAGTACAAATCTTACACGCTCTAGAACAGAGTGAGATGTGTGTATGTGATCTTGCAGTGCTACTGGGGGTAACAAAATCTGCAATTTCGCATCAGTTAAAGGCATTACGCCTAGCGAATCTGGTAAAATTCCGAAAAGAAGCACAGATAGTTTACTACTCGCTGGCAGATGATCATGTGAAAGAGATTATTGACAAGGGATTTGAGCATCTTTGGCAGAAATAATATTTTTTAACATTATAGTTGAGTAATTGAACAACTAAACAAATTGTAAGGAGATTATCATGAAACGCATATTTCTATTAAAAGGGTTGGACTGTCCAAATTGTTCCACAAAAATTGAAAAAGAAGTCGGAGAGTTGGATGGAGTGCAATCCTCAGTGGTAAA
>NZ_JAJCKS010000006.1:0-151783 GCF_020558815.1 Blautia sp. 210820-DFI.6.14
AGGTATTTCCGCTTTTTAATTATTCAGTTGTAACACATGTATTGTAATCCTACAAAGGTAATAATTTAATATACACCATAAACTTTAAATAGATAGGGATATATGATATTATAATAAAGCAAGACATAATTAATAGAAGTATGGAGAAACTGAATATAGTGTGGATAAAAAAATGGAAAATAAAAAGAAATTTAATTTCAGTAATGACGAAAATAAAGGCTTTTTTTGAAAAAAGAAATTGGAACTATGTTGCGATTATTGCAATTATATTTGGTGGAGCAGTAGTAGTATACACATCATGTTGGATTAATGATTCGGACAGAAGAAATATTGCTGTTGGAATTGGAACAGGAATTATTACATCAGCATTAGTTACGTTATATCTGGAAATTATAAATGCCCAAATCGAGCGAAAAAAATTACAAAAATATAAAAAGATGATATTTAGTCCATTGTGTGATTCAGTAAGAAAGCTATATATTCATATTATATTAAACATTGATGAATATCGAGTAAGAGAAGAAAAGAAGACATTATTTTTTATTCCTATGAAAGAAACAAAAGAAATTTCAGATTTTTTTAAGAAAATGCAGGAGATTGATATAGAGAGTATTACTGAGGAAAAAGAAAAGAGAAAATTAGAAGAATTTTCAACTATCTCTTTGGTGTATTTTAAAGAGATAATTAGTCAGTATGAAGGTCTACCGTTTGAAAGCCTGTTGTTGGACAATATTATTACCCAAGAAGAATATGATAACTTAAAACATTTTACACTGATAAATGAATGTAAGAAATGTATCCATATGTTGAGTGATAATAATATGTTGGATAAAGACAAGTATTATACTAGCGTCCATTTAAATCATTGTATGTTGTTGTTTATGAATAGATTAGCAAGAATGTTTAAGTTTATTGAAGTACAAATAGAAGCAGAAAACAAGTGGATCAAGACTCATTTAGACGATATATATTATAATGAAGTATATCTTTTTTCAGACGAATATGTAGAACAATGGGCTGAGAGGGCAGAAGCAGAAGCTGAGTATTATGCAGAACATCCAGAAGCATTTGAAGATATGGAAGAAAGCGAAGAAGATAGATTATTTGAAAAAATAAACGAAGCTATATGGGCTGGAGATGTGGAAACTATAAAAAAATGTTTTCCTCAAATTGATAAAAATGATAAACAAATACAAGCAGAATTGACATGGATTGTAGCTAAAGATGTTATGAAAAATAGAGAATTACGTGAACTATATTTTCAGAAATATGGAGTAAAATATAAAGTACGAAAAGAAAAAAGGAGAAATTCATAACGCAAAAACAGATAAAAAGTATTTGTTCAATAAATAAAGGGAACACATAAGAAGAATAATTTGTGTTCCCTCTATTTATTGAACTGCTAATTTTACATGTTTGGTTTGGATAGGTAATCATAATCTTTTGGAAAAGTGATATTGTCCCAGTCTATTTTTTTCGCTTTGTAAACTAATTCGTTATATACGGAGTCAGATCTTTTCCGGCGATATGTAGCAATGACCTGTAATGGAAGTCTGGTAGCAGTCCGAATATCTATATTTAACACCGTATTTGGTACATATTCAGAATAAGGAGTTTTTACAAAGCCAAGACAGGCTTTTACGCCACCAGCTAGTTTTTCAGTGTATAATTTCGGGTTGCAGCCATTGAAATCTCCAACCATTTTTGCAGAGATATTTTTGACCATAAGTTGTGGCAGAATTTCTAGTTTTAATTGTGTAGTTCCATCAGGGGCAAATGAAAAATCATCGGGACTTAACTTATGATTCAAACAACGCTCATAAAAATCAGTAGCAGTAGTTTTATCTGCTAATTTTATGCCTGTCAGGTGAAGAAAATTATACGGATTAAAACTTACTTCCAAAGAAGAAATATGTTTATGTTTATCTTTTAAAATGAATAAAAGCTGATATCCGTCAAGATTCTCTTTATATTTAACGGCACAATCTGTGATGATGGAAATAGCTTGTTGTTTGGTATATTTTGCCATGTTATGACCTCTGAAATCTGTAAAAATATTTAAAGGGAGATTACAATGCCGTAGCATTGTGCATCTCCCTTATAGACTGATTTTTCTGTTGTCCGCCAACACTCCAGCTCATATGTCTGGCTTTGCTTTCAGGTTTTTCTGTTGCCTGCCAACTCTCCGATCCACGTTCGGCTTTCGTTTCGGATTTTAGGTGTCAGCCACACCAACAGGATGTCGCCTGTTTTCCTATTTATAGTATATGCGATAAAATGAATTTAGTCAATGGAGAAAATGAAAAATAATTTGGAAATTTTCTCATTGAGATTTTTAGCGGAAGTAGGAATGTCCTTGTGAGGTTTCGTGCAGAGTTTCTTGGATATGCGGGTGCCTAAGAATAATATTTACATTAGAGCATACTGTACGAAGTTCCCGTTCATATTCACGCCGGGTGTTAAATTCATCCCGCTGTACGGTCTGCAATTTTGTTAAACGATTTTTTTCTTCACGCAACATTTTCAGGGTAGGAAGTTTTTGACCCTGTGATTTTTCTCTGAGTATTCGGAGAGCAGACTCATAAAGAGTGAGTTCTGCCCGGTGATCGTCATAAAATTTTTCTTTATTTCGACTTTTTCGGTAATCGGAATAGATGGATTTGTTGGCAAGGTACTGTCCGGTGTAATGAATCTGTTCATTTATATTTTTTAAAGCGTCTTCTGTGGATTTCAGAGTATTTCTGGCATCAGTGCTTTGGGCAGAGGCATTGGAAAGGGCAGTATCTAAATCTTCCTTGCTCTGGAAACCATGTTCCTGTACATAGGCAACTGTCTGAGCCATCATCTTAAGATTAGACAGCTTTACCTTTTGTGCGTATGCCTGACTTTGCTGTGTCTTGATACAGTGCTGCAAATCTGTTACAAGTCGTAAATCAGATTTTATAAAAAGGAAAGAGTGTGTAGTTTCGTCAGTTTGGACAGAAGCTGACGATTTTGACTGTTCTGAAAAATCTGTAACTGGTCTGTCAGTAGAATGTGACTTTTCAGCGTGTTGCCTGTTGGAGTTCTCCTGGAATACCTGCATAAGATGATTTTCTTCATAAAGCGTTCCGAGATTTCTTCCAGTGATGTATTTTTGACGATTAGGATGCAGGTAGCTGTATCTGCCACGACTGACTTTAAATGTGATATTATATCTATCAGACAGCAATCTGGAAAATTCTTCTTGTGATGTTGCCTGTGAAGCAACTGCATCAATCGCATCACGAAGGTATTGCTTCTCCGTTTGAAATGTTGTCTGTCTTGGAGTAAGTCCTTTCTTTTTCAGTTCTGCATTGTGTTCATCGAGATTTTTTTGACCTCTGCGTTTTGCCCAGTATTCTTTTTCAGATATTTTCTTTTCTGCGGGGTTCAGAAGATCTACCTGGTTTAGTCCATTGGAACGGCACATATCCATAACTTTTTGCTTTAAGTAGATTCTGTATCTGTCAGAAAGATGATGTTTATATCCGGCTTTTGAATCCCGGTCAAATTCCATATAGGGCTGTGGTTCTGTATTATATTTTCGCACACTGTTGATTACAATATGCACATGAATATTTCCGCTGCCATTATGACCATCAGTGTGGGTGCAGACAAGAGCCTGGTGTCCGGGAAAATTCTCTCTGGCATATTCTACGCCAAGTTTCTGTGCCTGTTCTCCGGTCAGACCATGTTCTTCCTGATCTTTAGGATCAAAGCTGATGATGTAGTGATGCGACTTAATCTCATTAAAAGATTGATTTTTATGAAAGAAAGCGTTAGTTTCCCGACATTCTGCATCAAATGTAAACGGATCACAATTTATACCATCCAGATAATATTCTTCACGAAGAAGCATATTCCCATTTTCATCAAGAATTGGTTTTTGTGTATATTCATCATGTTGGAAAATCAGATAGCGTTCAGTTTCTCCATAATCGGCATTTTTGCTTGCAATATGCTTCAGGATTGCCATATTAGTTTTCTCCTGCGCTATTTCTATTATTTGCATTGACAGTGATAAAATCTCCAGCCAGTTTTATTACTTCGTATTTTAATTTATAAATTTCAGTAATGCTCTTTTTGATTTCGTTGCGCATTTCCTGGGAATGAAGTCCACCAGTATTAAAGTAACGAGCTATCTGGTTCAGATTGCTACCAATCTTTCCAAATTCAGCAATTAATTTTTTTAACTCCGGTAAATCTGCCACAATTTCATATTTCACAATTACTTTTTTATTTGTTATTTGTTTACGGACATACTCTGCTAACGGGAGGCTTGCAGCTTTTGCGTTTTCTGCAATTATTTCATATTCAGTATTGGTGAGACGGAGCATGATATGACGAGTATGCCGTAAGTTTTTATCTTTTTTTGGTCGTGCCATTTTATAGTTCCTTTCAAAATAAAGATATTTCTATATATAAAGCCGATTTGAAAATATCAGGCGGTAACACAATAAAAAAATTTATGGATTTTTCGTGATAGATATGATCACGATGCGACTGTTTTTTTACAGGAGCCAAGTATGCATATTAGTGAAAACTGTATTATCTGAGGGTATGGGGAGCAGAATCCCCATCAAGATTGCCGGAAAGTCGAAAGCCACGAAGTGAGTTTTGAGTTACTCAGGCGAAACTTGCTCTGAAAAAGTAGAAAAGCCCTTCATAATAAAAGCCGATTATTTAAAGGGAATGGTAATAGCGAAAAGGAAAAGATTTATATGAGATATGTAATTGTATGACGTACTTTCCCAAAAGATAGTCCCTTTCAAAAAAGTACATTCTTGATGAAGATTTTAGGAAGTGTTACTTTTGATTTAAATATTCAGAAAGGGTGAAGCGAATGAAAAATATAGAAATCGGGCCAATCCGTCCACCTTCAGAAAGTAATAGTTTGTTGGTGCGAGTTACAAGAGGATGTCACTGGAATAAATGTTATTTTTGTGGACTATATAAGTCTATGCGTTTCTCTATGCGACCAATAGAAGAAATTATAGAGGATATTGAAAAACAGGCACAGTTTTATAAAGGGAAAAAGATTATATCCTGCTTTTTGCAGGATGGAGATGCGCTGGTGCTAAAGACAGATTATCTGCTTCGCATTTTGGAAACAATCCATCAATATTTTCCAGATATACAATATATTACTTCTTATGCTCGTGCTGACAGTATTACTCGGAAAAGTCCGTCAGAATTAAGGATACTGCGAGAAGCCGGACTGAATCATATTTATTCTGGAATAGAGACTGGTTCAGACCAAATTTTGAAACTTATTAACAAAGGGTTTAATGCGGATACGGCTGTGAAAAGTGGGTGTATGGCGAAAGAGGCAGATATGATACTGTCGGAATTTATTCTGTTGGGGATTGGGGGAAAGGAACTGTCAGAAGAAAATGCAACCAGAACGGCAGAAGCATTGAATGTTATTCGGCCAGATTTTATTCGTGTTCATGCGACGGGAATTAAGCCAGAATCTAAAATGGGAGAATTTGTAAGAGAAGGCTCTTTCACATTACAATCCGAAGAAGAGATTATGATAGAGCAAAAGAGGTTCCTGCAGCAATTAAAAGAAATGGACAGCTACTATGTAAATGAACATATTATAAATCTGCTTTTGGAAGTAAGAGGAAATTTACGGACGGACAAGGAGAAAATGCTGTCAGATATTAATCGCTTTTTGAATTTACCAGCAAATGAAAAACTCCTGTTTGTGATCGGCAGGCGGTTTAACATTTTTTTCATGTTGGATGATTTGAACAATCAAGAATTACATAAAAAAGCAGAAGGAGCTTTACAGAAAATCTTAAATAAAAATCCAGAAGTAGACTTTACGGTACTTTGCAATTATATACGGCAGTCACAAATTTAGAATTAGAAATAACAAAAACGGGTATAGCAAATATATTTATCTATACTCGTTTTTGCAAGTAGAAAACTTTATACTAATTTGAACAGCATGGACTTTTTACATCCAGTCCGTCAAGATAGTTTTTTCCCCATTGGCATAGAGCATCCAGAATGGGGATAACGCTTTTACCAAAGGGTGTAAGAGAATAAATTGTCTTTGGCGGTTTTTCGGGAATAACCTCTCGATGAATCATTCCGCAATCCTCCAAATCATGGAGCTGGCTGGAAAGCATTTTTGGGGTGGCGTTTGGTATTAAGCGTTGCAGTTCCATGTAATGCAAAGGTTGATCAATCAGATGCCAGAGAATGAGAGGCTTGTATTTACCGCCGATCAGTGACAGGGAGGCTTCTACCGGACAATTAAAATGTATTTGTTTATCTTTCATTATGAGTTCTCCTTTGACAAGGGCGCTATCTTTTTTGATAGTGCCTATCAAAAAAGTGCATTCTTGTGGTTTTTCTTTTTGGTGTTACAATAAGTTTATAGTTGGTTGACACATTTATATTACAACAGAAAGGATTGAAATACTATGGATTTTATCAATATTGCAAAGAGCCGCAGCTCTGTGCGTGATTACAACAACAAAAAAGTAGAGCCTGAAAAACTGGAAAAAATTCTGGAGGCTGCTCATGTGGCTCCGACAGCCGCGAATCTCCAGCCCGTTCATTTGATCGTTGTCCAAAGCGAGGAAGGTCTTGCTAAAATTGGTAAGGCCGCAAATATTTATGGAACATCTTTGGCGATTATTGTCTGCGCTGACCATGACAAAGCATGGGTACGTCCGTTTGATGGAAAGCAGACTGGTGACATTGATGCTTCGATCCTGACAGACCATATGATGTTGCAAGCGACAGAACTGGGACTTGGCACAGTTTGGGTTTGCTACTTCAATCCGGACGTACTTCGGAAGGAATTTACGCTTCCTGATAATCTGGAACCAATCAATATTCTGGTTATCGGCTATTCGGATGAAGAGCCTGCCGACAGGAACCGTTTTGAAGCACATCGTATTGCGATGAGTGAACTGGTTTCATATGAAAACCTGTAAAAAATATTTGGCGCAGCCCCATTATAGTTTACGGGGCTGCGTTTTATCGTTCTGAAATATGAGCATAGGTTTCTTCCAGTATCCATTGGATATGTTCATCCTGCAGGGAATAAAATACCCGTTTTCTTGCTTTGCGGGAACGGACTAATTTTGTAATCCGGAGTGCATGGAGTTGATGAGATATGGCAGAATTAGTAAGGGATAGTGTTTTTGCAAGGTCATTGACACATTGTTCGCCCTGCATTAATTGCCAGAGGATTTTCATACGTGTGAAATCGCCCATAGCCTTATGTAGTTCACTCAGTTTCTCCAATTCAAAGGCGTTTGGAACGTCAAAAGTAATATTTTGTGGTTGGCTCATAATATATCTCCAATCTGTGAAAAGCTGTTTGACAGATAAAATTTAGGTGAGTATCATAGTTTAAGGAAGGAGTTGATTGATATGCCGCATTATAATCTGCCTCATAATCATGGGCAGAATATCGAACGAGTTTTAGATAATATGCCTTCGGCAGAGGGCTTTCAGGATATATCTTTTTTGTTTCAGCAGCTTGGCGATTCAACACGTTTAAGGATTTTGTGGCTCTTGTGCCATTGCGAGGAATGTGTATGCAACATAGCGGCGGCTGTTGACATGAGCGCTCCGGCTGTGTCCCATCATCTGCGTATTTTAAAGAAAAGTGGAATTATTATTAGCCGCAGAGAAGGAAAAGAGGTATATTACACCCTTTCAGATACCCCGCAGGCAAAATTATTACATCGTTCTGTTGATGCGTTATTTGAAATATCCTGTCCGACAAATCAATAATCTAATTCCTTATCCAACGGAAGTTTGAGGAAATGCGCCGCTTTTACTTCAAAATGCGGCGCATTTCTAAACCAGTTAAGACAGCGTGGATGCGTCTAACCGTTTTACTTTCATGGCACGAATTGCGTTTAAAATAGCAATAACAGAAACACCAACATCAGCGAACACAGCAGCCCACATATTTGCATATCCCACAGCCCCTAAAATCAGTACCAGGAATTTTACACCTAAAGCAAATACGATATTTTGGTTTGCGATGCGGATGGTCTTTCTAGCAATTCGTATTACAGAGGCAATTTTGGAGGGCTCGTCTGTCATTAAAACAATATCAGCCGCTTCAATCGCCGCATCAGAACCCAAACCGCCCATTGCAATTCCTACATCTGCCCGTGCCAGCACAGGAGCATCGTTGATTCCGTCTCCGACAAATACCAGTTTTCCTTTTTCGCTTTTTTGTTTCAACAGTTCCTCTACCCGTTCAACTTTATCCGCAGGAAGAAGTTCCGTATATGCCTGATCCAGACCGAGACGGGCAGAAACTTTCTGACCTACGGCATCTGCGTCTCCGGTAAGCATAATAGTTTTGCGTACACCGGAAGATTTCAAATCCTTGATTGCCGCTGGAGCATCTGTTTTGATTTCATCCTCAATGACAATACATCCGGCATATTTGCCGTTACAGGCAATGTAAACAACCGTACCAATGGAAGTGCAAGGGATATAACGAATGTTTTCTCGTTTCATTAGTTTAGCATTGCCAGCCAGAACTGTATTATTGTCAATGACAGTACGCACACCGTGTCCTGCAACTTCTTGAATATCCCCGATGCGATTATGGTTGATCTCTTTTCCGTATGCCTTTTTTATGGAAAGCGAAATCGGATGATTAGAATAATCTTCTGCGTATGCGGCAAGTTCCAAAAGCTGTATGTCTTTTATGCCGTTTGGATGAATCTCACTGACAGCAAAAGAGCCTTTTGTCAAAGTCCCTGTTTTATCAAAAACCACATATTCAGCATGAGCTAATGATTCCAGATAATTGCTGCCTTTTACCAAAACACCGATTTTAGATGCTCCCCCAATACCACCAAAGAAACTAAGCGGTATGGAGATAACAAGCGCACAAGGACAGGAGATAACCAGAAAAGTTAATGCCCGGTAAATCCATATGCTGAATGCCTGTCCGGTAATAAATGGGGGAAGGATTGCCAGAGCTAATGCCGCAAATACTACAGCAGGGGTGTAGTAGCGGGCAAAGCGGGTAATAAAATTCTCTGTCCGTCCTTTTTTATCACTTGCATTTTCTACTAGATCAAGAATTTTTGCTACGGTGGATTCTCCAAATTCCTTAGTTGTGCAAATTGTTAAAATCCCGGTCTGGTTAATGCAGCCACTTATGACTTCCATTCCCGGCTCTACCTCACGAGGCATGGATTCTCCGGTAAGCGCAGAGGTATCTAATGCAGAGGAACCTTTCAGAATAGTTCCGTCCAGTGGAATCCGTTCTCCCGGTTTTACTATGATTGTGTCTCCAATTTGGACTTCATCAGGATCGACCTGTATCAATTCCCCATTACGCTGTACATTCGCATAGTCCGGACGAATATCCATTAAACTTGCAATGGATTTTCGAGATTTGGAAACGGCATAAGACTGGAACCATTCACCAACTTGATAAAACAACATTACAGCTACGCCTTCTGAATGTTCTCCCAGAACCAATGCGCCGATAGTGGCAATCGTCATTAAAAAATTTTCATCGAATACCTGTCCATGAAGAATGTTCGTGATTGCTTTCCATACAATATCCCATCCAACAACAATGTAGCAGATAAGGAAGATGCCTGCCTCCATATATTCAGGAAGGTAAAACAGGCTTCCTGCAAAAAATAGAATTGCCGCTATGACAATTCGTGCAAGCAAATGTTTTTGCTTTCGTGTCATAATCTATAGTCTCCTTTCTGATGTAAAAACACCAGCTACCGGGATACGGCAGCCGGTGTCCAGCTTCGTTTATACCTTTACAGTTACATCCGGCTCGATTTTTTTGATCAGTGCCTTTGCTTCGGTCAGGATAGCATCAAATTTGTCATCCGGCGCTTCGAGTATCATTTTCTGGTTCATAAAGTTTACGGATACATTTGTGACGCCATCAATCTTCTTTACAGCAGTTTCGATCTTTGCGGCACAGTGTCCGCAGTCAAGATCGAGTAACTTGATTGTTTTTTTCATAAGGATTATTCCCCTTTCTTAGTAATTTTAGTTGGTTTGACATGACTGAACAATTAAAAGAATGTTTAATCGTTCATGCCGCAAGTATATGCACGATAAAGGAAAAAGTCAACGGATTGGAAACAGATATTACCTTTTGGATCGCAAAACCTACTGATTGGATTTAGAGAAAAAATATATTTCTTTTTGGATAAAAAATACTTCCCTATGGAGCGTACAAAACGTAAATCCAGTGTTTATAATGACTGCGTTCCCTACGGGGGACGGGTACCCAATTTTAAAGAGAAAGAAGGGATGAAATTGAAAAAAGAGCAATTTGATGTTACAGGAATGACTTGCTCTGCCTGCTCTGCAAGAATTGAAAAGAGCGTGAGTAAACTTCCCGGAATAAAAGAAGTATCTGTTAATTTATTAAAAAACAGTATGGTTGCATCTTATGATGAATCTATTTTAGATACATCGGGAATTATTCAGGCGGTAGAAAAAGCAGGATATGGTGCAATTCCAAAAACACTTGCACAGAGTGGTAGTAAACCTGCTGTTGCGGCTGGAAAACCAGAAATTAGTACGGCGCAGAAAGACCATAAACAAATGAAACAACGCCTGCTTTTATCGGCTGTTTTTACGATACCTTTGTTTTATATATCAATGGGGCATATGATGGGGTGGCCACTGCCTGCATTTCTTCTTGGAATGGAAAATGCAATGAGCTTTGCTTTTACGCAATTCCTGCTTTTAATTCCTGTAGTATTTGTGAATTTTAAGTATTACAAGATGGGATTTAAGACATTGCTTCATGGTTCTCCAAACATGGATTCTCTGATTGCTATTGGCTCCAGTGCGGCAATTATTTATGGGATTTATGCTATTTACAAAATAGGGATTGGATTTGGACATGGAGATATGGAAACTGTCCACAGCTTTATGATGGATTTGTATTTTGAATCAGCAGGCATGATTCTGACACTGATCACATTAGGAAAGACGCTGGAGGCACGTGCAAAGGGAAAAACATCAGACGCAATTACAAAGCTGATGAATTTAGCCCCTAAAACGGCAGTTGTTGAACGCAATGGACAGGAGATTACGATTCCGGTAGAGGAAGTACAAGCTGGCGAAACGCTGATTGTGAAAGCTGGAGAAGCATTGCCAGTGGATGGCGTAGTGGTAGAAGGGGCTTCTTCTGTAGATGAATCTGCCTTAACAGGTGAAAGTATTCCGGTGGAAAAGCATATAGGGGATAAAGTTATCGGTGCAACCTTGAATAAGTCCGGATATTTTAAAATGCAGGCTACAAAGGTTGGGGATGATACAACGCTTTCGCAGATTGTCCATCTGGTGGACGAAGCTACAAGTTCAAAGGCTCCAATCGCAAAATTGGCAGATAGAGTAAGCGGGGTATTTGTACCAGTGGTTATCAGTATCGCCCTGGTTTCGGCTATCATATGGCTGTTGTTGGGATATGGATTTGAATTTGCTCTTTCTATTGGAATCTCAATTTTGGTTATTTCCTGTCCATGTGCGTTAGGGCTTGCCACACCTACGGCAATTATGGTGGGAACTGGAAAAGGGGCAGCAAATGGTATCCTGATAAAATCAGCGGAGGCTTTGGAAACAGCTCATAACATCAATACAGTAGTTTTAGATAAAACCGGAACGATTACAGAGGGAACGCCGAGTGTTACGAATCTCCTATGTAGAGATGGAATCGGACAAAATGAACTATTGCAGATTGCGGCATCCTTAGAAAAATTGTCAGAACATCCGCTGGCAGAGTCGATTGTGAAAGAAGCTGAAAACGAGAGAATTTCTTTCCTTCCTGTTGAAAATTTTAGACAGGTTCCCGGACAGGGAATTATAGGAGAAATAGAAAACGAGATTTGCTTTGCTGGAAATCGCAGATTGCTTGAGGCAAATGGCATTTCTGGAGGAGTCTTGCAATCGCTTGGGGATGCTATGGCGGAAGAGGGAAAAACACCATTATTTTTTGCACGTGGTAAGGAACTGATGGGTGTGATTGCTGTGGCAGATGTTGTAAAACCTACCAGCCGTCAGGCAGTCCAGGAATTGTCGGGTATGGGAATTGAAGTGGTAATGCTGACCGGGGACAATAGGAAAACAGCGGAAGCAATTCAACGTCAGGTTGGTGTAAATCGTGTTGTAGCGGAAGTCTTTCCGCAGGACAAAGAGAAAGAAATCCGCCGTTTGCAAGGCAGTGGAAAAAAAGTGACGATGGTTGGCGATGGAATTAATGACGCCCCAGCGCTTGCAAGGGCAGATGTGGGGATTGCCATTGGAGCAGGAACAGATATTGCAATAGAATCGGCAGATATTGTTTTAATGAAAAGTGATTTGCTCGATGTATCTACGGCGATCCAACTTAGCAAGGCGGTAATACGCAATATCAAGCAAAATCTATTTTGGGCGTTTATTTATAATATCATTGGTATTCCGGTGGCAGCAGGATTGTTTTATCTGCCATTTGGATTGAAATTGAATCCAATGATTGGAGCATTTGCCATGAGTTTCAGTTCCGTATTTGTAGTGTCGAATGCACTGCGGCTTAGGTGGTTTAAGGCAAAGCATACGTCCCATGAAAATACAGATATGGAATTTAGACAGGAAAATGATAAAAAAGAAAACAAAGGAGCGAGTCAAATGGAAAAAGTATTAAATATTGAAGGTATGGTTTGTATGAATTGTGTAAAACACGTGGAGAAAGCATTAAGAGAGCTTGCGGGAATCAGTGAGGTCACAGTCAGCCTTGCAGAGAAATCTGCACGTATTCAACTTAACGGAGACGTATCGGATGCCATGTTGAAAGAGGCTGTAGAGGATGCTGGTTATCAGCTTATCAGTATTCAATAAGAGGAAATTCCAATGAAAGCAAAAAAGGGAGAAGTTATTCATAAATTGAAAATTGCCAGAGGGCAGATTGACGGTATTCTGCAGATGATTGAGGAAGATCGGTACTGTGTGGACATATCCAATCAGCTTCAGGCAACACAAGCCCTGTTAAAAAGCGCTAACCAACAAATATTACAGGCACATATCCGAAACTGTGTCCGGGAGGCTTTGCAGACAGATGTTGAAAATCCGAAATTGGAGGAAGCATTAAAAGTGTTGGAGAAGATGGCACAATGATGCCGGAGGGCAGAGAGAAAAAAGGCTTTTCTGCCCTTAATTCTTCCGATTGGATTGTGATTTCTTCTTTTGGGAGCGTACAAAACAAACCGAATTTTATATACTTTAGGTGGTTAGACATGGCTAATAAACAAGGAGGTAACAGTGATGAAACAGTCACTTGATACAAGAACAAAATTATTAACAAAGAATCCAATTTCACTGATGATTGAACTTAGTATTCCGGCAGTTCTCGGTATGGTGGTGGTTGGGTTATATAACATGATGGATTCCATTTTTGTCGGGCAGATGGTAGGTGCGGCTCAGATGGGAGCTGTATCGGTATCATATCCATTTACTTTGATAAATGCAGGTTCTGCCGCAATGCTGGGCGTTGGTTCCGCTTCGGTACTTTCACGAGCGATTGGTAAAAAAGATGAAAGAACGATCAAAAAGATTATGGGAAATTTGGTGGCAATGGTACTTTTATTGTCAGTAATTTATACCATTGTAGGAATGGTGTTTACCCGTCAGCTTTTATCTCTTGCTGGAGCAAGCGATAATATTTTAAATTATGCAGAAAAATATCTGCGGATCGTATTTGCAGGCTCTTTGTTTGTGAATTTTTTCCAGAGTGCTAATATGGTCATTCGTGGGGAGGGTCAGTTAAAAAAGGCAATGACAATTATTGCCAGCGGTGCCATTTTGAATATTATTCTTGATCCAATATTTATTACAGTTTTGAAGCCTTACGGTTTGGGCATCGAGGCGGCAGCATATGCAACGGTGTTTTCACAGTTTGTTCAGGCGGTTATTACGTTATGGTATTTCAGAAAGAAAAGTCCTAATGTAAAGATTGGACGTATTCGGATTGATGGAGAGCTTCTGCCGCAGGTTCTTTCTGTTGGCGTATCTGCGTTATTGATGCAGATATTGACATTAGTACAGCAAACAGTCATTTATCGTGTAGCCGCTAATTATGGAGGGGAAAATTCACAGATCCTTCTCGGTGCGGCGCTTCGGTTCTGGAATTTCTCTTTTGTTCCATTATGGGGAATCAGTCAGGGATTCCAGCCAGCGGCAGGAACAAATTATGGTGCAAAGGAATATGACAGGGTAAAAACTCTGACACGTGTATTTATTGCTGCCGCCACAATACTATCCCTTGTATTTTATATTCCGGCAGAACTGTTTCCGGGTAAAGTATTGTCTATGTTTATTACAACGCCAGGTGTAGCTGTTTCGGGGGCAACGAATTTCCGTATTATGTTCAGCACCTATATTCTTCAGGGAAGTTTTCTGATTGCTGTGACATTGTTCCAGTCTTTGGGCAAAGCCAATAAGGCGACGTGGTTGGTATTGTTCCGTCAGATTATTTTGTTTATCCCTCTGTGTATTGTCCTTCCGATGGTGGGCGGTATGGGTATTCGTGGTGTATGGCTGGCGATTGCCCTGACAGATGCAATTCTTGTAGTGATTACTGTTTTGATGATGCTTTCAGAATTTCGGAAGATGCCCGGAACCAACGGAATAAAGCAATAGAGGGGGAATTAAAATGTATCTTTCAGATGGCAAAAAAGAAACCCAATATATTGTTAAAGACATTGGGCTTCCTACAGGAATTGAAAAACGTCTGGAAGCTCTTGGAATGACTCGTGGTACTTCTGTCACAGTTTTGAATAGTAAAAGCAAGGGGATTTTGATTGTAAAAGTACGGGGAACACGTTTTGCACTTGGGCGCAATATAACAGAACATATTTCGGTTGCTATGTAGGAGGGATGAATTTCGATGAAAGAGAATTTGACAATCGGCTTCATCGGGAACCCAAACTGTGGAAAGACAACACTTTTTAATGCTTATACAGGCGCAAATTTAAAAGTGGCGAATTGGCCGGGGGTTACTGTCGAAAAAGTGGAAGGAGCAATCAGAGATCATAATCTGAATATTCGTCTGGTTGATCTTCCGGGTACATACAGTCTGACTTCTTATACAATGGAAGAGCAGGTATCCAGACAGTTTATATTGAGTGATGAAGTTGATATGATTATTGACGTGGTAGATGCTTCGGCACTGGAGCGTAATCTATATTTGACATTACAGTTATTGGAACTTGGAAAACCAGTAGTTATGGCACTGAATATGATGGACATTGTAGAAAAGCGTGGGATGGAAATCGACACACACAGACTGCCGGAAATGTTGGGAATCCCGGTGATTCCCGTCTCTGCGAGAAAACGGACGGGATTGGATGTGCTGCTTCATGCAGCAGCACATCATAAGGATTGCAACGATCCGCAATGTTTGGTTCACCATCATAAAGATCAGTCAAGGCATCGGCATAACCATCATGCAGAATATGCAATGGTTTACAGCGATAAGATTGAGGATAAGATTGATCTTATTATGGATGCACTGAAAATAAACTATCCAAAACTAAAAAATTACCGTTGGTATGCTATTAAGTTACTGGAAATGGATCGGGAGATTACGAAGAGTTACCCTGTTCATTTGCCAGATGTAATTGACCGGAGCTATGAATCGGATATTATCAATGAGAAATATGATTTTATTCAAGAAATTATAAGAGAAGTGTTGGTAAATAAAGATCGCCAGGATGCTTTGACTGAAAAAGCGGATAAGGTGCTGACTCATCGTGTATGGGGTGTTCCAATCTTTCTAGGCATTATGGCGGTAGTGTTTCTTCTGACATTTACTGTTGGGGACTGGCTGAAAGGGTATTTAGAGATAGGAATTGAAAATCTGTCTCTATGGATAGAGAAAGGTCTGGTTGCAGCACAGGTAAATGAAGTAATTCGTTCGCTGATTGTAGACGGTATTCTTGCAGGAGTGGGCGGTATATTGACATTTCTTCCGAACATTTTCATTTTATTTCTTGCGTTGGCTTTTTTAGAGGACAGCGGATATATGGCGCGAGTAGCTTATGTTATGGAAGGAATTATGAGTAAACTTGGACTGTCTGGAAGAGCCTTTATTCCTATGATTTTAGGCTTTGGTTGTACAGTCCCGGCAATTATGGCATCAAGGGCACTGGAAAGCAGGCGTGATCGTTTTAAAGTAATGTTGATTACGCCGTTTATGAGCTGTAGCGCCCGCCTGCCTATCTACATACTGTTTGCAGAAATGTTTTTCAAAGAACGTGCTATGCTGGTTGCATATTCCATGTATTTGATCGGGTTAGTGGTTGCGATTTTGGTGGCCGCCATAATACATCTGATTGATAAAAAGAAATCAGAAAATTATTTGTTGATTGAATTACCGGAGTATAAAATCCCCAGTTCCAGAACAGTAGCAATTTATGTATGGGAGAAGGTAAAAGATTATCTTACGAAAGCAGGAACTACTATTTTTATAGCATCTATCCTGATGTGGATAATCTTGAATTTCGGACCACATGGATATACAACGGATATGTCGGATAGTTTCGGCGCTATTTTGGGACATGGGCTAGTACCGTTTTTTGCACCAATAGGATTGGGATTTTGGCAGATTGCGGTAGCTCTGATCGCAGGCATTTCTGCAAAAGAGGTTGTGGTTTCCAGTTGTGCAGTCTTGTTTGGAGTTTCAAACATCAATTCCGGAGCTGGTATGGATACACTGGAAGGCATATTGGGAAGTGCAGGGTTTGGACAACTCAATGCGTTCTGTCTGATGATTTTTTGCCTACTATATATTCCATGTATGGCGGCTCTTGCAACGATACGCAAGGAATCAGGAAGCACACGTTGGATGTTACTGTCCGCAATGTTTCAGTTGGTGGTGGCATGGATAGTGACATTTGCAGTTTATCAAGTTGGGATTTTAGTGTGAGGTAAGTGATATGAAGTATAAAAAATGGGTTTGTTTTGCAGGACTTTTTGTTATAGCGGTAATTGCAGGGAAAAGTTTAATTAGAAAAATGAAAGGAAAAAGCTGATGGCAAATAAATAATCAGCAGACAAATGAAAATGAACATTATAGATTCAGTAAAAAATACAGCTTTTTCAGCAGCGGTACATACTGCATTAGAATATCTGGAAAAGAATCCGGAGGAAAATATTCCGAAAGCAATGCGGCTCATGGATCAAGTATTACCGGATGGTTGGTATGAGGGACAAAGGGCAGCATTTCGTAAGGCAATCGAAGAAAAAGGAAACTGGTATCAGTTGATTATGAAAGCATACCAGTTGGATGCAGGTGTGAGAAAAACATTTTTTCAGAATTTCATTGTTAATTCTGCCTTGAAAGGCTCCGCAATTCAAAATGAAGTTCGTGAGAAAGAAAATTGTAATGTTCCGTGGGCTATATTATTAGATCCAACGTCGGCGTGTAATTTGCACTGTACAGGGTGTTGGGCTGCTGAATATGGACATAAGCTAAACTTGAGTTTAGAAACGATTGATGATATTGTCACCCAGGGGAAAAAACTAGGAACCTATATGTATATATATACAGGTGGGGAACCGATGGTACGAAAAAGAGATTTAATTACTCTGTGTGAAAGGCATCCGGATTGTGAGTTCCTTTCTTTTACAAATGGAACGCTGATTGACGAAGAGTTTTGTATGGAAATGCTTCGTGTAAAAAATTTCGTCCCGGCGATTAGTTTGGAGGGATTTGAAAAAGCAAATGATGGACGCAGGGGCAAAGGGGTTTTTGAGAAAGTAATGCAGGCGATGGATTTATTAAGGAGATACAAATTGCCTTTTGGTATTTCTACCTGCTATACCAGTGCCAATTATGCGGATATTAGTAGTGAAGCATTTTTTGATATGATGATTGAAATGGGAGCAATGTTTGTCTGGTTCTTTCATTATATGCCAGTCGGTAATGATGCTGTTCCAGAGCTTCTCCCTAACCCGGATCAAAGAAGGATAGTCTATGAACGGGTAAGAGCATTTCGGAATACAAAGCCTATTTTCAGTATGGATTTTCAGAACGATGCAGAGTATGTAGGAGGCTGTATTGCCGGAGGCAGAAGCTATTTACATATTAATGCTGCCGGGGATGTGGAGCCATGTGTGTTTATTCATTATTCCAATGTGAACATCCATGAGTGCGGATTACTGGATGCACTGAAAAGTCCGATTTTTATGGCGTACCACGATGGGCAACCATTTAATAAGAATATGCTTCGTCCATGCCCTATGTTGGAAAATCCCAATATTTTACGGGAAATGGTAAAACGTACCGGAGCAAAGTCTACGGATTTGCAATCACCGGAGACGGTAGATCATTTGTGTGATAAATGCGAATTATATGCAAAGCACTGGCATCCTGTTGCAAATGAATTATGGGCATCTAGTAGGAAAGGAGACTAAGATGGTTATTACTGGAATCATCATTTTTGGAATTACTGTTTATGCAGTATGGGCTGTCCGAAAAGTTCGACGGGATCGTAAGAATGGTTCTTGTTGTGGCGGCAGTTGTTCGGGATGTATTGGAGAAAAGTATTGCAATAAGTAACCTTGATGGGAGCCGATGGCTATAGAGTCGTTGGCTCCTTTCCCATATTTGCACATCAGGGGAATTTAGAATATAATTCTAAATGGAGCGAAAAGCCTACTGATTGGAGCAGAATGGAATGAAGAAAAAGTATATAATAAAAAAAGCCAGAAAGTTATTGGTAGAACAGATAAATAGTCACCAGACGATAGTGAGGAACGATATGAACAATATAGAAACTATGTCAAATATGAAAGGTTTATCGGAGGTTATTCCAAAAGATAACGATGGTTACTGTACTATTTATAAGATGGATTGTGCCGATGGATTAGGACTTATGACCGTTTATCAGGTTTTTCCGGGAATCCAGCTTATTTATAATGATTTTGAGGCAACGGAATATGAATGGGAGAGTATCTTAGATAAAGATATTCTCGAAATTAATCATTGCAGGGAAGGTCGTGAGGGAAGTCGTTTATTAAGCGGTTCCTGCCTTTATTTGGGAGAAGGGGATCTGTCGATTCATACAATGGATAACTGCGCTTCGGAAATGTCTTTTCCTTTGAAGCATTACCGGGGAATTTCTGTGGTAATCAATTTAACTACAGTATCTAAAAATTCACCAGAGATTCTGATGGAGGCGGGAATTGATATTCTGGCGTTTAGAAATAAGTTCTGTGCATCCGGAGATTGCTTTATTATGCGGGCAAAGGACGAAATAGAGCATATTTTTTCAGAACTATATTCCATACCGGATTGTCTGCAAAAGCCTTATATGAAATTAAAGGTGCAAGAATTATTGTTGTTCCTTTATACAGTGGATGCAGCAAAAGAAAAGCAGAGAGAACGGTATACTTCACCTCATGTGGAAATTGTGAAAGAGATACATAAAAAATTGGTTTCCGATTTACAGAAAAGACCAACAATAGAAGAACTTTCAAAGGAATTTTTAATCAATACGGCTACTTTAAAAAATACTTTTAAGGGGATTTATGGACAGCCCATTGGAACTTATATGAAAGAGTATAGAATGAAACGAGCGGCAATTTTGCTTCGCCAGACACAGGCTACGATTGCGGAAATCTCAAATCAAGTGGGATATGAGAATCAAAGCAAATTCGCAACGGCGTTTAGAGATGTGATGAAAATAACTCCTGCAGAATACCGGAAACAGGACGAGGCACATCTTGGCGAGGATTTTTCTATTGAGGGCATAAGTATATAGGATAAAGTACAACGGGAAATAGCATATATGATTGATTTAGAATGTAAAAAGAAGGAGGGCTTTTGTGGGAAAAGTTTTAATAGCGGCTTTTGATGATAAGGACGAAATAGCATTTGACGAGTTGCTGTTGTTCTTAAAATCCAATAGCCATATAAAAGTAGTAAATGCTTTTCCCAATGATAGTTGTCTGAAATACGATAATCTGATAATAGATTCAAAATACAGGATGGTTGAGGCTGACGGGAAAAGCATTGAACTGACTAACTATGAATTTGAAATTTTATACTTGCTGGCACGACATCCCGGACAGGTATTTTCTAAAGAGCAAATATACAATCAGGTGTGGAAAGAGCCATATTACAGGGCAGAGGACAATGTAATGAGTCTGATTCGGAGAATACGAAAGAAAATTGAACCTGATCCGTCAAAACCAATTTATGTTTTGACAGTGTGGGGAATCGGCTATAAATTCAATAATGCAATAAAAAGAAAATAAGCGGCTGCTGTCAATTCTAAAAGACAGAGCCGCTTATTTTATGTCAGTAGCACCTAAAAGGTAGTCTGTTGATATATGAAAATAATTTGCAATAGCTACAATTTCATAGTCTGGCACAAAGCGTTTTCCTTGTTCAATTCTTAGGATTGTTAAATCTGTAAATTCAAACCCTTCTGTCTGTAATCGGGCGGCAAGTGTCTTTTGAGAAATGCCTTGTGCAGTACGCAGTTCTTTTAATCTATTTCCGATAATATTTTTTGAGTGTCCGTTCCAGTATATCTTCATTCTATCCCTCACTTCTAAAGTTGAAGTATTATAATTGATTTTACCGAGTTGGGATGCTAATATACTTCTAAAGATGAAGTTTTAGAAAAAATATGCTGAATTATTATAGAATGGCAACAATAAAGATATAGCAGCATGGCAGGAAATGCCGAGAGCGAAAGGAGTACCGATATGGAAAACGAAGTATGGAGTGAAATAAGCGCATTTTTGAATAATCTCCGATGTGGAGATGTGAGCAGAAAGTCTTATCTTCACTTTCCGGAACTGGAAGAAGCAGATAAGATCAGAAAGGTAAAAAAAGCAAATTTTGAGACAGAGATGAGAAAACTAAATGCAGAGCAAAGACAACAAATAGAGAATTATTTAGAAGCTGTGCAGCACTTGGCATTTATGGAAGAAGAACGGGCATACTGTCAAGGATATGTGGACTGTATTCAGTTGTTAGGTGGCTTGGGGGTATTGAATAGCAATCCGGAGATAGAAATGATGGTTTCAAAAATGAAAAAATAGTTAGATAAAAAGGCTCTTTCCAGTAACAAGGATTGAGCCTTTTCTGTGTCAGCAATTAATAAATATCAGCGGATATCGGAGTTTTATCAGATTTAGTCCAAAATTATTCCTTAACATCGTTACTGGCATTTAGATCAGGCTGCAGCATGGCAGTAGCAGTTGCCAGAAGAATCTGAAGCTGGTGTTCGTTGCAGTGTGTTAGTAGACGGAGTAGCTGCTTATATGTAGAACTATCGCTGTTCCCGTTTGGATAAACGTAATCATCTGCGGAAAGATTCAATAACCGCATGGCTTTACAGAACAATGACAGGCTTGGAGTACCTTTGTGGCGCTCTAAATCTCCGAGATAAGTAGGAGATACACTGAGCTTTTCAGCAAGTTCTTCCTGTGTCCAGTGCCGATCCATCCGGGCATTTTTTACCATTGTTGCAAAGAGTGTCTTGGAAATATCCATGTTTATTCACCTCCATAAATATAGTGTATTACCCTGTATTTAAAAAGTGAAAAGGGTGTGAGCTTGGTATTTTATGGGGGTTAAAACCTAGAAAGAGTATTCAAGTCCTTTTTCGGATTAAAAAAAACAAAATTCCGGAAAGGGTTATTTGAATACTCTTTTTTGTTTCTTTCCGGGATTTTGTTGGAGAGCAGAGTGGTTTTAAGGGAGAAATATGGGCGGCAGTTATGCCGTTTATTAGATATACAGCTAAAAAAATCTTAATGATTACTGCTCTGTCAAACACCCTTGCACCTATGGTAAAAACCTATATCAGAGCAGGGGTAATAATTGAATCAGTTATAGATTGCGTCCGATGGGCTTCGTTAGCCTGTCCGGGCGCATTTTATATATATGAAAATTTTTTGAAAAAATTTCTTCCCGAACCGAACATCGGGCATTACCCATTCGGGACTATGGATGAAAGGGAGATAGAAATTTCATCCATGTGCTGGTGGAAGGGGAAGGAGGTGAACTCTTATGGGGAAATCTTCTTCCAATGATGAACTGACGATTCGGAATCAGTTTGACCGGATATGCAAACTGGCGTTGAAAGGCGAAGCTGCTGATTATTATCGGCATATTGCTTATCGGCAGAAACATGAAGTGCTGTTTTCGGAGCTTTCGCAGAAGGAGCTGGACAGCATTTTTGGCGTAGACAAGTATACAGTGGAAAACAAGTGCTTCCGGGTACTTGGATATGACATTGAAGTAAAAGACACATTACTTGCGGAAGCAATACAGTCGCTTTCTGAAAACAAACGGAAGGTAGTGCTGCTGTCTTATTTCATGGATATGAGCGATGCAGACATTGCCAGAATGATGAATCTTGTGCGAAGCACAGTCTATGAGCATCGGAAACGTTCGCTGGAACTTATGAAAGAAATGATGGAGGAATATCAAAATGAGCAGGAAAAGTAGAAAAAATGAAGCGTTTGATCTGCCTTCTTTCCAGATGATTCGGGCGGCTTCAAACGGAGATATTGAAGCGATCAATGCAGTGCTGAAACACTATGAAGGTTACATAGCGGCATTGTCTACCAGAAAGATGTATGACGAGAACAGACAGGTTCATTACTGTGTAGACGAGACATTGCGGAGACGGCTTGAGACAAAGTTAATCACTAAGATTTTAGCATTTGAAATTTAGCTCGGAGTAAGCGGCAGAAAATATCCCTTTCTGTTTTTTGCTGTTTCGGAGCAGGTGTACCTTGACAATTTCATATTTTTCCTGCAGGACGCAGAAAACAGTGGAGCTGTGTGATGGATACGCCATGACTGCCTGTGTCTGGTACTTTGCGACATCGTGGCGCAAAGTTGCCGGACATTGAAAGCGAAGGAATGCCAGTTTGGGTATTGAAGTAAAGGCACGAGCGATAAATATCCGATCACAGGCAAAGTAACGGGGACTTTGTGCGAAGATACTGCTTTCTGATAATGAAACTTCCGGAGATAAGCTGCTCCGGTCCGAGAGGATGGTGTGATACCAATGAGGCTGTGCCCGGCAGCCGCCTGCAGGAGAGTATTATTTAGAAAGGGGTATCTGATATATATGGATAATAAAAAAATATTGAGATATAGTATGCAGCTATCTATGTTAAAGCAGTTGCTTTCTAAGAAGTTGATTAATGAAACTGAATATCAGGTAATACAAAAAAGATTAATGAAAGATTATGGTATCGTATCCAACATTACTGCTTGACGGTATATCTGTATTGTATTATAATATAATCAACGCTATGGTAGGAACACAAAAAGGAGGGCGAAATGGAAGTTGAATTGATTAAAGCACATGATTCATTTGACGGTTCTGCCAGACGGAAGATTGAGCGGTTGAGAGTGGCGGCTTATTGCCGAGTAAGTACGGACGATGAAGATCAGATAAAGAGTTATAACTCAATGGTTACGCATTATACAGAGTTAATTAAGAATAATAAAGAATGGATATTTTCAGGTATATATGCTGATAAGGCAATCACTGGGACAAAGGTTGATAAGAGAGAAGAGTTTCAGCGGTTGATTCAGGATTGCATGGATGGCAAGATAGATATGATTATTGCCAAAAGCCTTCCACGATTTGCCAGAAATACTCTGGACACATTGAAATATGTTCGTATGTTGAAAGAGAGAAATATTGCTGTTTATTTTGAGGTTGAGAAGATTAACACATTAAAGGACGGCGAATTTCTAATGACTATTTTAAGTTCTGTAGCACAGCAGGAAGTTGAAAATACTTCTGCTTATGTGAAAAAGGGCTTGAAGATGAAAATGAAGCGGGGGGAACTGGTAGGATTTCAGGGTTGTTTGGGATATGATTATGATGTGGAAACAAAATCTATCTCAATCAATGAGGAAGGCGCTGTGGTTGTACGGTACATTTTTGATAGATATGTGGCAGGAGCAGGCAGCACAATGATAGCCAGGGAATTGAATGAGCAGGGTCATCTGACAATTAGAGGAAATCCCTGGACTTCATCCAGTGTTATGGGAATCATTAATAATGAAAAATATAAGGGAGATATTTTACTTGGAAAAACCTTTACGGTTGATCCGATTTCAAAAAGACGCTTAGAAAATCTTGGAGAGGAAGATCGGTATTATATACATGATCATCACGAACCAATCATTACAGAGGAACAATTTGAACGGGCGCAGGAGATGAGAAGACGTAGAAACGGAAATCGGAAATGTGGAGTCACTCCTGGAAAACGTGAAAAATTTAGTCGGCAGTTTGCGTTTAGCTGTATGGTAGAATGCGGATTCTGTGGCTCTAATCTTTCTCGTAGGCGATGGCACAGTAGCTCTAAGTATAAAAAGACGATATGGCAGTGCGTTAAATCAACAAAAGAAGGAAAGAGATTTTGTCCGGATAGCAAAGGCATTCCAGAGCAGGTCATAGAAGAAGCATTTATTGAGTCTTATAGGATGTTGTGTAATGATAATAAAGATGTTCTGGAAGAATTTTTGAAGCGAACCGAGAAAGCACTTGGAGAAAATTCGGTTGAAGATCAGTTACATAAGCTGAAGAAAAGCATTGACAAGGTTTCTTTAAAGAGAAAAAAACTACTTGATAATTATCTGAAAGGCATTATTGAACAGGATATTTATGAGGAAACGGATGTAGAACTAAAAACTGAACTGACAAATGCAAGAGCAAAGCTGGAATATCTGCAGCAACAGTCGGATGAAAAGAGTTCATTGCAAAGGAGGCTTTCAGATTTCAAAAAAGCACTATCGCATAATGAGGTGCTAGAAGAATTTGACAGAGGAATATTTGAGAGTATAGTTGAAAAAGTAATAGTCGGCGGACTAGACGAAGATGGAAACAAAGATCCTTATAAAATTACTTTCATATATAAAACAGGATTTAAGAATGAAATTGGAAACGCAAAAGAAAGATTCGGGAAGTCATCAGGTATTGGAGACAAAGTGAAAAAAATGTGTTCCGATATAAGTGACGAGGTAAAGGGTGTGTGTTCCGATGTTAGTCTCAACACACGTGGAGACGGTTGTCTTGCTTTCCAAGGGTGAGGTCGACTCGAAAAAGATTCGGGTTGAGTTCTCTTTGGAAGATATGGATATGTCCGAATTTCAAGATGGGGCAACCTACACCCAGATTAAGGACTATGTGCTGGAGCATAGCGGGTTAAAGGTATCCAACCTGTATATCTCACAAATTAAGCGAAAATGTGGGATTGGGGTTGGTAAGAACTATAATTTGCCGAAGTCCGAGGATTCCAGACAGCCGCAGTGCCCACCGGAAAAAGAGAAAGCAATCCGAGAAGCATTCAAATATTTTGGGATAATCTAACATCCCGCAAAATGGAGGTTTCTTATGGATAGATTGATTTCTTGTGAGTTTAACATGGATACCGCTTGTGTGGAACTGAAATTTTTAGATGGCAGCATGATTGCCATTGATACCATCGCCGTGGAGAATGAGGTTGCTGACAATATGTATCAACGGTCAGAACTGGATTATCTAATCTACAATGATCCGGTTGGATATGCAGACTTGATCTTGAACGGTGATCCCGAAATTTATCTAAAAACTGTAACTGAATGTAAACCCTTAGATTAAAACTCAGCCCTCTGCCTTTTCCTTGGCAGAGGGCCGTTTTTTGCTTAACAGTTATTGAGCATCCCTTAATTGCTCTACAACACTGCATTTCGCTGCATTGTCATACATCATGCAAGGAATCAGCCACCCCAGCAGAAGAAATACCGGAATTGTCAGCAGGACAGGCAGAATGGTGAATCGATACTCAAAGAACCAGAACATACTGCCCAGCATTTTTCCTGCAAGAGGTCCCACCGCCAGCGACAGAATAAAGGCCGCCGCTACGGAGGACATTGCGTAAAACAATCCCTCGTAGATCAGCATGGTTTTGAGCTGCCGGTTCGTCATTCCTACAGCCTGAAGCACAGCAAATTCACGGCGGCGGGAAAGAATACCGGTCATCATGGCGTTGAAGAAATTTAAGAGTCCCACCAGCCCGATGATAGCACAGAGAATACCACCTATCAGAAGGAACATCTGCCGGAACTGAGCAAATTCAGAGCGAGCCGTGGCCTTGCTTTCATACATCAAGGGCGAAAACTCACCGGCAGTGAGCTTCGATAGATATTGCTCTGCTTCGGCCTCGTCAACTTCGTCCGCTGTGTCGAACAGGTAGAGCATCGGAATGGCTGCACCACCGCTGTCCCTCTGTGCGGTGTCCACAGACAAAACTACGTCATATCCAATACCACTATAACGATAACTCATGGAATTCGGAAGTTCTACCAAGGCGCAGACCGTGTACTCTACATCTCTGGCTCCATACAATTTTGCCTGAAAGTACTCCTCCGGTGTATCTTCGGTGAGTTCCCCGGTGCGGCTGTCGATATATTTCACATCGTCCGCATAGGTAACGGTGATCGTGTCTCCCACCTTGGGGTAGTATTCAAGATTGGGCAGATTACCGTAGTCATCTAAGGAAACCGCAATGGCAATGGCGTTATTGTCCGGCTCCAACATGGGAGAAATATCTCCGTCGAATACTTGCAGCTTGTCAAACAGACTGTTATCCAGAGCCTCGATTCTGGTATCTCCCATCACCATATTGCCCCGGTGCTCCAGACGGCTCATATGGCTGTCCAACTGCTCGGCGCTTTCGTACTTTGCATAGTCCTGCCGCAGAGCATTCTCCGTCATCCACAGGTAGGCGGGTTTTCGCACAGCATATCCCGTGCCGGAAAGACTGGCCTTTGTGTTTGCTGCGATCTCTTCGATTTGTTCCGGCGTGATGAATTCATCCGCCGGGTTGTAACGGAAATAGTCGGGCGTGCTGACGATAAAATCGGCGCAGGTCATGGCGGATACATACTTCTCCATGCTGAAGCCGCCCACAAAGGCACACAGCGCATTGAACAGTGTCACCGACAGTGCCAGAGACACCACCACCAGCACCGTCTTTTTCTTGTTTCGTCCCAGATTGGCAAAGGCCATCTGATGGAGCTTTGCTCCCCGGATGCTGCGCCGTTTTTTCTTGGTCTGCATCACATCCGTATATTTGGTAGCCTCCACCGGAGAGACCTTGGCTGCCATTTTTCCGGGCTTAGAACAGGACAAAAGCACCGTCAACAAGGCAAACAGCATGGACCCAAGGAAGATCACAGGCGAAGTGCTGATGGTGGTGATGCCTGTATCCAACTGGATGGAGTGCAAGACAACAGGTACCAGAACAGCGCCGATGCCGTAGCCCAGCAGCAGCCCTGCCGGAATGCCGATCAGACAAAGCAGAAGTGCCTGCTGGCGAATGATGCGTTTGAGCTGCCGGGGCGTTGTGCCAATGGTTTTCAGAAGTCCGTAAAACCGGATATCCCCTGCAACGGAGATCTGAAAAATGTTATAGATGATAAGATACCCCGTGAAAATCACCAGCAGCAAAAAAGCTGCTATGGCGATCACAAGTTCCGGATCAAGCTTCGACTCCAGCTGGGATGAGGTATATCCCCAATTGACGCCGATCCGGACGCTGTTGGGATCGGTATAGCTGTCCCATGTGTAACCAAGATCGGTATCCACCTGCTCCATCTGCCCTTGAATGTTTGTGCCGGAGGCCAGCATGACATTCAAATCGGTGCGGAAAGGCTGTAAACGTGTTTTTACTGCCTGCGCTTCGATGTCATCTGCGTAATCACGGCTGATGTTGATGTAATGAACAGGCATTAGTTCATCATAGTCCCAATAGCCTACCAGCGTAAAGGTATCTGTTACAGTAAAGGCGGTTTGATCCTTGTCCGTAATGGAATAGGAAACCGTGACCTCGGCGCCCAGCTCCGGCGTCACGCCAAGCAGCTGCAACGCTGCCGTATCCATGGCTACCTCTTTGCCGCTTTCGGGCATCCGTCCGGTAGTAGGGGTTGCATAGCTCCATTTAGTGCAGTTGGCATCCATGTAGCTGATCTCTGCCGGTACTTTGGCAAAGACCCCCTCCGCAGTGATACCGATTACCTTCCGTATCCCCGCAGCCTTCACCTTTGGGTGGGCAGCGATGCGTTCCGCCTGCTCGGGGGAAACATCCTTAAAGGTGCCGTGTGCATAGCCGCCTACCTGCCGAAACTGGTAGGTTTCATAGCTGGCGTTCAGTGACAAGACAATGGTGAACATGGACGTAAATAGCAGCGTTGTCAGCGCAATGGCAAAAATAGCGATCAGATTGCGGCGACGGTTCGCATAAAGAGATTTTAAGCTGAGCTTTCGAATACATTTTCTGTTTTTGACATTCATCGTAGCCACCTCCCGTTAGTTCTGGGAGACGATCCGACCATCTTCGATACGGATAATGCGGTCTGCCATCTGCGCAATTTCTTCGTTGTGAGTGATCATTACGATTGTCTGGGCGAACTTTTGACTGGTGACTTTCAAAAGGCTCAATACATCCTGGCTGGTTTTGGAATCCAGATTGCCGGTGGGTTCATCTGCCAGAATGATAGCGGGTGCTGCCGCCAGCGCACGGGCAATGGCTACCCGCTGCTGTTGACCGCCTGAGAGCTGATTGGGCAGCGCATCCAGACGATCATCCAGCCCAAGTGTCTGTACAATCTGCTGTACGAAATCCTTATTGACCTTGCCACCGTCCAGCTCAATGGGTAGAACAATATTTTCATACACATTCAGCACCGGAACAAGATTATATGCTTGGAACACAAAGCCGATTTTCCTGCGACGGAAGATGGTCAGCGCTTCCTCCTTCAGGGAGAAAATATCCTGTCCGTCCACCATGACCGTGCCACTTGTAGGGCGATCCAGCCCGCCCAGCATGTGCAGCAGCGTGGATTTGCCGGAGCCGGATGTGCCGACAATTGCAACAAATTCGCCCTTCTTTACACTTAAATCAACTCCATCCAACGCATGAACTGCGTTATTGCCGGAGCCATAAATCTTTTTCAGGTTTTTTGCCTGTAAAACTTCCATAAATGAGTACCTCCATGAAAAAATCTGTATGTATGAAAGGAAATGATCCTTTGATACATACAGATTATCGCATAGGAATCTTTCCACATTCTTTCCGGCGGAAAATGAAATCTAACAGTTTTGATAGAATTGTTGTTATTTCGGCAGAAATATGGAAAACGTACTTCCTTTTCCCGGAACGGAAGCAACCTTGATATAACCGCCCTCGCCGGATATGATCTGTCGGGCAAGGTATAAGCCGATGCCCACACCTTCTTGTTTCTGCACACTATTTGAGCGGTAAAAGCGAGCAAATATCTTCGCTTGCTCACTTTCCGGGATGCCTGAACCGGTATCCGATATATCGATCCTTGCAAACATTTCATAGCTTACGGCAGAAATAGTAATGGTGCCATGCTCTGTATATTTGATGGCGTTGTCTACGATATTAGCCAGCGCTTCCGCTGTCCATTTGAAGTCGAATACAGCAAAAGCATCGGTATCCTGCATTTGCAAAGACAATCCTTTTTCAGAAGCCTTGGCAGTATATTGTTCTACTACGCTTTCAAGCAGCGGCTGCAGCGCTGCTTGCTGAGGGGAGAGTGAAATGATCCCGTTTTCCAGTCTGGAAAGCTTTACGAGAGAATCGATCAGAAATCGCAGCTTTTCCGATTGTTTGTACAGCGCCTCCACATTTGCCTTCGCCGATGCAGGCAGAGTTTCCTCCATCAAAAGCTCGCTGTATAACAGCAGGTTTGCAATCGGCGTTTTTGTCTGGTGGGAGATGTCCGCAATCAAGGTTTTGATTTTGTCTTTTTCCTGCGCTATGTTTTGAGAAGATGCTTCTGCGGCGGAAAGATAGTGCGCAAACTTCGTTTCCAATGCAGATAGCTGGCTTTCATCAAAATTGGTTTCAGAAAAGGAGCCGGTCATGGCAGCGTCCAGCATTCTTTCGATTTCTTCCATCGTTTTTCTGGCCTTTCTCCGCTCCCATAACACAACAGCTGCCGCCGCCAGAAAACACAGCAGTATGATCACAATGCCGGTTTTATTCATCTTTTGTCACCCAGCTATAACCGATTCCATAGACGGTTTTAATGTATTTCTGTGCGCCAAGCTTATCCCTCAGACGCTTGATCGTAACAGACAAAGCATTTTCATCCACATATTCTGCGCCATCTGTCCAGACCCGGTCGACAAGGTCTCCACGGGTCATGGTTCGGCCTCGGTTTTCAACAAGCAGGCGCAGTAATTTTTGTTCTGTTTTACTCAATTCCACTTTTGAATCTCCCACATAAAAGGTCATAGCCTCAAAGTCAAAGTGAAATAGATCCATATGGATCGGCGCATTTTTATGGCTTGACGCTTGCTTTCGCAGTTGGGTATTCACCCTTGCCCGCAAAACCGAAAGAGAAAAGGGCTTGGTAATGTAATCATCAGCACCTCTCTCCAGTCCGTCTACGATGTCCAGATCGGTGTCGTTGGCAGTCAGCAGAATAACAGGAACTCCGGGTATGTTTTCCTTGACCTCCCGGAGCAGCTCAAGCCCACTGCCATCCGGCAGATTGATATCCAACAGGATCAGGGATACACCGCCGCAAAGCAATTGCTCTCTTGCCGCTTTTAGATCATGGCAGGATATAATCTGGCGGTCATCTGCTTTCAGCGCTTTGCATAAGCCTTGATTCAAGCCGATATCATCTTCAACAATCAGTAATTGCTCCATATATCTCACTCCCTCGTTATTCAAATACCACCATTATTTCCTTGGGCAATTTTTCGTTCTCACAGTTCAGAAGATAGGCGATTGCTCTGCTTGCAAATTTGTTTGTTTTCACTGTATCCCAATCGGCAAGCAAAATGACCTCTGCCTTGCCGTTCTCAAAATCTAATGATATTTCGCCCCATTCGCCGTCGCAGTCTGCCTGATATTCGTAGATTGCGGCGGCGATTTTCTTTTTTCGCTTGATCTTGGATTTCTGTTTTAGCCGGACTGCATGGATTGCGCCCTCGGCAACCAACAATTCCGTCAACTTGTCCACTGCTTTTCGGTAGGCTCGTTCTGCACCGCTGGCTGTACTGCCCTCAAACATAACCGCCAGTTCTTCAAAGGTGGGGCGGTCTTTCCATGAGCTGACACGCCCACAGGTCATGCAAATTGCTAACCGTTTTTCAAGCAAGGTCTGTTCCCGGTAATTCAGTTTCTCAAATGCCCGCTGCACCTTTTCTGCCTGTATGCCGTTCCAGAGGATATCGGTATAGTTCCAGCTATCGTCAAGGGCTACATCCTCGCCTGTTTCCTCGCCGTTCTCGTCTGTCACATAGAATGGCTGCTGATTGCGGATTCCACGGACAACTTTCAGATATTCTTCCGCAAGGGCAAGATCGCAGTTGTATTTCTTGGAAAATTCGTTGACCGCATCCTTGGTATTGTGGTACAGCCAAGCCATTGACCGCACCATTTTGTAATTGGTCAGAGAGGACACCGACCATTTTTCTTCGCCCATGCGAAAACGGAGCATAGCATCCCGGATGAACGGGAAAATGTATGTAGCATACTCTGCACCCTTGGCAAGGTCATAGTCCATCAGCTTTTGGAGCATTTGCTCCCGGCAGGAGAGCTTTATATCTATAAATCGGTCTGTGTCATACAGATCGCCGCCATCCACACCGAGAAAGTCTTTGATGCGCTTGTTAAGCTGCGGCTCGTAGTGGTGTAGGAAGAATGAGAAATATATCAAATTCTTTTCCTGCAAGGCAGACAGGATATATTCGTTCAGATTGCCCACCGCTGGAGGCTCCGGTTCCAGTTGGAAGATGCGCTCTGCCGCATAAGGAATGATGCCGTCACCGTGCGGATTGACAGCGTGTTTTGGTATGTATCCGGTCATGTCCCATGAAAAATCACTCAGTATAGCGCACCTCCTTTCGGTTCTTTCTCTATCAATATCGACAGTAATTATGCATCGAACTTTTTGTTAGTAGTATTATTTTCGTCGTCCATCATATCACTTAGCACGGCAAAAGCTTGGCTCAGCGGCACAGCCTTAGAAGTCCAGTTTTTCAAACTAAACAAGTTGGAAGATTCATCAAACACATCAAATTCGTCTGTCCCATCAGTGATTTTCTTCAAGTACAACATTTCTATCAAATACAAAGCTCCCAAGATATTTAGTACATTCTCCTGCTTTGCTTGCTTCAACTGCTCATAGCGGTTGTGCTTGACATCTGTAAATGCTCCCCACCATTGCAACGACTGTGCGGGCTGGGTAATATCCCAATTCATAAACGGTTGTATTTCGATATCGTATTCCTGTACACTGATTTTTTGATTTTTTATATCCGGTGTGTTGGTCAAAATATACTGTGCATAGTCTGCAACCGTTTTTCGATCCGTTGTATTGAAACCGCAAAACTCTTTGAATACAGTATCCAACTCTGCCCCTATGGCTTGAATTAAGAGGGCATATCCGTTAGAAAATGCATCAAAATTGTCCTCATGTAGTTCTACAAACTCTATTGATTCAACAAAACGCTTTTCGAGCATTAAGTAGTATTTCCAATGATTCTGACTAAGTTCTTTTCTATTCATGTTTGTCCCTTTCTTTGTATATTTTTGCACTTGCTTCCTTTTTCAAAGCCGCCTGGTCCATTTCTTTTTCATAAGCTCCCTTGGCATAGGCTACATTGCTCAATGCCCGGAGCATCTTATCTTTTGCCAGCTTTTTCATAACCTCTGCAAGATCAGCGTCCAGAGTACCACGCTTCACATAGCGGTTTATGGTGTTCAGCCGTTTCTCATAAATCTGTTTCACCGGATGATCGTCCGCAAGCTCCCGTTGTTCTCTGCCTTTCAGGTTGCCGATCTGCCGACAGGTGCGGTGCAGCTTGTCCCCCGGTGCATAGCCGCCACAGTATTTGGTGTGCCGTGCGTTGGTGGTCAGAAACCACTTGCCGCAGATTTTGCATTTCTTTGGTGCATGACCAACACACAGGCCCTCAAAGAGATCAGACCGGAACATCCCTACAAAGGATACATAGTGCATCCGCTTGACCAGCTTCGCAACTTTTTCGCCGGGACGGATGACGGATACATACTGAACGGAATTGTTCAGGGTAGACATCCAGGCATTGCCTTCCGTGATGGAAAACTCCGGCGGGAAATAGCTGCCGAACATTTTTGCAAAACCCTCTGCGGTGCGGTCTGCTTCGTTGCCGTCTGTTTTTTCTGCAAAATCAAGCATGGCCGTTTGGTATTCCCCAAGGGAGTATGCCAGATGCCCGAAAACTGCGGTATAGCGTTGGAGCATCATCGCATCGGTAAAGTTCTGGATTTCTTCAAATTGCAAAGAATTGGTTGCGGCTTTTATGGCAAACTCCACATATTTCAGCGCATTGTCCACAGTAAAGACTTTTTCAATCCGTTCTCTGTGCTTTGAGATATTCATATAGGAGAACGGCGGTGTTTGACTGAGAATATCGAGCATCGTCAGAGCAGCTTCCTTTGCAATAGGACAGAGTGCAGAAGCATCCTGTCCGGCGTTTAATATTCCAAGCAGCAGATTGATTTTCTCGCATTGCTCGTTTATTTTTGCAATGGTATTCACAGGAACATTCAGTGCATCACAGGCAAGCGTACCGACAGGAAATGTTTTGCTCTCATATATGACCGTATCCTGCCAGAAATCCAATGTCATCAATTCTTGATTCATGCTTGCCCTCCTGTCCTGTTTTTTCATTTTTCTAATTATATCATGTAAATGTGAAGAAATCTACGTCCTCAGATAAGTTGTCCTGTTTTTTGAAACAGGATTGTCCTGTCATTAGCCTGTTTTTTGAAAAATCCGTCATAACCATAATAGAAGGAGCGAAGCACCTGCCAATCACGGCGGGTGCTTCGTGCTTTCCAGAATATTATGAACGGAGGGTTTTCTATGACAATCTATGAAACCATCAAGGCGGCAATCAGCGTCAAGCAAGCCGCCGAACACTACGGGCTGAAAGTGAGCCACAACGGCATGGCTTGCTGCCCGTTCCACAACGACAGGCATCCGAGCTTGAAGCTGAATGAGGACTATTTTTTCTGCTTCGGCTGCGGAGCCAAAGGGGATGTGATCGACCTTGTGGCAAGGCTGTTCAATCTGAGCAGTTATGAAGCAGCGCAAAAGCTGGCTTTGGACTTCGGGCTTGACCCGAAACCGCCCACTGCCGCAGCTATGGTCAAGCCGAAGCGTCCCTATATCCGTCAGTTCCGGGAGGATGAAATGCTGTGCTTCCGGGTGCTGACGGATTATTTGCATCTGTTGGAAGATTGGAAAGTGCGCTATGCTCCCAAGACACCGGAAGATGCTCTGGATGACCGTTTTGTGGAAGCCTGCCAGATGCACTGTCCTATCGAATATATGGCAGATGTGCTGACGGTGGGTGATCTGGAAGAACGGGTGGCATTGGTGGACAAGCTGATGCAGGACGGCAAAATTGCTTTTCTGCAAGAGTATACCGCACAAAAGAAAAAGAAGGTGGCGCACCATGGCGAAGAACCGGAAAACGCCTGATATGAACTTGCCCATGTGGTTTGACGGGCAGAACATCAACGAAGCTCTGTTTTGTGAAGAATTTCTGCAAGAGCGCAGGATCATCTTCGCAAACGGAGCTTTTTTCACGCCCGATGGTCGAGTGACGGACGATCTTCCTCTGCGTGGGGAGATTTACGACAAGCTGAAATTCTGTGCCGTAAACAATATCCCCCGGAAGATCACCAACATTCTGGAAGTGCTGAAACTGGAAGCGCAAGTGCCGGACTTTCCACCGGAGCAGGATCGGATTCATTTGTCCAACGGTACGCTGCTATTGAACGGCACATTTACCGAGGGCAGACCGGCTATCGTGCGGAGCCGTTTGCCGGTTGCTTACAATCCCGATGCTACTGCGCCGGTGATCTGGCTGAACTTTCTGGATGGGTTGCTTTACGCCGAGGACATTCCAACTTTGCAGGAGTTTATCGGCTATTGCCTGATTCCCTCCAACAAGGGGCAGCGCATGATGGTGATTAAAGGCAACGGCGGCGAGGGTAAATCTCAAATCGGTGCGGTACTGTCTACCATCTTCGGCACGAATATGAAAGACGGCAGCATCGGCAAGATTTCTGAAAACCGCTTCGCCCGTGCCGATTTGGAACACATTCTCCTGTGCGTGGATGATGATATGCGGATGGAAGCTCTGCGCCAGACCAACTATGTAAAATCCATCGTGACAGCACAAGGCAAGATGGATTTGGAACGTAAAGGCAAGCAGAGTTATCAGGGCTGGATGTTCGCCCGATTGCTGGCATTCAGCAACGGTGATCTGCAAGCCTTGTATGACCGCAGCGACGGATTTTATCGCAGACAGCTTGTGCTGACCACCAAGGAAAAGCAGGTGGACAGAGCTGACGATCCTGATCTTGCAGAGAAGATGAAAGCTGAAGCCGAGGGTATCTTCCTGTGGGCATTTGAAGGCTTGCAGCGGCTTGTTGCCAACAACTTTAAGTTTACGGAGAGTGACCGCATCCGTGAAAATCGGGAAGCGGTCAAGCGTGACAACAACAATATCTTTGATTTCATGGAATCAGAGGGATATATCCGGCGCAAAGCGGATGCGTCCATCAGCTCCAAGGATTTCTATGAAATCTACCGGATGTGGTGCGAGGAAAACTCCCTTGCACCGCTGAAAGCCCGCAGCTTCAGCGACGCCATGATTGCCAATGCCAGAAAATTCAATCTGGAGCATTGCAACAACATCACCAACTCTGCTGGACGGCGGGTTTGGGGATTCATGGGAGTGGAAGCCATTGCACGACCTCATATAAATGGGTTTTACGGAGATTCGCCGTGTACGTACGTACCGGAGGACATTCCGGAGGAATGGCGGCAGGTCGAGTAAATCCCATTGCTGGTACGTATGTACGCAGCAAAAGAGCGTGAAACGCTTGTTATAGAAACAGCACACATCCTCTCGTTCGGGCTGTTTCTATGTCCACAGGCTTTTGAAAAAGTGTCTGTGGACACCGGCTGCAAGAGGAAGTTGACACAGAACAGCTTCATGCAGACGGGCTGACCATGGGAAAAGGCGCAGACATTTTCGCCTTGGTCAGCAGAGGTCACCGCAGTGACCGCATTCCCCCTCGGGAGAGCCCTCGGAGAGCCCACGGCACTTTGCAGCCAGTATGGATGAAAGTGTCATAGTGGGTTATTACACTTTGAAAAAGTGCCGTTCTCCAGCCTTCCGCTGTTGCAAATCTCAAAGAAAGGAAAAATCCAATGGCAAGAAATGATGGAATAGACCGTACCGTAGCCAGAAATCAGGACTTGGAAACACCGGCTGATGTGGCGAAGGTACAGGAACACAATGAGCGTGAAAAGGACAGCTACAGCAATCAGGACATCGTGCCGGAACGCACTTCTCTGAACGTCCATTTCAAAGCACCCACGGACGATTATGTAAAAATGTTTGAGCAGATGGAACAAGACGGCGTGATCTCCACCAGAGGTCTGAAACCGGATGCCGTCAAATACGGTGAGTTGGTATTTGATGTGAATTCCGCTTATTTCTACAATCATGGCGGCTATGAATTTGCGAAACAGTTTTATGCCGATGCCTACAAAGCTGCTGCGGAGATCGTAGGTGGTGAGCAGTATATCCTCTCCGCTGTGATGCACGCCGATGAGCGCAACCGAGCAATGTCCGAAGCTTTGGGCGAAGATGTGTACCACTACCACCTTCATGTGGTTTATATCCCGGTGGTGGAAAAGCAGATACTTTGGTCGAAGCGATGCAAGGATGAAGCCCTCCGGGGAACCGTTAAGGAGGTCATCACACAGGTCAGCCGCAGTAAGAAATGGGAGTCCAAGCCGGTGCTTGACGAGGACGGTAATCCAATGTTGAACGCAAGAGGAAAAAAGATTTTGAGGTCATCCTACAGTGTGTTGCAGGATGACTTTTTCCATTTCATGCGAGTTGCCGGATATACCGATCTGGAGCGTGGAGAACGTGGAAGCACCGAGGAACATCTGACTGTGACCCAGTTCAAGGTGCAGGCAGAACAGCAGCGGCTGGAAACTGTGGCCGGGCAGGTAGCACAGGCAGAGCAGAGTTTGGAGGATGCCAAAGCTGCCACAGCAAAACAGAAAAAGAAACTGGAATCTTTGCAAAAGGAAACCAAGGCGGCAAAGACCATTGCGCTGACAGTGCAGGACATTGAAGTAATGGGCAAAAAAGCCACATTCGGAAACAATATCACGCTGACACCGGATGAATGCGACACACTCAAACGCTATGCGGTCAATGGCATTATCGCCAATGCTGACAACAAGCGTCTGAAAGAAAAACTGGCTTCCGCAGAAAAGACGGTTTCCATCTGGAAGCAGCGGTATGAAGCGGTAAACGAAAAATATATGGAACTCAAACAGAAAGCCCAACCCTTTCTGGATGCACTGGAAATCGCATCCGAAAAGGTTCGGGCTTTTATCAATTCTATCCTCATCAGAGGAAAGGAAACGCAGGAACACAAACACCCTGCCCAGAAGCGTGGACAGGATATGGAACTTTGATGGAGGAATTGCCTATTGAAGAAATATTATGAGGAAGCGAAATATAATGCGGCATTTGACCGCTGTGTGGATGTTATGAGCCAGATGCTCCAGAAGTACGGGCATCAGGTTTTGGATAAATTAGAGCAGGATACTCCACAAACGGTGGAGTGTTCCAAGGATGATAAGCAAGCGCAGCCTTTGACGGATAAGGCTGCGTAAAAATTTACAATTTACACGTTGCGTACTTGTTGCGGCTATGCTATAATATGTACGCAACGTGTATTTTTGCTTTTTTGGAGAAAAGACGAATGGATTGTAAAAACAGAATTATTAAGTTGCGTGAAAGCACAGGACTGAACCGGAAAGATTTTTGCAAGCTCGTCCATATTCCTTACCGGACTATGACTGAATGGGAATTGGACAACCGCCATGCACCGGATTATGTGCTGTGGCTTTTGGAGTATTATATCCGCAACGAGGGACTTATGGTAAAAGGAAGGAATGAGGGAGGTGGAGATTCTGAAAAAGAAACAACTTAAATGCTATCTTTATACAAGAGTGTCCACCTCGATGCAGGTTGACGGATACAGCTTGGATGCCCAGCGTGACAAGCTGCGGAAGTATGCGGCATACGAGGATATGGTCGTTGCCGGGGAGTATTCTGACGAAGGATTTTCCGGCAAGAACATCCAAGGGAGGCAGGAGTTTCAACGGATGCTGAACGACATCCAGGACTGCAAAGACGGCGTTTCCTATGTGCTTGTCTTTAAGCTCTCCAGATTTGGCAGAAATGCAGCCGATGTTCTGAACTCTTTGCAGCTCATGCAGGATTTTGGTGTCAACCTGATTTGCGTGGAGGATGGCATTGACAGCTCCAAGGATGCCGGAAAGCTGATGATCTCTGTGCTGTCTGCGGTGGCAGAGATTGAGCGAGAAAATATCCGCACACAGACAATGGCAGGACGGGAGCAAAAGGCTCGTGAAGGCAAATGGAACGGCGGTTTCGCTCCCTATGGATACAAACTGGAAAACGGAAACCTTGTCATTGCAGAGGATGAAGTGGAAGTTATCCGAGTAATCTATGATCGTTATATTCATACAAACGAGGGTGTTGCAGGAGTTGCAAAATATCTGAACCGCAATGGTTATGTAAAGAAACTAAGACAGAATAATACCATTCCGGGATTTTCAAGAGATTTTGTGAAAAATGTATTGTACAATCCTGTTTATATGGGAAAGATTGCTTACGGCAGACGAAGAACTGAAAAGAAACAGGGTACAAGAAACGAGATTCACGTGGTTGAGCAGTCGGAGTTTCCGGTTTATGAAGGACAGCACGAAGCTATCATTTCCGAAGAGGATTGGTATCTGGCACAGGAAAAGCGCAAGATCAATTCTTTTAAGCGGGAAAAGGTCAACAATCCAGACCACGCACACATCCTGTCCGGTATCTTGAAATGCCCATGCTGCGGAAAGAGTATGTACGGCAATATTGCCAAGGCTCATAGCAAGGACAAGAAAACACGGTATTATTACTACTGCAAAAATACAGTTACGCCGACAGGGCATGAGTGCAGTTTCCGGCTGAATATCGAACAGACAGAGATCAACAAATTTGTGGCGAAGATTATTTCCGCTATGGTCAACAATCCCCGATTTGTAGAAGCAATTCAAGCGAAAATCGGAACAGCGGTTGATACAGAGGATATGGAAAAGCAGATCGCCGTCCTGCAAGGGCAGCTAAAGCAAGCCTTTGGAACGAAAAGCCGCTTGGAGCGTCAGATGGATACCTTGGACATCAATGATGCCCACTATGACAGAAAGATTTTGGACTTGCAGCGCCGCTATGATGAGCAGTATGACACCATAGAGGAAATCGAAGTTCAGATTGGCGAATTGCAAAGTCAGATCCGCAGCATCCAGCAGGAGAAGATTTCCGGAGACAATATCTATCGCTTGTTGCTGGCATTTGATGAAGTCTACCATTCCGCAACGGAAGCGGAGCAGAAGGAGTTTATGAAGGCCTTTATCGAGCGAATTGAGATGTTCCCGGAAAAGAGAAAAGACGGAAGCTGGATAAAGAAGATTGTATTCAATTTCCCTGTGCCTGTTGATGGCGAGGAAGTGAAAGAACTTCCCTTGGAAACTGAAACAACCGTCGAGACTGTGTGCCTGCTGTCAAGGAAAGATAAATAAGTGCTGAAAAGTGACGTATTTTCGGGCTTTTTGCGAGGTTGGTATCATCAGAGAAGTCTTGCGGAAAGCCCGGTTTTCTTATATGGAAACATATCTACTTTAGGGGCTGACTGGAGAAAAATTGAGTAGCCAGAGAATAGCGGTAGGGTTTAGGCTGTGGATTAGATGTCATAGGTTGTGGCACTGGGATTGTTGTCAGAACCGACCGCAGTTTAAGCCACTCGATACTAAGGGGTAGACTTGGCAGTTGAATAGATGACAGGGGGAATAAAGATGGAAGATACTAGAATTTATACGGGAGTTACTAAATATAAAAATATAGAGTTTACTTTTGTGTTTAATGGAGAAGATTTGCGCTTAATTCCAACAACTGAAAATGTAAAAAAGATTGAAACTGAATGGCTTATGACGCCGATCGCTAAGGGTACATTTATTTCTAATACGGATTTAAAAATGGAAGAATCGTTTCTGATAGGACGTTGTCATGAAAATGGAAAACGGGTTGTATTCTTTACACAGAAGAATGCTAATATCAGCAGTAATAATTTAGTGTTAATTGTTCAGGTAATCGGTTATTTAGAATGCAGTACTGGCAAAGAAAAATTCGGAAGAATATCATTTCTAGGCCCAGAAATTAATATTATTCATCCGGTTAATCAGTCATTCGATTTTTCGTTTAATCCATCCACTGTGAGTAATGATGGTGTATTTCCAATCACGACGAAAAAATTTGATATAACAAGTACAACGCCACAAGAATTCGAAGTAGATGAAAAGAAAGTAAGTGTACAGTTTAATGTTTCAAGAAAATTTAGCACAAAGATTCTAGAACCACCTATTTTATTAGAATCATCAATGTTGTTTGAGTTTGATGAAACGGATGATTATGAATTTCTTGTCAGACTTTGGTTTATCGCTAAAGACTTTATTTCATTTTTATGCTAAGAAAAAATATTTGCATGAGACCAGCAGTAGTTTCTTCAAAAAACCAGGATGGAAAATATCAATCTTTGGGAACATTAACAATGATGAATCAGGATACAGATGAAGAATTATCTGCGTTAAAACAAAATAGATGTATTAAGCAGAGTATGATATCTGGACATGAGGGCCAGATATTAACGGATATTGCCAGCGATAGTTTGTATATAAGACATTTGCCTAAGACATGCGAAGATGGAAGACATATTGATGCATCAAGATTTATTATGATAACAGCTGCATTTGAATGGGAATTTCATAGAACCTATCCGAATGGTGTTCCAAAGAAGGAAACTACAATTCTAATTGAAAACGAGGCGATAGAGGCACTACAAAAATTAATTGATTCTAGCACAGGTAAATTGAAAAATAAATATAAATTTCTAAGTAAACTTATTAGGTCGGATTCTCTGCAAACAGAGTTAGTGAAAATAGGAGAGGATTTTGATTCGATTATAGGAAATTTTGGTAAGCATTTGTATAGTCTTAATGGAGAAGAGTTAATATATTCTTCAATGGGAGAGAGATTATCAAGTCAGAGAAATCATTTTGCTCACGGGGATTTGGATAAGGATTTTATTGGACTTGCTCTTTTGGATTTAATGTACTTAGAATATGTTGTTTATGCTATGCAGATGAAACATTACAGGATAGAGGATACAAATATTAGAAATGCTATAAATGAATTGTTTCATTTAAACTTTGCGTTGTAACAAAAGACTCCCCATCACCGGAAACTATCCAGTGGTGAGGAGCCTTCGTGCGTCTATGGGATTTATGCGTCAACATCAATACTAACACCGGATTTTAGTTCGACAGTGATGTGGTCGTCCCAGATGGTTATCTGTTTGATCCAGCGTCGCACCAGCGATTCGTCAAATTCGATGGGGTGAGTAGTCTGCTGTGCGATATAATCCTGCAGGTCGTTGATTCGCTTTATTTGCTCGTCTCTTGCGGCAGTGTCGACGGTGGTTTGCTGGCGCAGTTTTCGAAGCCTGAATATTTCATCAGCAATTTCGTCATAGGCTTCTTTGCTCTGGGCTTTCTGGATGAGTTCCTGCTGCAAGGCCATTAGCTTCTCGTCGATGTTTTCAACGGAGGTCGCCTGTGAAGCTCGGATGACTGAGGCAATGTTGAGCTGTAGCTGTGCCTGATAGCTACTTTTGTCTCCAAGCATCTGGTTGATTGCCTTGACGACAGCATCCTGAAGGATCAGTTCGTTAATGGTTCTGGCGTGGCATTCCAATCCGGTAGATTCCAGCCTGCTGATGCAGCGCCAGACGATAGATTTAACTTCACGATTGTTTCAGCGGGGCCTTCGGAACATTTCGCCGCATTCTCCGCAGATGATGATTTGGGAGAAGCAGTGATTGCAGCTGTAGCTACGTTTCTTGCCGTTGGCACTGGTTTTAACTACTCGCCTGCGGATCAACTCTTTTTGAACCTGTAAGTAGATTTCCTTCGGAATAATAGTTTCGTGGTTACCTTCTACATAGTACTGAGGGACGAGACCGTTGTTTTTGACTCTGATTTTGTTCAGAAAGTCAGTTGTGTAGGTTTTCTGGAGCATGGCATCGCCGATCCACAGATTTGGCTCATCGTGAATTAGTCGATACAGAGGATGCTTGATTGCCTTTTCTTTACTACCGGAGTCAGTATACTTATAAACATGGACCGGAAGCCCAGCGATGGACTTCGAAAGAATCCTGACGCAGGCATAGACTGCAGTCATCTGCATGGCGCTTCTTTCATTGACGGCTTTGCCGGAGTTGCTTCCATCAAAGAGAAAGCGATAGGCATTGCCATTGGTGCTGTTGGTGGGCTTGTCTCTTGAGTGAAACAGTCCTGATAAAAATCTCATAAATATTCCTTTCTGCCGCAAAGGGCGTATAAAATTCAAAGTTTCGTCATAAAATGATCTATGCAAATGCTTGCAATTGCAAGCAAAAGCGAATATAATAAAGAAAAAGGAGGCGATACTATGGCAAATACATCCGCTGTTTATGCAAGAATAGATACTAATCTCAAGGATAATGCTGAGAGTATTCTTTCTCAGCTTGGCATTTCTCCATCCAGTGCAATTCAGATGCTTTATAGTCAAATTGTACTGAAGAAGGGTATGCCGTTTGAACTGAAACTTCCTTCTTCTAAGCCATTAGCTGTTGGTGCAATGACCAGAGAACAGCTTGATGCAGAACTCCAGAAGGGTGTTGATTCCATCAAAGCAGGAAAGGTATATTCTGCAGATGAAGTCGATGCGGCACTTGCAAAGGAGTTTGGCATATGACAGATAGCTATAAAGTCGGCTATTCTGTAGATGCACTTGATGACTTACGTGAAATCTATTCGTACATTGCGAATGAACTCCTTGTTCCGGAGACTGCTTCTGCTCAGCTGAGCCGTATCCGAAAAGAGGTTCGTTCATTGGATTTCATGCCAGCTCGCTATGCGTTAGTTGACTGGGAGCCTTGGCATTCGATGAAAATGCATCAGCTTCCGGTAGACAACTTTATTGTGTATTATCTGGTTGATGACGAGAAAAGGACAGTTACAGTAGCACGAATATTCTACGGTGGTCGAGATATCAAGGAAATCATAAATTCAAATAAATAAACAGTAATGGAGCTTTTTGTGTAAAAACAAGAGCTCCATTTTTATATGAATAAGATTCCTCTGTCATCGTAGACAGAAGCACCAGTATTGTTTCCACAGCGGATCGAACGGTCAAGGCCCATGATGGTGGCAACAGCTCCGTCGATTTTTTCTGTGGATTTTTCTCTTTGCCTGCCTTTATATTGCCAGCTGGATCAGTGCGGATATAGATGTTGTCCATCATCCAGCGAAGTGTTTTCATGAGATTGTCCTTTCTACAAAACAGGCAGCAGAGAAATCCCTGCCGCCTGCCGTGTTACTGTTTATCTTTATTGGATTTGTATTTATTGATGTCACGGCGGATGTGGTATACCGCATAGCGGATAAGATAGAGAATAATTTTCCCTACGTTATAAATGATGAAGCCATATACCGCTACAAAAAAGGTGTATGCGATGACGTTAGCAATAAATAGATTTAAGATTTCCGCAAATTCATTCATAGATTGTCTCCTTTTGTCGAAAGATGTGCTGGCGGCAGCAAAACCACCGCCAGCAGGTTGATAGATTACTTAAAGTCCTTCATACGTTTTTCATGGTATTCGAGATCACGCTTGTCCTTTTCCTGTTCACGCTTTTCGCGTTTGTGATCATTGATGATACTCTGAATCATAGAGATTGCAGTAGTAAGACCAACACACGCGAAGCAGGCGATACAGATGTTTACAAGGATTGTACTAATCATGATTGTCTCCATAGTTTGTCACCTCCATTAATCAAGAAAATCATCATCGTCATCAGTTGCAAAGTCGGATTCAGCAGATGCTTTACCACCAAGAGGCTCGCCATCACGAATCTTCTGTAGATTGTTAAGACCACAGGCGATGCCCTTATTACCAGAGCTGTTGAAAGCGTAGAAGCTGATGCTGGCACGACCGTAGACTCCAGAGTAAACCTCAGAACGAGTGAGGATAGGATTGCGGTCTGCATCTACGATGCCCGGAGCAGAGGTCGCATTGGCATTTACAAAGTAGTTGCCAGCGTAAGCAGGGTCGTCCGGTCTTTCAAGATCTCCGTCACGAAGAGGAGTCTTAAGTACGGAAAGAGCTGGTACAGACTTGCCGTTGCCTTTGAGCTTGGATTCACCTTCACGATATGCAGCCTCGATAGCAGCTTCAATCTTTGCGACAGTCTTTGTGTCGGACTTCGGGATAATCAGGCTGACACTATACTTCGGAGTGCCACCGTTGATGGACTTCGGTTCCCAGACGTTGGCGTAGCTCCAGCGTGTGTTAGGACCGGTGATAACCTTCATGGGATTTGTCATTTTTACATTCTTACTCATTGTCGTATTCCTCCATAAAATCATTTTTTGCTGTGTTCATTGCCGGGCGCTTATCGCTCTCCGGCACAAGAGTAGGTTTGCATTGTGGCTTTTCAATATAGGCTGCAAGGAGCTCTTCGAAGCGAGACTTACCGAGCAGCTTTTGCATGGCTGTGATGCCAAGCAGCTTCTTTTCATAAGGGTCAAAACCAGCAGCTTCTACAGCTTTCGACACGGCATCTTCGCTGGTGTATCTGCGGTTGGAGCGACCCTCGATCAGCTTCCAGCCGGTCCATTCTTTACCGCTGATTGCCTGCTGGAGGCATACTCCTTGATGTCACCTGCCCAAGAGATCAGTTCGTCGACACGGGAGAGGATGACTTCGATTTCCGAACCCGTGAGCAGTGGCGGCAGCTTGAAATCATGCTGTGCGAGTAGAAGATTGGCTTCAGCTCTGGCTCGGCATTCATGCTTTGTCTTGCAGAATCCACACCATTCACCACACAGGAAATTTTCATCACCGGCAAAGGCAAGGTCTGCGGTAGGCTTCAGAACTTCATCGGCCCATTGATACAGGTCATCCTTGCTGACTTCGCAGGTAGAAATGTTCTGACGTCTGGGCTGGTAGATGGTCATGCTGACCGTATCGATATCATAGATGTCATCGAAGAGCTCCAGAGCGCCAAGGGCGTAACACTTCATCTGCGAATTGTCTTCAGCGGATACGAGAATTCCAAGACCGTGCTTGTAGTCAATTACGTGCATGGTACCGTCGCTGATGAGAATGGCATCAGATGTTCCGAAGCCTTGTTCTACCCAACGGGAGAAGTCCACTCGCTGCTCAATCAGAACAACAGGGCAGGAGCAGGTCTGTTTGGCCTCTTCCAAAGGCTCCATGATGAAACTGGCATAGCCGGTAGCACAATCCTCCATCTCAGCGTTGTACCAGTCGAGATTTTTGGTAGGGTCTGTGGCTTCCATACCGAGTGCCTTTCGGAGCTTATACTCACAAAGGGAGTGGGCATCTGTGCCTTCTGTAGCATAGTTGCTGCCTTTATCCTCATAGGTTTCGCAGAGCCTTGCTGACGGTGGGCAGTGGAGCCAGCGGTCAGAAGAGGATGCCGAGAGGATTGCATGTCCTTTAGGTGGTATATTAGAGCACCTCCGCTTCCCTAAGCAGGGCTTCATAATGTTTTGGGTCTACGAGTGACAACTTGCTTGCACCGTACTTTTTAAGAAGTTCTCGAATTTCAGCTGTATGTCCGGCACGAGATTTATCAGCCAGAACAGCTCGAACCTCCTCAAGGGACAGTGCAGGTTTCGCAGGAGCAGCAGGGACTTCTGCTTTTTCAGCGGTTTCAGGTGTTCCTCCAAACTGCTGTGCGAGCCAGTTTGCTGTATCGTTAATAGCAGTGGCAGCATTTCTCAGTTCTTCGATGGTCATAGCCATATCGTTCATTTTTGACATTTACTGTTCCTCCTTCCTCGGATTGTCTGTGTGCGGCGATGATTCTGAGATTCTTCGCCATTCTTGCGGATACCTGACTGATTGCAGTGAGAGTTGCAATCATTTCTGCGTCAGTGCCGCTTCTGTTGTGAAAAGTCCGATTCACGATGTTCACCTCACTTTCTGTAGGTCGCTTTGTTTCGCCTTACACTACTCAATGGAGGTGAGATGGCCGTTTGGCCGAAAAATATAAGAAATTTTTTTGAAAAGAAAAATCGTCTCCTGAAAAATCAGAGGACTACCATTCATATTAGATGTAGTCCTTAAGCTCGGAGCGAAGCTTCTGGAACAGCTTGTCCCTACGATATACAAAGGTATTGCGAGAGAGCCCCATTTCCTTGCCACAGTCACGCTCCGATTTTCCTTCCATAACAAGCTGGCAGATAAGACGACCTTCCGGGTTCAGCTCGTTCAACTTTGCATAGAGAGCGTGAAGAAGTTCTGCATCCTCTAATACTTCAGCGATAGCTGCAGATTCATCTGGAACATCGTCGAGCCAGCTCTTTTCGTTTCCGTCGCCGTCATTCACGGTGTTGTCGAGGGAAAGCTGGTCGCCAGCTTTGGCATAAGGACAGGTGAAGCAATCCATGTCGCATAAGTAGCGCTTGCTTGCAGGGCAGATACAACGACCATGTTCCTGTTGACGCTTACGGTAGGTGTTGATTTCACGGTAGTAGTTCGTGTAGAACTCCTTGTTTACGTCCACCCAGTTTTTTGATTCTTTGACGTAGATACGATACTGTTTACTCTGATTGTCTTTGTTTGCCATAATTTTTACCTCCGTTGGCTTCATATTTGAAGCGGAGATAACTGTTATGGCTGCCAGTGTTTTTCATAAGATGGTCACCTCATGCGGATAACTCCGCTTCTTTCCGGTGACCAGCCGTTCGTAAGCTGGCACTCTATTGATATGTTCTCTTGTTCATCAACTACGAACACACCACGTGGCCACGGAGATGGTGAGTTGATGAAGAAGTCAGACTGGTTAACGTCTTGTCCGAGACGAGTTTTTAATAACTATCTTAAATATGCCAGATTTCAAAATAAAAACCTCAGACATGCCTATGTCCGTTTTTAGGAATAATGAGATGATTGATGGAACGGATAATGATTGAAAATCCTGGATTTACAAAAGAAAAGACCGGACATATACATGTCCGGCTACCAAAAAAACAAATATGAACGAATAGTAAATTTTCTAAGAAAAATAATAACAAATATAAGCAAATAACAAGAAACTACTTGTTTTTGCTGGCGAAAATGACTATAATATTATTGGATAATTATATCTATACGTAACTTCGAGAGGTGAAATATGGAAGATAAGTTGAATGATAAATGGATAAACATTGAAGAAGCTGCTGAATACCTAGGTGTCAAGCCAGTGACGCTCCGAGGATGGATACGTAATGATAAAGGAATACCAGCACACAAAATCGGGAAGCAATGGAAGTTTAAATGTTCTGAACTTGATGTGTGGGTTAAAAGTGGAAAAAGCGCTATCGAGTAATTGAGACAGTAAATAAAATACAAGGAGATTCTGGCAATGGCAGTAAAGAAAACAGAGCTATATAGCTCCCTTTGGGCGAGCTGCGATGCATTGCGCGGAGGCATGGATGCATCACAATATAAGGATTACATACTTACACTTTTATTTATGAAGTATGTAACTGATAAATACAAAGGACAGAAATACGGAGATTTGACTGTTTTTGATAAGGCAAATGATCCGAATCCTGACCCCGAGAAAAGAACAGGCTGTTCTTTTGATGACTTTATAGCACTTAAAAATAAGAAGAACATTGGTGAAGGTATAGATAAGATTATAGCTCGCCTAGCTGAAGTAAACGAAGGGTTGAAGGGCGTTATAGATATTGCTCATTTTAATGATGAAGCAAAAATAGGTAAAGACAAAGAGATGGTTGATAAGCTTACTAAGCTTATTGCAATTTTTCAGCGTCCTGAACTTGATTTTTCAAAGAACAAAGTAGAAGGCGACGATATTATTGGTGACGCTTACGAATATTTGATGCGTAACTTTGCGTCTGAAAGTGGAAAGAGTAAGGGACAATTCTACACTCCGGCAGAGGTATCTCGAATTCTTGCAAAAATTATCGGTATCGATAAGTGTACAGACCATGATGCAACCGTATGTGATCCGGCTTGTGGAAGTGGATCTTTGTTAATCAGAGCATTAGTAGAAGCTCCTTTTGAAATTTCAGGCTATGGTCAGGAAAAAGATGGTTCTACAGCTGGTTTGGCAAAGATGAATGCGGTTCTTCATAACAAAGCTACAATTAGAATTATGGCAGGAAACACATTCTCAGATCCTCAGTTTATAAAAACTGATAACCCATCAGAACTTGAGCGATTTGATTATATTGTGGCAAACCCTCCATTCTCTCTTAAAAACTGGTCCGATGGATTAAAAGAGTTTGGGCGATTTTCTGGATATGGGGATAGACCACCTGAAAAGAATGGTGATTACGCTTGGTTAATGCATATTTTGAAAACCCTGAAGTCTACTGGTAAAGCAGCAGTAATTCTTCCTCATGGAGTATTGTTTAGAGGAAATGCTGAAGCAACTATCAGACAGACAATTGTTGATAAAGGCTGGATTAAAGGAATTATCAGCTTGCCTCCGAACTTATTTTACGGAACGGGTATTCCTGCTTGCATTCTCGTAATTGATAAAGAAGGTGCGGAAAACCGCGCTGGTATATTTATGATTGATGCAGGCAAGGGCTATGTAAAAGATGGAAGCAAGAACAGACTCCGTGAACAGGATATTTATCGTATTGTAACTACTTTTAATGAGCAGATTACAACAGATCCTAAATATGCTCGTTTTGTACCAAACAAAGAAATTAAGGAAAAGAATGGGTACAACTTAAATATTTCTCGCTACATTGATTCTTCTGACCCGGAAGATATTCAGGATATCTATGCGCATATTCATGGTGGTATACCAGCAGCGGATATTGATGCACTAGAACGTTTCTGGACTGCATTCCCGACTCTGAAGAATGAACTTTTTGGTGTGTTTAGTGAAGGATACTATAAGCTGAATGTAGAAGAAGATGTGATTCGTCAGACAACATACTCTAACGCAGAATTTGCTGTTTATGGAGAAATGATTGATGAAGCATTCGCAAGTTGGAAGTCTTACGCAGATTCTAAACTTAAGAATTTGAAGGCTGGCGTGTCTGCAAAAGAACTGATTATTGAATTGGCTCAAGCTATATTGAAAGAGTTTGAGAGCCTTTCACTTATTAATAAATATGATGTATATCAGGTACTTCTTGCTTACTGGAATGAAGTGCTTAGTGATGATGTTTCTATGATTATCTCCGACGAAGCTGGTTATGGCGTTGCAAGAGAAACAGAAAACATTATGAAAGAAACAAAGAAAAAAGATGATGATGGGAATCCGGAATTGAAAGTTGCAGGATGGGAAGGAAAACTTATTCCCAAAGCGCTTATTATTTCCGAACTTTTCCCGGAAGAGAAAAAAGCGATGGATGACCTTGTTGATTTTGTTGTAGAAACAGATTCTCGCCTTATGTCTTTAGTTGAAGAATCTGCAGAGGATTCCGTTTTGTCCGATGTGGCTGAAGGTGGAAAAGTTAAGAGCAAGGATATCCAAGAAAAGATGGATGAAATCATGAGCCATGTTCATACTCCACTGATTGATGGACTAGTCAAATTACAGGGCATGCTTCCTATGAAGAAAAAGGAGTATGTGGATTATATTAGTAACAATATTATTCTCGAAGTGGCTTATACAGAAAAAGGTACTGTGACAAAGACATCCGTTGCATATGCATTGGCAATGGCACGCGCAGAAGCACCAGCTCCGGAAGCATATGCAGATGATTATGCAGAGTTGAAAGCTGCGTTTGAATTAGCTAAGAAGTCCGAAGGATCAACAAAGCTTATCAAGGAGATGGATAAAGAACTTGACGAGAAGGCTCGTGAGAGATATGCAACTTTAACAGACGATGAAATCATAGATTTACTGGTAAATAAAAAATGGTATTACACCATCGGTACAGGTATTAATGATTTGTATGCAGCAATCTCCCATCAGCTTGCAGACCGCATTATTGAACTTTCTAAACGTTATGAAAATACTCTTCCTGATCTTATGAAGCAGACTGCTGACTATGAGGCAAAGGTCAAGAGTCATCTGGAGAGGATGGGCTTCAAATGGTAAGAGAATTAAAACATACGGAGATTGGTGATATTCCAGTAGACTGGGAACTCCAAACATTTGACGAAACGTTTAGGGTGATATCCAATAATACTTTGTCACGTGAAAATTTAAACAATCGTGGTGGTGCTGTAAGAAATATTCATTATGGTGATATTTTAACAAAGTTTCCGGAAGTATTGGATTGTAACGAAGAAGAAATTCCATACGTAAATGAGTTATCTCTGTTATCCTCATCGACTCAATTACTTCAGGACGGTGACATTGTTGTTGCAGATACGGCAGAGGACGAAACTGTTGGAAAAGTTATTGAAGTACAGAATCTCGGTGATAGTAAACTTGTTGCAGGACTTCATACCATTCCATGTAGAGTGAAAAAAGGTGAGTTTGCTCCGGGGTGGTTAGGATATTACATGAATTCCGATTTATTTCACAATCAAATATTGCCATATATAACAGGTATAAAAGTGTCATCAATATCAAAAGGAGCTATTTCAGAGACGCTGATATTGGTACCTCCATTTGATGAACAGAAGAAAATAGTACAATCATTAAATAAAATACAGTTATTAATGACAGCAGAAACAAAAGTTGTAAATAAGATAAAGCTTGTTAAAAATGGATGTTTATCGAAAATGTTTCCACAAAAGGATGACACAGTTCCAGAAATGCGTTTGCCAGGATTTACTGAAGCTTGGGAACAGCGTAAGTTACTTGACTGTATTCAAAAGATAACCGATTTCAGAGGCAGAACACCAAAAAAACTGGGGATGGATTGGAGTGAAGAAGGTTATTTGGCATTATCTGCTTTTAACGTTAAAAATGGATATATTGACTTTAATCAGGATGTTCATTATGGAAATCAGGAGCTGTACGATAAGTGGATGACTGGCAATGAATTACATAAAGGGCAGGTCCTTTTTACCACAGAGGCACCTATGGGAAATGTTGCTCAAGTGCCTGATAATAGGCATTATATACTTAGTCAAAGAACTATAGCCTTTGATGTTAAAGACAAGCTTATAACAGAAAACTTCCTAGCTACTGTTCTAAGAACACCAACTGTATTCGCAGATTTGACAGCACTTTCCAGCGGTGGAACAGCAAAGGGAGTAAGTCAAAAATCGTTAGCATCAGTTGAAATCAGATTGCCAAAAGATTTGAATGAACAAGAAAAAATAGCGGATACATTTTTCAATCTCGACCACCTCATCACTCTTCATCAGTGTAAGTGTGATAAATATTCGAATATTAAAAAAGGTATGATGAGCGACTTGCTTACAGGAAAAATACGATTAGTTTAGGAGGAATGTACGCATGAGTATTGGCGACACAGAAAGAGCTACCCAAGATCGTGTGGTTAGCTTCTTTAAGGATAGAGATATCCTTGATTATGAATACGTAGGCAATTTAAAAGATGCCGCAAACAAGAACATCCGTGAAGACCGTCTTCGTGCGTACTTGCGCCTTAGCGGTTACAGCCAGAAATTGATTGACGGAGCTGTTTCTGAACTGGTAAAAGCAGCAGATGATATGACACATGGTTTGTACGATGCAAATCATAGAGTCTATTCTCTTTTGAAGTATGGTGCCAAGGTAAAGGAAACAGCCGATGGAGCACCAAAGACGGTTTATTTCATGGATGTGGAAACACCTACAAATAACGACTTTGCGATTGCCGAGGAAGTTACAGTAGTTGGTCGTCAGGAAAAAAGACCAGACCTTGTAATTTATGTGAATGGTATTGCGATGGCGGTCATTGAATTGAAGAAAAGTAGTGTATCTGTTTCTAATGGTATTCGTCAGAATTTGACAAATCAGAAAGATGGATTTATCGCTCCATTCTTTACGACGATGCAGTTTTGTATGGCCGGTAATGAAATAGAAGGTTTGCGATATGGAACGATTCAGACCAAAGAGAAATATTATATGGAATGGAAACCGGATGGATTCCATGAAAATGAGGATGAGCGTGACCCAGAGGATGCACGCATCATGGCTTATTGCGAAAAACTGGACAACCTTCTTTTACAGCAGATTTACCAGATGTTTGATAAAAAGCGTTTTATTGACCTTATTGAAAACTTTGTTGTGTATGACAAGGGAATCAAGAAGGTGTGCCGATACAACCAGTTCTATGGTATCAAGCGTACACAAAGGCGATTGGCAAAACAGCGCGGCGGTATTATTTGGCATACTCAAGGTAGTGGAAAAACACTTACTATGGTCTGGCTTTCAAAATGGATTCTTGCAAATTGTGAAGAAGAGAATCCTCGTGTGCTTATCGTTACAGACCGAGACGAGCTGGATGAACAGATTGAAAAAACTTATATCGGTGTTGATGAAAAGATTACCAGAACCAAGAGTTGCGATGACTTGCTTCAGAAATTAAATTCTTATGATGATTCATTGTTGTGTTCATTGGTGCATAAGTTTGGCCGTCGTGGTGGTGAAGCCACAGAATCTGATTATGATAAGTATATTGATGCGTTGAAAAAAGCACTCCCTGCAGATTTTAAGGCTAAGGGTAAAATTTTTGTATTTGTAGATGAGTGTCACAGAACTCAGTCTGGTAAATTACATGCAGCAATGCAGGCAATTATGCCGGAAGCTATCTTTATTGGTTTCACTGGTACACCATTATTAAAGAAAGATAAGAAGACAAGTATCGAAGTTTTTGGAACATACATCCATAGCTATAAGTACAATGAAGCGGTTAAAGATGGTGTTGTACTGGATTTGAGATATGAATATAGAGATATTCCGCAGGATATTACAGCCCATGATAGAATTGACCAGTGGTTTGATGTTAAGACTCGTACTCTTTCAAGCAGAGCAAAGGCAAAACTGAAAGAGAAATGGGCAAGCATGCAGAAGATTTATAGCTCACGTTCAAGACTTGAGCGTGTTGCTTGGGACATCATTCAGGATTTCGACTTGAAGCCTCGTCTGATGGATGGTAATGGAAATGCTATTCTTGTAGCTGATTCTATTTATACTGCATGTAAGTATTATGAAATCTTCCAGCAGCGTGGGTTTAAGAAATGTGCAATCATTTCATCCTACACACCACAAGCAGGAGACCTCAGAACAGACACTGTAAGTGCTGATGACGAAACAGAGACTTTTGAAAAATACGAGATTTATCTTCGCATGTTAGGCTTTGACCCTGACAACCTTCCGGAGAAAGTTTCAATTCAAAAGAAAGTGGAAGATTTTGAGAAAGAGGTAAAGGAAAAGTTTGTCAATGAACCTGCAAATATGAAGTTGCTTATTGTAGTTGATAAGCTTCTCACAGGATTTGATGCACCTCCTTGTACATATCTTTATATTGATAAGAGCATGCAAGACCACGGTTTATTCCAAGCGATCTGTCGTGTAAATAGACTGGATGGTGATACCAAGGAATTTGGTTATATTGTGGATTACAAGCAGCTTTTTGGAAATTTAAAAAATGCTATGGATAAGTACACATCTGGAGCATTTGAGAACTATGCACCTGAAGATGTAGATGGACTTCTTAAAGACAGAGGTGATGAGGCTGTTAAACATTTCAAAGATATTTACGAAGAGCTAGAAGAATTATGTGAGGGTGTCGAAGCTCCGAGAGAAGATTTGCAGTATCTTCACTATTTCTGCGGCGTTTCCGGCATGAGCGAAGACATGGATGAAATCTATGCTCGCCTTCGTGAAAAATTATATAAACTCGTAAGCAGTCTAGTTCGTGCTTATGCTGAAGCAAAGCAGTATATGGTTAATATTTGTTCTGCAACAGAACTTAATGCTTATGAGAATAAAGTACATTTCTATATTGAGTTAAAGCAAACTATTGGAAATAAGAGCGGCGACTTCTTAGATTTTAAGGCATATGAACCGGATATGCGAAAACTTATTGATAATTACATCATGGCTTCTGATAGTATCAAAATTGGTGAATTTGATGACCTAACGCTTCTCGATTTCGTAATGGATCAAGGTGAAACGATGACCGGAGAAGATACGCCTTCTGGTCAGAAAGAAGGTGCGGCGGAAGCAATTGAAAACAATATCCGTCGTAAAATGGTAGAAAAGGTAACTGTAAATCCAAAATACTATGAAAAGATGTCAGCGATTTTGGATAAACTGATTCAAGATAGACAGAAGGGCGTTTTGTCCTATAAGGAACTGCTTGATGAATATATTAAACTCGCAAAGAATGTTGACCATCCGGAAGAAAATGAAGACTATCCTGAAAGCGTGAGACATAGTAAGGCCATGCAAGCATTATATGATAATGTAGGCGGGGATGAAGTGTTGGCTATTGAACTTCATAAAGCTGTTATGGATAGTAAAATGAGTGGTTTTCGTGGGGATTCAATCAAGGAAAGAAGAATCAAGAGAGCGTTGTTTGCAATTCTCAATGATGATGCAGAGGTTGAACGTCTGTATAAGATTATTGAGAAGCAGGAGGAATATTAATAGATGAGAATTGTGATTTCGGGCATACCGATTGATATTCAAAAAAAGAATATTAAGAATATGCACCTTCAGATAAAACCGCCTGATGGACATGTTGTTATTTCGGCACCATTATCAATGGATGATAAGGCAATCGAGGTGTATGCTCGAACCAATCTCAGTTGGATAAAAAAACAAATTGAGAAGTTCCAGCAACAACCAAGAAGTGCTAAGCGACAGTATGTTAGCGGTGAAACTATGTACATCTGGGGCAAACAGTATTACTTATCCTTTGTACCAGATGCTCAAAAGAACAGCTTTGAAATTCAAGGAGATAAAGTAATTCTCTCAATGAGAGAAGATAGTACGGTTAAGCAACGAGAAAACTATGTGCGTGAACAGTATCGTAGCTTACTAAAAGTTGAGATAGAAAGACTTCTTCCTAAATGGGAACAAATTACTGAGCTTCACTGTGAGTCGTGGCAAACAAAATATATGGTTACGCGTTGGGGAACCTGCAACACTGAAAAAAAGAAGCTGTGGTTTAATCTACAGTTGGCCCAGAAACCTATTGAATGTTTAGAATATGTTATTTTACATGAATTGATTCATCTGAGGGAACGTACACATAATTCGACATTTATTGCATATATGGACATGTATATGAAAAACTGGAGAGCAGTACGAAAAGAATTGAATGATTCAAGACTAGACTATTATGATGCTCAGGATGAGAGTCCTTTGCAAAAATTGATCGACCAAAGAAGATATGATGAGATAAAAGACGCTGTTCTTGATTATATGACGGAAAAAGTGAAAGAGAATAAAGCTACACTATCAGACATTGAAATCCAAAATGTAGTCCATATTGAACAGGTAGATGATGGTGCGATTAGCTTTTCTGTAATCGTTAGTTGTGATATCGAACATTCTATATCTTCAACGGGCAGGGTTTCGTTTACTGAAAAATGGATTGATGTAAGGTGTAAAGTTCTTTTAGGCGTGGAACTAACAGATTTTGAAATTATAAATATTAATGAATGTGAGCAACAGGAAGATTCAGATAATGACAAGTATTCCGGTGAATTGGTACCGATTATTGCAAGAGATGCTTTTGAAAATGAAGCTACAAAATTCCTGGAGAAATATTATCCTTTGGCTTTACAGGAACCGGTAGCTGTTCCTATTAGAAAAATTGCAGATGATATGGGTCTTTCGATTATAGAAGATTCGTTGCTTTCATCAGAACTTGATATTTTTGGTTTGGTTGTTTTTGAAGACGGCAATATTAAGGATAAAAACAAGAACATTGTTATCAGAAATGCCAAACGTGGAACAGTTTTGATAGATCCTCGTGTATATTATGAACGAACATTAGGTACTGTGAACTTTACCATTGCGCATGAGTGCTTCCATTGGTATAGGCATCAACCGTATCATGCTTTGATGAAGATGCTTGGAGCAAATGATGAATTAGGGAAAATAATACAGTGTTCTATAGGTAGCAATGCAAAAGATTCAGAAAAGTGGAAGGCTGTGGATTGGATGGAGTGGCAAGCTAATGGAGTTGCTCCACATATCTTGATGCCAACAAATACAGCAAAAATAAAAATTTCAGAACTCGTAGAAAAATACCACATTCATTTTGATGGTACGGATGGTTATCAAATCGAGGAAATGATTTCAGAATTAGCTGATTTCTATGGATTATCAAAACAGGCAGTTAAGATGCGAATAAGAGAAATGGGCTTTGCAAAAGTTGATGGTGCATTTACATATGTTAATGGACAATATGTTACTCCATTTTCATTTGATGCATCAGCCATGACGGATAATCAATCGTTCACAATATCTTCAGCTGATTTATTTAAGGCGTATTGTTTAAATAAAGACTTTAGAAAAGCCATTGATACAGGAAAGTTTGTTTATGTTGAGGGCCATGTTTGCCTTGATGATGAGAAGTATATCATACATTCAGAGGGGCGAGTAAAACTTACACAGTATGCTTTATCTCACATGGATGAATGCTGTCTTGCTTTTGATAAGGGATATAGTTATCAGTCGAAGTATCAGGGACAAAAATACTATGTCCAAATGATGTACAAGATGCCGAGTCAGGTGGCAGCACAAGAATACTCATTTGAGATGAATGCTCACAACAGAACATTGTTATCTCAAATCCAGAGAGCAAGTCGAAGCGCTGATGCAATGAAATTATATCCGGGAGCCTTCTCTGAAACATTGGTACAGCTTATGAAAGAGAAAAAGCTTTCTAATAAGAAACTAGCAGATGCCTCATTGGTGGGTGAACGTACAATACAGAGATTAAGAAATGAGGAAGAATATCCCACAACAGTTCAAACGGTTTTGGGATTGTGTTACGGATTACAGCTTTCAGTGCCTGAAGCAGAAATGTTAGTCGGGAAAACCGATTTCAATATAAGGCCAACTAATCCACAAAATAATGCTTATAGATGCGTATTAAGCTCATGTGCCGAGAATAGCATATATGAGGTTAATGAGATGTTAGAATCTTGTGGATTTGAGCCACTTGGTAGTTCAAAAATGGGATAATGCATAAGGAGGCACTTTATTAAATGCAATACGATTGGATAGATTTTTACACAGAGTTTGCTACTAAACTTCTTCCTTTTAAAACTGATAGAAAGACCCTTATTCAGAAAATATATGCGGTGTATGACGCAGCTGGAATTAGTGTTCCGAAACTTGAAAGTGACGATGAGATTATTGATGTTGATCCGTTCACCATCTTTGGCACATTCAACAAGGGAATAACAAATGCTAATAGAATTGCTATTCTTAATGGGATAGCATCAGAGTTTGGGATTGCTACAAATGTTCCGAGCAATTTTGATGGAATTCCGGTTCTCAATAATCTGAAAGCAACATTCTATGGATTTAAAGATGATAGAAAAGCAGGTGATATTGATAATCTGTGGAGATTGTTTGAAACTGCTCTTGTACTTGCCGATAATGACACAGCAGATAACCGCCGGAAATTTTCTGACGTTTATGATATGGTACATGATCAGCTTTGCATTCGCTGGAATATTACGATGGGCCTGTATTGGATTCGTCCTTATTCATTTATCAACCTGGATTCCAGAAATCGCTGGTTTATAGCTAATGCTCAGAATATGCCGGGTGAATTTGTTGTGGCCACTGAGAAGAAGTTGAAGAAAGTTCCATATGCAGCAGATTATCTTGAAATAAAGGATCTGTGTAAAAAAGTTCTGGATGCGGGTCAATATGATTACAAGAGCTTCCCGGATTTATCCTATACAGCATGGATTGTCTCTGAGAAAGTAAATCAAGAGAAGTCTGTTGAAAAAGGCAAAAAGACTTCCAAAGCAGAATTTCTCAAATGGTTTATGCCATTATTACAGGCGCTGCGTGATCTGGGAGGATCTGTGACACCAGCAGAGGCAAGAAAGAAAATCATAGAAAACGAGCACTTGTCGGACGAGGTAGTAAATGAAACCAGAGGCAAAACACAAGTTAACAAATTTGAAAATGAAGTTGCTTTTGCAAGAAATTATCTCGTCGGAGCGGGCTATATCGATAAGAGCGTTAGAGGCGTGTGGACACTTACCGAGGCAGGAAAGACAGTGGAATTAACAGCGGAGATGGCATCAGATATTTTCAAAAAAGGCGTCTCTGATGCAAAGAGCAATAAAACGAATGATAGCGATGCTCTTGCAGACAACGATATCGATACCGTTCGTTATTGGCTCTATGCTCCGGGGCAAGGTGCTGATAAATGGGAAGAGTGCTATAAGAATGGCTATATGCTGTTGGGCTGGGGAGAAATTGGAGATCTTGGAGTATTCAGCTCTAAAGATGAAATGAAACAGCAGATGAAGCAGGAATATGGCAATAGTAGCTCTTATAAGAATTCAGCTCATGCTACATGGCAGTTCGTCCATGATATAAGGGTTGGCGATGTTGTATTTGTGAAGAAAGACAACAATGGCATTCTTGGTAAAGGAATCGTTGAGTCTGACTACGAATACGATGCTGATCGTGCAGATGAGTATTCAAATGTCAGAAAAGTTAACTGGACCAATAAGGGTAATTGGACAATTAACCATCAGGCACCGCAGAAAACTTTGACTGATATTACTCCATATAGTGATTTTGTGCAGGAAATCAAAGACTTATTTGAAGACGATGATATAGTTGACGACGAGCAGGAAGTTACCTATTCAGAGTACACAGCGGAGAATTTCCTAGATGATGTCTATATGTCTGAAGAAGACTATTCCAGATTAGTTGGCTTGCTTAGAAACAAGAAAAACATTATTTTGCAGGGCGCTCCAGGGGTGGGAAAAACTTATGCTGCTAAGCGCTTGGCATATTCCATGATGGGTGTAAAAGATGTAGAGCGTGTGATGATGGTGCAGTTCCATCAGAGTTATTCCTATGAAGATTTCATTATGGGTTTTCGTCCATCTGCTACAGGATTTGAACTGAAGAAAGGTGCATTCTATAACTTCTGTAAGAAGGCTGAGATAGACAGTGATAACGAGTATTTCTTTATTATAGATGAAATCAATCGTGGAAATCTGAGTAAGATTTTCGGTGAGCTGTTTATGCTGATTGAAAATGATAAACGAGGAAATGCGCTGCAGCTTCTGTATTCGGATGAAAAGTTTGCAGTTCCGAAGAATGTCTATATTATTGGTATGATGAATACTGCAGACAGAAGCCTTGCTATGCTGGATTATGCACTTCGTAGAAGGTTTGCTTTCTTTGATATCAAGCCAGGGTTTGAGACTCCGGGGTTCCGTGAGTATCGTATGGCATTAGATAATGAGAAGTTCAACAAACTGATCAGTTGCGTCGAGAGTTTAAATAGAGAGATTTCTGTCGACGAATCTCTGGGCGAAGGGTTCTGCATTGGTCACAGCTACTTCTGCAATTTACAACCTGATACAATTGACGATAGTTGGCTTTATGGTGTTGTAGAATATGAGTTGATACCTTTGTTGAAAGAATATTGGTTTGATGAACCTATGAAGGTGAAAGATTGGAGCGAAAATCTAAGGAGTACGATTAAGTGATACCGATTCAAAACATCTATTATATGCTGTCCTATGCATTTCAGATATTGAATGAGCAAGGTTATAAGAATATAGCCACAGAACAATTTAATAATACTGCTGAGCTGATGGCGGCTATCTTGGAAAAAGGTATCGCAATTCAGCTAAAGCGAGGACTGGGTAAAGAATATATTCCGCAGACGGAGGCGCTCTCTTCTCTGCGAGGAAAGATTGATATTGCAGAGTCCATCAAGACACAGTCAATGCTACGGAAACAGCTAATCTGTACATATGATGAGTTTTCGGTTAACAGTATCATGAATCGGATCATCAAATCTACAATTGAAATCCTCCTGCGCTCGAATATATCGAAACAGCGAAAGAAAAATCTTAGAAAGTTAATGCTGTATTTCAGTGAGGTGGATTTTATTGATTTGTATACGGTAAATTGGAATGTTCAGTACAATCGAAACAATCAGACCTATCGTATGCTGATCTCGATATGTTATTTAGTAGTAAAGGGTCTGTTGCAGACTCAATCAGATGGAAGCACCAAACTGATGGATTTTCTGGATGAGCAGCGTATGTGTCGATTGTATGAAAAGTTCATTCTGGAATACTACAGGAGAGAGTTTAAAAATCAGATTACGGCAAATGCATCACGGATTCCGTGGCAATTGGACAACGACGAGAATTCTATGCTGCCAGTGATGCAAAGTGATATTATGCTCCAGCGTGATGATAGAGTTCTTATCATTGATGCAAAGTACTATGAGCATAGTATGCAGGTACAGTTTAACAAGCATACACTTCACTCGGCTAACCTTTATCAGATTTTTACTTATGTGAAGAATAAGGAATACGAATTGAGAGAGAAGGACCATACGGTTTCAGGAATGCTTTTGTATGCGAAGACTGATGAAGAAATATATCCGAATAATGTATATCAGATGAGTGGTAACCAGATCACAGTCAGGACTCTGGATTTGAATTTACCATTTACAGAAATAGTAGAGCAGCTAGATACAATAGCAAAATTGCATTTCAGTTTATAAAGGAGGCCTTCTATTTGAAAAAGAAAAAAGACGAAATTACTATTCGTTCCAGCGCAGCAGAATACTTAACCTATGTTGCCTCTGTGGGTGATCAGCAGGACAGCATTGAGATGCGCTATGAGGATGAGAATATATGGCTGACACAAAAAATGATGGCCACATTGTATGATGTGGATGTTCGTACGATCAATGAGCATATTAAGAAGATTTATTCCGACTCGGAGCTTGAGGAAGATTCAACTATCCGGAATTTCCGGATAGTTCAAACCGAAGGTTCACGTCAGGTGACTCGTGATACAAAGCATTATAATCTTCAAATGATTATTGCTGTTGGATTCAAGGTAAATAATGAGCGAGCGGTGCAGTTTCGCAAGTGGGCCAATGGTATCGTGAAGGACTACACCATCAAGGGCTGGGTCATGGATGATGAGCGCCTGAAAAATGGTGGATCTGTGCTTACAGTAGAGTATTTCGACCGTTTGCTTGAGCAGATTCGTGAGATCCGTCTCTCTGAGCGTAGATTTTATCAGAAAATAACCGATATCTATGCTACAGCTCTTGATTATGACCGAACAGCAAAAACAACAAAGCAGTTCTTTGCAAAGGTTCAAAACAAGATGTATTATGCAGTTCACGGACATATAGCAGCAGATCTGATTTATGAGCGAGCAGATGCGGATAAGCCACACATGGGATTAACTACATGGGCGTCAGCACCGGAAGGAAAGATCGTAAAAAGTGATGTGAGCGTTGCGAAGAATTATCTTTCAGAGAAGGAAATGCGTTCATTAGAACGTATCGTATCTGCTTATCTGGATTTGGCAGAGGATCGTGCGGAACGTCATATTCTGATGACGATGGAGGATTGGTCAAAGCGTTTGGATCTATTCTTGATGGCTGATGACAGAGAGGTTCTTCAGGATGCAGGTAAAATCACAGCAGAGATTGCCAAAGCAAAAGCTGAAACTGAATTTGAAAAATATCGTGTTATACAGGATAGGCTGTTTATGTCTGATTTTGATAAGGATATGCTGGAACTGGAAGAGAACGCGAAGAAGTAGCAGTATTGCCATTAAAATTTTCAGTTTTCCAAGGTCGAGTGCATGGAAGTTGAGCCATCAGTCGGGGCGAAAAATAGCTGTTGACCTGTTCTCTGTACGAAGAACAGACAAGGTGGAGGCGATGGCAGTTCTTCGTCAAATTTGACTTTTCTATTGGAATCACTATAATAGTAGAAACGAATAAAAAAGTTGAACTTTTTCCGTGGACGGGCGAGGTTCAGACTGTGATATGGATAACGAAATGTATCAATACTTTTTTGCTACAGAATTTGTTGATATGTTTCCGCAAACAAACGGAGATATTTTGCTATAGTCCACATTAGTCTGGATCGATTACCGAAAACTGACATCCATCAGGACGTGTTGTGCCATGTCGAGACTGTGTGCCTGCTGTCAAGGAAAGATAAATAAGTGCCAGAAAGCGGCCTATTTTCGGGCTTTTTTCGGAGGTTTGGATTTGATGCCAGACTCCTGAAAAAGCTCGGTTATTTTATGCGGAAACATATCTACTGCAAAATGTGTGTCAGGTTTAGAGTATGGCAACAGCAGGTTGCTTTTCAGAACATGAATTTATCTATATGATATGGTTATGGAGGTGACGACTATGGAAACAAAAAATATTATTTTGAAACTTCGTACTGAAAGAGGAATGTCACAAGACGAGCTGGCAGATAAAATCATGGTTACAAGGCAGGCAGTATCACGTTGGGAAAATGGAGATACAGTTCCAAATACTGATACACTTAAGCTCTTATCTAAAGAATTTGATGTTTCAATCAATACGCTTTTGGGAGAACCCAGAAAGCTGATCTGCCAGTGCTGTGGAATGCCAATTGATGATGATTCTATCTTGGGACGTGACAAAGATGGTACATTGAATGAGGAATATTGTAAATGGTGCTATGCAGATGGAACGTACACATATAATGATATGGATGAACTGATTGATGTGTGTGTAAAGAATATGGTAAATGAAAACTTTACAGAAGAACAGGCACGTTCTTATTTGAAGGAAATGCTTCCAAAATTGGATTACTGGAAAAGGTATGATGAGCTTAGCGATAATGGGCAGTTTGAAGAGTTTAAAAAGAAATTGATAAACGAAATAAATGATCTGCACATAGACGGACTTCCAAGGGTAGACAAGCTAAATGCACTTGTGGGGAAATATGTGAATCTGGAATATACTCTGCCTAATGGACAAAAAGTGAAATTCCTGGATGATCAGAAAACCTACCTGGGTAATCAACTGGGGTCTGAATTTGGAGGAGACAGGTGTTTCGGTATTTTGGCAAGTATGGATTTTATTCTGGTATGTACATATGAGAAGGATGGTGAAAATCCAGAGCTACTGATTTATAAAAAGAGATAATATAAGCAAAAAGAAAAGTCTTGACAAATAAACGACCGTTTACATCTTAATAATAGTAAACGGTCGTTTATTTGTTTTGGAGGAAATGTGTATGGGTAATAGGAAAGAGGAAATATTAATTGTGGCACTGCATTTGTTCGCCAGAGATGGTTATGAGGCTGTTTCCGTTAGTCAGATAGCAGGAGAACTTGATATGACAAAAGGGGCATTGTACCGTCATTACAAAAGCAAAAGAGATATTTTTGACTGTATTGTGAAGCGTATGGAGCAGCAGGACAGTGAATAGGCCAGGCAGAATGAAGTACCGGAAGAAAGTATTGAGAAAGTGCCGGAAGAATATCAGAACGTATCAGTAGAAGATTTTGTAGGATACAGCAAATCAATGTTTGAGTATTGGACAGAGGATGATTTTGCATCATCGTTTCGTAAAATGCTTACGCTTGAACAATTTAGAAATGAAGAGATGCAGAATTTATACCAGCAATATCTGGTATCAGGACCGGCAGAATACGTGAAGGATCTGTTCAAAAATATGGAAATAAAAAATCCAGAAGAGGAAGCAGTTAAATTTTATGCAAATATGTTTTTCTATTATAGTGTATATGATGGAGCAACAGATAAGATGAAAGCAAAATGTCAGTTTGAACAGATGCTGGACAAAATTGCAGAAGAAATGAAACAGTAAAATAAGAGCCAGACGTTTAAGACGCAGAGCCGTTAATTCTGATACTGAAAAATCAGGATTATCGGTTTTTATTTTTAAGAGAGGACATAAAAGAAATGGAAAAAAGTAATATTATGATTCGTTTAGAGAAAAAGGAAGAATATCAGAAAGTAGAAAATCTGGTAAGAGAAAGTTTTTGGAATGTGTATCGTCCAGGATGCCTTGAGCATTATGTATTGCATCAGCTCCGAAATGATCCGGCATTTGTTCCAGAACTGGATTTTGTGATGCTTCTTAATGAAAAAGGCAAAGAGGACAAGCTGATCGGTCAGAACATGTTTATGAGAACGAGTATTAAAGCGGATGATGGAAGAAATATCCCAATTATGACGATGGGACCAATCTGTATCAAGAATGAATATAAGCGGAAAGGATATGGTAAAATCCTGCTTGATTATTCATTGGAGAAAGCAGCAGAGCTTGGCTGTGGAGCACTATGCTTTGAAGGAAATATTGATTTTTACGGCAAGAGTGGATTCAGGCAGGCAAGCGAGTATGGTATCCGATATCATGGATTGCCAGAGGGGGAAGATGCATCATTCTTTTTGTGTAAAGAACTTGTACCTGGTTATCTTGATAGGATTACTGGAGAGTATGCAACACCAGAAGGCTATCTTATAGATATAGTGGAAGACCAACCAACAGAAGAGGCTAACGAGGATACAGTTGATAATGAAAGCCAGGAGGATTTTTCAGAAGAAAGTGAAGAAGAGAATCCAGAATCCAGTTTAGAAAATGAAGATTATCCTGGAGAGGATGTAGTTGAAATCACAAATCTGCAGGGAGAAACAACAACTGTTTATAAGTTAGTGGATGGTCGTTACATGGATCGCACTAATACTGTCTATATTTATGATGGAAAAGACACATGGACAGATACGAATGGTGTGGAGTGGAATCAGGAAGTGAAGTAAAAAATGTGAGTGGGAGGGGGAGAAAAAAAGATGTTAAAGCGTTACAAAATGTATTATAACGAAGCTGTTGGAAAGATAGAAATGATTGGGGAACCAGATTATGATGTCGGGGATTTTAGAATTGGATAATATATAACAAGGATATAGGAAATTTTGTAAAATTAAGGGAGTATTTAAAGCAATGAACATAGCAAAAATTCATGTCTGGAAAGTGCCGGTCCTTTTATATGGAGATTTGGCAGATAGAGTATTGATATATATACATGGACAGGGTGGAAGAAAAGAAGAAGCAGAATCATTTGCTGAAATTGCAACAAATTATGGATGGCAGGTTATTAGTGTAGATCTCCCAGAGCATGGAGAAAGAAAGGATAAGGCAAGATTTGTACCTTGGGAAATTATACCAGAGTTACAGAAAATTATGAAAAGTGCCAAAGAAAACTGGAAAGTAATTGGGATATATGCATGTAGTATAGGTGCGTATTTTTCTATACAGGCGTTTCAGAATACAAAACCTGATATATGTTTATTGGTATCACCGGTTTTGGATATGGAAGATATGATTTCTAATATGATGTTACAGGCACAGGTGACAGAAGAGCAGTTAAAAGAGAGGCAGGAAATCAAAACAGAAACGGGAGTGGTTTTGTCCTGGAAGTATTTGTGCTGGGTGCGAGAACATCCGGTGAAGTCGATCTGCAAAGAAACAAATATTTTATATGGAACTCAGGATGAAATGATCCCGTATAAGATTGTAAAAAAATTTTCGGAAGAAAATAATTGCCGACTAAATTTTGTGGAAAATGGGCAGCATTGGCTTCATACAGACAGGGAAGTAGCGGCTATGCGGAAGTGGGAACAGACCGTACTGGAAGAAAGCAGAAGTATAATTCCAAATAAATAAATGATTAAAAATATGAATGTGAAAGACGGAAGGTAACAGCTAAAATACGGTGTCTTACATTTGAAAAAATTAAACTTTTCTATACGAGAACTGAGTGGAAGCTTAATTAAGCCAAAGCCAGTAAAACCAGTTTTTACTGGCTTTTTTGATAGTGACACCCCCTCCTTTTTTATATATTCTGGTATTAGGAGAACTATTAATCCATACAAGAAGTGAAAGGAGGTAACAGGATGAAAGGTAAAATATTATTAGGATTAACCGCAATATTGATGCTGACGGGAGCTGCTGTACCGGTAAAAGCAGATGATGTCTGGAAATTTGATGCCCAGCGTTTTGTATTGAAGGAGTACACAGGTACAGAGACGGATGTAGTGGTGCCGGACACTATGGATGAGGGCGTGCCGGTTAAAAGACTAGGAACTCAATTACTGGCTGGATCAGAGACGCTGACTTCTGTAGTAGTACCGGATAGCGTGACGATACTTGATGTTGGTGCGCTGAGTTATGATAATAATCTGTCGGAGATAACTTTATCTTCAAATTTGATCAATATCGGGTGGAATGCTATTTCCAGTAATGATGCGCTGACAGAACTCACCATACCGGCATCGGTCTGTATTATAGATAGCTATGCAGTCAGCGGCTGCTATGCTCTGAAGAAAATCGTGTTTGAGGGTGCATGCCCATTGATAGGTCCAGAGGCTTTTGTAATGCTTTCAGATGATGTGGTAATTTATGTGCCGGATGACCAGATAGAAGAGTACAAGAAGGTTTTTGAAGAAAATAATAAAAATTTGAACATTCAGCCAAGTGGAAAGCCGGCTGTACTTTATTCAGCTGAAGACTATCTGGATACAGAGAATCTGACGTTTGATGCAGAAACGGGAAGCATCACAGGTTATAATGGAATGAATACCAGACTGACGATCCCGGAGAGTATTGATGGTGTGCCGGTAAAAGCAATTGGTAAAAGAGCTTTATGGGAAGATCCTCTTTTAGGGTATGTAACTCTTCCAGAGGGACTGGAATATGTTGGAGAAGATGCTTTTAGTATCACTGATACATTAAAATATGTGGAATTTCCGTCTACTCTGAAAACTATTGATAAGAAAGGTTTTTCATCTTATCGGGGATTCAGGCTGGATCTTCCGGATAGTTTGGAATATATCGGAGAAGAAGCGTTCAGCTATTTTTCGGTAGAAACAGACCTGATTATTCCTGAAGGCGTAAAGGAACTCGGCCCTGGAGCATTTTCAGCAGCTTCGAGATTACAGAGGGTATTTCTTCCATCAAGTTTAGAGAAGATAGGGGATAATTGCTTTAGCAGGTCACCTATTACTTATGTTTATATGGAGGGATTAGAGCTGCCGGAAATTTCGGATACCGCCTTTGATAAGTGTGAATACCTGAGAGACATAGATCTGAACGAAAAGTGTACCAAGCAGCAGATGCTGGATGTACAGGCGCTCGTTGATGCACAGGGACTGGAGTGCCGGGTATGGCGAAACCAGAATACAGAGGTTGAACATGCATACTTTTCTGTTGAGGAGCTTCCGGATGACCCGAGTAAGTTATACTTAACTGGATACGAGGAAGAAGCCGCGAAGGTGCGCAGCTATGATACTTATACAATAGGCGAGGAGGATAAAAGAGTAGTAGGAATCGCCGATGGTGCATTGAAGGGCGATCAGACGATAACCTACTTTGCGGTGCCTCATAGTGATGAATTCGTTTACGTTGGAAAAGAAGCTTTTGCAGACAGTATTGTGGAGCATGTGGACCTGTTTGATTCTGTCACCAGTATTGGAGCGGGAGCCTTCCGCAACTGTGCGCAGCTTAAGGAGATCACAATCCCTGCTTCTGTGACGGAGATTGGAGAAAATGCTTTTGCGGGCTGCAGCGGACTGACAAGTGTTAATATTTTATGTGATGTTGGGCTGCTTCCGGAGGGAGCGTTTGCGGATTGCGCAAATCTTACCGAAGCAACTGTGGCAGCAGGAAGTATCCCGGCAAGACTTTTTGAAGGATCAGCACTCGCCTCACTGAATATGGGTGAGGGCGTAACTGAGATTGGTTCAAGAGCTTTTGCCGGAACTTCGCTGAGTGAGTTTGTGATACCTGCAAATATACCAGTCAATGGAGAGGCTCTTGAAGGGATTGAACTGAGTAATATCAGGCTCAGTGCAGATGCGACGGATGAACAGGTGGCTGAATGGAGTGCAGCACTGAATTATCCCTGGTATGACAGAATATGCAGAGTTGGCGAGGAATCTATGCTGGTGAAGATGCCATATGAACCTCTGCCAGAAGACAATTTTGAATTTGATGAAGAGAGCAGAACGATCACAGCATATGTTGGAACAGCTGTGGATGTTATCATTCCGCGTACGATTGGCGGAGTGCCGGTAGAAAATATTTCTTATAATGCATTTGAAAATACCAGAGATTATGTACATTCAGATATGGAGACAAACCAGAAAGAAGGAGACTGGGTGCCGATGCGCTGCGTGATCCTGCCGGAGACACTGAAATCAATTGAGGACAGTGCATTTACGAACTGTCATGATCTGGAAACAGTGATCTGCTATGCACCTCTGGAAACTACAAATAAGGGTCTGTTCTCGGAATGCCAGGGTCTGAAAAAAGTGGTGTTTGTAAACGGAGTACTGCACATGGATAACTATCTGTTTAACTTCTGTAAGAACCTGGAGACCGTATGGTGCAAGAACCAGGTAGACCGGATTGGAATTCAGACTTTTGGAGTAACTCCTATGGAAAGGCTCTGTGTGAATGCCAAAAATATTGATATGAGTGCATTTGCAGGAATGGAGTCTTTGAAAGAGATCCATATCCGTGGTGGAGTTGAGCATATGAGTCTGGGAGCATTTGCAATGCTGCCGTCAATCGAAACAATCTGTTTGGAAGGAATTGATCCAGATGTGATGGAAGATGACTGGGCAAATCTGGGGAACAGCAATCTTACGATTCTTGTACCGGAAGATACTTCAGATGAGCAGCTGGAGGCTATCGGACGGAAGTTCTTAAGCTCAATGATCATCACAGACGGTGCTCAGGTGAAGAGAGGTACCTGTTCAATGCCAGAGAATCCGATGCCGGATATCGCTGAGATGCTCAGTGCATATGGAATCTGATTTAAACCTTAAACACAGAAATGGTCGCCGATCTGGCGACCATTTTAAGTTCGACGGATAGAGCTCTTGTGGTGTTTTTAGCTTCATAAAGGTCTTTGCCAACTTTATGTCCACGTTTTTCATACTAAAAATCCGGATCAGGCGTGCGAAGAGATGGCAAGTGGTTTTGAAGAAGTAACAGCAGAAGATGTGGCCAGTGACGTAAAAGGTTTAAAATTCTTCGGAAAAGAAGATAATGAAAAACTGAATGATGAAAGCAACGCTGATTCCATTTATGTGATCAGTCAGAAAACAGGATCCTTTGAAGTAAGAAAATTTTGAGGATTCTGTTTTTTTGTGCAATTTTATTTTGAAAAACATGTATTATGATAAATCGACTTTTAATTTCCGATAGATTCTGATAAACTGATATGGCAAAATATTTTCAACTGTTGAAAAGAGAATGATGTATGGTGCTTTATGCATTTCGATGACAGAAAATACAGGAGGGTTAGGGCATGAAAGTACTGATAACAGGGACAAGTTCCGGAATAGGGAAAGGGATTGCAGATAAATTTCTAAGAGAAGGACATCATGTTACTGGAATTGACTGTAATAAGTCAGCTATTCAGCATACTGCTTACAGACATATCTGCATGGACATCCGTGATAAGGTGCATTATCCGGAGTTAGGGCCTTTTGATATAGTGATTAATAATGCAGGCGTACAGAATAACAATGATATTGATGTGAATTTAAAGGGAACCATCGATATTACTGAGAAATACGGAATACACCCGGGGATTCGCGCAGTACTTATGATAGGATCGGCCAGTGGACACAACGGGTCAGAATTTCCGGAATATGTAGCAAGCAAAGGCGGGGTCCTTTCTTACACAAAGAACATTGCTCTCCGTATCGCAAAATATGGTGCAACATGCAACAGTCTTGATTTTGGAGGTGTTCTGACAGAACTGAATAAACCGGTTATGGAGGATAAAGTTCTGTGGAATGAGATTATGGAACAGACCCCCCTGAAGCGTTGGATGACAGTTGAGGAAGCGGCAGACTGGGCATATTTTATGACAGTTACCAATCGTTTCTGTACCGGACAGAATATTCTGATCGATGGTCTTGAAGCCGGAAATGCACATTTCGTATGGCCGGAAGAACAGTAGCAAGGTGGCATATATAGAATCAGGGAGATAGATATAATGACTTGTGAAGAACTGACAGAGCGGATAAAAAAATACAGACCTTTTAATGAACAGGAAGAAGCGGATAAGGTGTTGATTCTTGACTGGATCAGGAATAATAAAAATGCATTTTTTAGGGAAAATATGGTGGCACATATGACAGCATCCGCCTGGGTAGTAAATAAAGACAGAAGTAAGGTACTTATGATATATCATAATATATATAATTCCTGGTCATGGCTTGGCGGACATGCGGATGGAGAAACAGATCTTTTGGCTGTTGCCATTCGAGAGGTGCGTGAAGAAGCCGGCATTGCCCATGTGTATCCTGTGTTGGAAGAAATATTTTCTCTGGAATCACTGACTGTGGATGGCCATATCAAAAAGGGCAAATATGTATCCAGTCATTTGCATCTGAATATTACTTACCTTCTGGAGGCTGATTCTGAGGAACATCTTTCTATAAAAGAGGATGAAAATAGTGGTGTGGCATGGTTTACACCGGAAGAGGCACTTGAAAAGTCTACAGAGCCATGGTTTGTAGAACGAGTATATAAAAAACTGATAAAGAAGACAAATCTGCTAAACGGAGTGAGAGTGAATAAAAATGAAGTCAGCACAGAATGATATGACTGTTGGGAATCCTATGAAAATTATACTGAGTTTTACATTTCCAATTTTTCTTGGAAATGTGTTTCAGCAGTTTTACAATATGGCAGATGCCGTGATCGTTGGTAAGTTTGTGGGAAATAAGGCGCTGGCAGCGGTTGGAAGTACCGGAACGATCATGTTTCTGATCTATGGATTTGTAGTTGGAATGACCGCCGGGTTTACAGTTCTTACGGCTCAGAAGTTTGGAGCAGGTGATATGGAGGGAATGCGTAAGACGGTTGTCGGAGCAGGTGTTCTCTCGTTTGTGATAGGAACAATACTGACGATTTTGTTTATGGTATTTATGAAGCCACTTCTGATCCTTATGAATACGCCATCTGACATTTTTGCAGATGCATATGCATATATTATGATCGTCAGTGGAGGAATTCTTGCACAGATGCTTTATAATCTTTTGGCCAGTATTCTGAGAGCGCTTGGTAACAGCAAACTTCCTTTATACTTTCTGATCATCAGTGCACTTTTGAACATTGTACTTGATCTGGTATTTATCATTGGATTTCAGATGGGAGCCAAAGGTGCGGCAGTGGCAACGGTGATCGCACAGGGAACATCCGGTGTGCTCTGTCTGTTGTATATCATTGCAAAAGTACCGGTACTTCATATTAAAAGGGATGACCTTCAGGTGGGCGGTACGATTTACAGCAATCAGCTTCGGATTGGGATTCCGATGGCACTGCAGTATTCAATCACAGCAATTGGAACTATGATGGTACAGTCTTCATTGAATATTCTGGGATCTACACTGGTGGCAGCGTATACGGCAGCAGGTAAGATTGAACAGGTGGTCACCCAGGCCTATGGTGCAATGGGAACGACGATGGCAACATATGGAGCACAGAATATGGGAGCTGGCTCTGTGAAACGAATCCGGGAAGGTTTCAAAGCATGTACGATCGTTGGTGTGGTATATTCCATTGTAGCTGCAACGTTTATTATGACTGTCGGAAAATTCATGACCTATCTGTTTGTTTCTGAGGATGTGAAGGTGATCATGAGTTCTGTAGATATTTATCTGAAATGTATTGGGATCTTTTTTATTCCTCTTGCTGTGGTTAATATCTATCGAAATGGAATTCAGGGCCTGGGCTATGGATTGCTTCCGATGATGGCAGGTGTTGCAGAGTTGATCGGACGTGGAATAGTGGCTGTGATTGCTGGTAAAATGCGAAGTTATCCTGGAGTTTGTCTTGCAGGTCCGGCAGCATGGGTACTGGCAGGCGGTTTGGTGCTTGTTATGTATTTTTATATTATGAATGTACATATGAAGAAAGTTTTTGGGACAAATGGGAAAGACTGATGAGATCTTTCCCTTTTCTTTTTTACAGAGAATGTAGTAATGAAAACTACATGATGAAGAAAAAGAATCAAGAATACGTTGACAGGAATAATTAAACGGTTTATACTATCAAATAGTTTGATAATCAAAATAAATGCGGGATAACAGGAGGAAATACAAATGCATACAGATAGAAAAATGTTAAAGCCACTGAAAATAGGAGAATTGACAGTAGAGAAACCAATCATACAGGGAGGTATGGGAGTTGGTGTCAGTCGAAGCAATCTTGCCGGAGCAGTGGCGGCAGAGGGAGGTATTGGTATTATTTCGACGGCTCAGATAGGATATGATGAAGAAGGCTTTGAAAAAGATCAGGCAGGATGCAATCGTATTGCAATAAGAAAGCATATTCACAGGGCAAAAGAAATAGCTGAGGGAAAAGGACTGGTTGGAGTAAATATCATGGTCGCACTGAAACACTATAAAGAACATGTACAGGAAGCGGTCCGGGCAGGTGCAGATGTGATCATCAGTGGAGCAGGACTTCCAATGGATCTCCCAAAACTGGTGGGAAACAATAAGACAAAGATAGCACCGATCGTTTCTTCCAGAAGAGCGACACAGCTTATTTTGAAAATGTGGGCACATCGTTATAACCGGACAGCAGATTTTATTGTGATCGAGGGCCCAAAAGCAGGCGGACATCTGGGATTTTCCCGGGATCAGCTGGAGAATCTGGAGACTCTTGATTATGATCATGAAATCAGGGAAATCATTGCATGTAAAGCACCTTATGAAGAAAAATATGGAACAAAGATTCCGGTAATCGTTGCTGGTGGAATCTTTGACAGGGCAGATATTGATCATATGACAGAACTGGGTGCAGATGGGGTACAGATTGCCAGTAGATTTGTGGCAACAGAAGAATGTGATGCATCAGATGCCTATAAAAATGCATATATAAACGCGAAAAAGAAAGATATTCAAATTATCCAGAGTCCGGTAGGTATGCCGGGAAGAGCTCTTCGCAATGAATTTATCAAGGAACTTGAAATTGCAAGAAAGCCAATTACAAAATGCTATAACTGCCTGGAAAAATGTGAGCCACGATCAGTGCCATATTGCATTACAAAAGCACTGATCGATGCAGTCAGAGGCGATGTGGAAAATGGCCTTGTGTTTTGCGGGGAGAATGTAGACCGTATTCAAAAGATGACAACCGTACATGAACTGATGCAGGAACTCTGCTACGGGATAGGTTCCTGATTGCGGAATCTTGCATACAGCGCATGTCCAATCGTAATAAAAGCAGGCAGAAGCATCAGTATTCCATACCAATTGGAATCAGAAGTCAGAACCAGAGGGAGAATCGTCCAGAGAAAAATTCCAAAGTACAGCATTCCAGAGAGGATACATGGCAGAAAATGATTCCATCCAAACAGGGCGGATAATGAAGCAAGGATCAGCATCAATAGATTCATATAGGTACGGATCGTTCCTTCAGGGAAATTCAAAAGCCGGGCGGATGCACACATACAGAGTCCGATTGTTAGGAAAAAAAGATTAAATATACGCATGAGTCTGGATATCACAGATGAACTTCCGTTTGGAGAGCAGTGTTCCCAGAGCTCTACGCCAAGTTTGTCAGCCAGTTCTCTGGCCTGCCGCGTGAAGGTACTATTGGTCATGACCATTGCGACATCACAGTCATAGAAGTCTGCACCTGCATATGCTTCCTGAATTGCTTTATTGCCGACAGGATAAGAATAATATTTACACTGGATTCCATATTTTATTCCATTTTTCTGTGCGAGGATATCAACACCCTGATCACCGCTGCCTTTAGTGACAGCAACTTTATGGAAACCTCGATATCTCAATAATTCTGCACAGCGGTGTTCGAATTGCAGACCATCCATGGGTTAATAATCCTTTCTTATATCTGAGAGATTATCCTTTATTTTAACTGTGGGGCATACGAGATGTCAATAAAAGAATATTAGTGACATAATGCTTGATAATATAGGAGTTTCTGATACAATGTTGAGAAAGGAGTGATGGTTTATGATTACATTAAATGATTACCTTTATTCAGGTGATACGATTCTTCGTATCCTGCACAATTATATTCATGATCTGAGAGCAGAGGCCAAAAAGACACATAATGAGGTTGATATGATTCACTGTAATTTCCTGATCCTTATCAGAGAATTGTTGGAACATAACGATTTCCTTACTGCACAGTCTCAGCAGATCAGGGAATTTTATAAATATATGTCCAAGGAATATCCTTTTCTTGCATTTACATTTAAAGGACGAATCAAATCCCTGATACGTGCAGAAGAGAAATTTAACGGGTATGTAGTGGAATATATTTATGATTATTATACAGAGCATGGAGAATATCCACCACTGGCGGATTTAAAAAACAGATTAAGTTGTTTTCGAGATTTTATTGCGTATCGTATTGTGATTTCGATGCCGAGATGCCATCTGAAGAGTGAAGCAGACCGTGAGCAAGAAGAATTAAAATATCTGTATCAGATTGCAAATGTTCTTCCAGGTTTTCTTGAGGAAAGAGGATTTACAGCAGAATCGGCACATGGAGTCAGAAAAAGCGGCTCACCGCTTCTGAACGAGGATGTCAAACCTTATTACAGAGACTATATCCATGGAACAGATTCCGATGGATATCAGTCTTTACATATTACGTTTTATGATAACAGTTCCAGATCTTATATGGAAGTTCAGCTTCGTACAAAAACCATGGATGATATTGCAGAGATTGGACCGGCCAATCATCTTGGATATGAGAAAAAACAGGAAAGTGAAAGAGCCAGAAGAGATGCAATTCCAAAAGGAGAATGCATTTATTTTGATGAAGCTTATGAGAGAGGAATGAAGCTTCTCGGACTGGAATTGTCCAAACTGGATGTGAATATGTTTTCTGCGGTTAATAACAGTCTGATTCTTCCGTATGAACATCTTTCGAGATTTCAGAATGATCTGATCGACTGAATAAATGGTTGGAGAGAGGGCATCAGCGTTCCATCATGCTGATGGATTCGATGCCTACGCTTCCGCCACGGACCACTTCTATATTTTTGAATTCTTCTTTGATCAGTTTGATAACTGCATCATTCTTGGTTGCTGTCTGAACAAATTCAAGGAGAAGACTGTCTTTTCCATAATCAATGACTCTGGCTTTGAAGGTTTCTGCAATCTGAAAAAGTTCTACTTTATCGGCAGCAGTACATTTCTTGACTTTGATATAAAGAATCTCTTTCATACGAACAAAAACATCTGTAAAATCAATAACCTTAATGACTTCTACCATACGGTTGAGCTGTTTTTTTATCTGTTCAAAAGTTTCGTCATCACTGACAGTAGCGATGGTCATTCTTGATACGGTCGGATCCTCGGTGGTACCTACTGTAAGACTGTCCAGATTATAGGACTTTCCGGAAAAAAGACCGGAAATTTTGGATAGAACACCGACCTGGTTTTCAACGTAAAGAGAGATCCATCTAGTTTTCATACCTTTATCCATTTTTGATTCCTCCTAACAATCCATGATCAGATCAGCGAGTGTACCACCTGGCTTGACCATTGGATACACCATTTCTTCTGGATCAATGATAAATTCAATCACGGTAGGTACTTTGGTACTCTTTCGTGCTTCTTCAAAAGCTACTGCAATTTCCTCACGTTTCGTTACACGGATTCCTTTGGCACCGTAACTTTCAGCAAGCTTAATAAAGTCCGGAGTATATTTCGGATATTCTTCCCCGTTAGTACGACGGGACAGTGCACCGGATCTTAAATTGGTCATGGAGTAGCGTTTTCCGTAGAAAAGTTTCTGCCACTGACGAACCATTCCAAGATAAGTATTATTAAAGATACAATTGATGATCGGCAGTTCTTCGAGTACTGCCGTTGCCAGCTCCTGAATATTCATCTGCATACCACCGTCGCCGGAGATTGAAATAACCGGAACACCCGGATTACCAATCTGAGCACCGATCGCACCCGGAAGGCCATAGCCCATGGTTCCAAGTCCACCGGACATGATAAGCTTGCGGTTTTCAGTAATATCAACGAACTGGGAGGTAAGCATCTGATGCTGTCCGACATCTGTAACGATGATTGCCTTGTCGAATTGTTTATTGATCTCATTGAAAATATCAAGAGGTCCCATCAGAGGACGATTTTTCATGGAAAGTGGATGTTCATTTTTCCATATGTCAATTTCTGTACGCCATTTTTTCGTATTGCATTCTGTTACATATTCGGCCATTTTAGTGATGGCTTCTTTTGCATCGGCAACAATCGGAACATCTACATGAATATTTCTGGAAATGGAAGCCGTATCAATGTCGATATGGACAATCTGTGCATTTGGAGCAAATTCATGAAGTTTACCTGTGATACGGTCGTTAAAACGTGTACCGATAGAGAAAAGCAGATCACAGTTGGTAACTGCCATATTTGCTGCATATGCACCGTGCATTCCGAGGTTTCCGATAAAAAGAGGATGCTTCGTAGAGATAGCGCCACGGCCCATGACTGTAGTTACGACAGGAACCTGAGTTTTTTCAACTACAGAAGTAAAAACTTCATTTGCATTTGCAATATTGACACCGCCACCTGCCAGGAACAGAGGCTTTTTTGCCTTTTGAAGCATCTTTAGGGCTTTTTTGAGCTGGCCCATATGTACACTGGTATTTGGTTTGTAGCCACGGATATTTACAGTTTTTGGATACTCGGCGCTGCCAAGTTCTGCCATAACATCTTTTGGAAGATCGATGAGGACAGGACCCGGACGACCGGTTCTTGCAATATAAAAAGCTTCTTTGATAATGCGACCGAGATCTTCACGATTACGGACGGTAACACCATATTTGGTAATGCTTCGTGTGATACCAACGATATCTACTTCCTGGAATGCATCATTTCCGATCAGATGTCTTGCAACCTGTCCGGTGAAACATACAAGGGGAACACTGTCATAGTTTGCAGTAGCCAGTCCGGTAACAAGGTTGGTAGCTCCAGGACCGCTGGTTACAAGACAGACACCGACTTTACCGGTCGTTCTTGCATAAGCATCAGCTTCATGCACCAGAGCTTGTTCGTGTCTTGGCAGGATGATATCGATCCCGCTCTGTCTGTATAATTCATCACTGATATCAATGGTACATGCACCTGGATAGCCAAATAAAGTAGTGACACCTTCTTCTTTTAAGGCTTTTACCAGTAATTTATTTCCTGAAATCTGTCTCAAATAGATTACCTCCTTGATCAAATTTAGTACGGTAAGACGGCAATTTTGCAGAGCAATTTGCTGCATAAAAAAATCCCAAGCATATAAATACTCAGGACGGAGACCCGCGGTACAATTATGTAAATAATTATAAAATAAGAAGATATATTTGTCAACGGATGGCAAATGGAATTCGGCGGGACCTGAATTTTTTATTTAAGTCAGAAGTGAAAGTGGAAAAGGAACGGAATTTATGGTATCCTTACAGTTCAGGATATGTGATACACTTAAGAACTTTTGGATGTGAGAGAACTATGGACTATAGGAGATAAAAACTCATGGATGTAACAGATAAAATCAGACCATGGATGAAAGAATGCCGACTCTGCCCACGTAACTGTGGTGCAGATCGTATGGCCGGTCAGAAGGGATTCTGTGGTACAGATACAGAGATCATGGTTGCAAGGGCTGCTCTCCATATGTGGGAGGAGCCCTGCATTTCTGGGAAAGAGGGATCAGGAGCTGTATTTTTTTCCGGATGTTCGCTGGGATGCAATTTCTGTCAGAATAGAAGAATATCCAGGGGCCAGAGGGGAAAGAAGATTACACAGGAACACCTGGTAGAACTTTTTTTTCAATTGCAGGAGCAGGGGGCAAATAATATTAATCTGGTAACGGCAGGTCATTTTTTACCACAAGTTGCTGTTGCTTTGGAAATGGCGAAAGAACAGGGATTACATATTCCGGTTGTGTACAACAGCAGCGGTTATGAAAAAGCGAAGACTCTAAAAATGCTGGACGGGTTGGTAGATATTTATCTCCCAGATTTTAAATACATGGATGCAGTTTTGGCAAAAAAATATTCTCATGCGCAGGACTATCCGGAAATTGCAAAAGAAGCTCTGAGTGAAATGGTCCGACAGGTTGGGGAAGCAGAATTTGACAGTCGTGGTATGATGAAAAAAGGAGTAATCGTCCGTCAGTTGTTATTACCGGGCCATGTAAAAGATGCAAAGAATGTGTTAAAATATCTCTATGAGACTTATGGTGACAGGATCTATATCAGTATGATGAATCAGTATACGCCGATGCCAGCGATGAAGGATGATCCGCAGTTATCAAGAAAAGTAACGGACAGAGAGTATGAACGATTGATTGATTATGCGATTTCGCTTGGACTGAAGAATGGATTTATGCAGGAAGGTGAAACAGCAAAAGAAAGTTTTATACCGGAATTTGATGGAGAGGGAGTATAAATGGCAGAGAAAAAAATAGGAAAAAAATTTGTTCAGAAACCGAAGTTTAGGAACGAGAAAAAATATAAAACAGATAAAACAGAAGTTAAGAAATATAACACTTTCGGGAAAAAAAAGGCAGAGAAAAAAATTGTTGTAAAATCAGAAAAATCACTTTGTCCGGTACATGGAAAATGTGGTGGATGTCAGCTTCTGGATATGCCATATGAGAAGCAGTTGAAACAAAAGCAGAAGCAGGTAAGTAAACTTCTGAAGCCATACTGCAATACAGAGAAGATCATTGGAATGGATAATCCGTTCCATTATAGAAATAAAGTACATGCAGTATTCGGACATCGGAAGGATGGTACTGTGATTTCCGGAATTTATCAGCAGGGAACACATTTTATTGTACCGGTAGATGAATGTCTGATTGAAGATAAACGTGCAGATGCGATCATCCGTGATATTCGTGATCTTTTGAAATCTTTTAAGATCAAAACGTATAATGAGGATACTGGCTATGGTCTGTTCCGCCATGTACTGGTGCGAACCGGACATCACAGTGGACAGGTGATGGTAGTGCTTGTACTGGGATCGCCAATCCTGCCATCCAAGAATAACTTTGTTAAGGCACTTCGGAAACTTCATCCAGAGATCACGACGATCATTCTGAACGTAAATAATCAGAAGACGAGCATGATCCTCGGAGAAAAAGAAATAGTACTGTACGGTAAAGGGTACATTGAAGACGAACTTTGTGGACATATATTCCGTATTTCATCCAAATCTTTCTATCAGGTAAATACAGCCCAGACAGAGAAACTTTATACAAAGGCAATCGAACTTGCTGGTCTTACAGGCAAGGAAAGAGTGATCGATGCATACTGTGGAATCGGAACAATTGGCTTGATTGCCAGTGATAAAGCGAAGGAAGTTATCAGTGTGGAACTGAATCCGGATGCAGTAAAAGATGCAATTGTGAATGCGAAACGTAATGGAATTAAAAATGTGCGTTTTTATCAGAATGATGCTGGTGTATTTATGCGTCAGATGGCAGATGAGGGAGAAAGTGCAGATGTTGTATTTATGGATCCACCACGAAGCGGCAGTGATGAGAAGTTCCTGTCATCGGTTGTGACATTGAATCCCAAACGCGTTGTTTACGTATCCTGTGATCCGACCACGCTTGCCCGTGACCTTAAATATCTGACCAAACACGGATACAGCGCCGTTACTGCCGTACCGGTTGATATGTTCCCTGCGACGGAACACGTTGAGACGGTTGTTCTTTTGTCCCAACAAAAACCAGATGACACGATAGAGATCGACTTAGACCTGGACGAGCTGGATGCCACCAGTGCCGAGTTGAAAGCAACCTATCAGGAAATTAAAGATTATGTGCTGAAAGAATTTGGCTTGAAGGTTTCAAGTTTATATATTTCTCAGGTAAAACGCAAATGTGGAATTGAAGTGGGAGAAAACTATAATCTTCCAAAATCAGAAAATGCAAGAGTTCCGCAATGCCCGAAAGAGAAAGAAGATGCTATCAAGGCTGCCCTGAAATATTATGCGATGATCTAAGGACATCGCTGATTTCAAGGAGGAATAACACATGAAAAGCACATTTGAAAAAATGGGTGGAACCTACACACTTGGCGCAGACGGAATTTACTATCCGAATCTTGTCAGTACAGATGAAGAACCGCATTATGGGAAATATGGAATGATGCGGAAAACATATCTGAAAGAGCATCGTCCGGCAATGTATTCACTGTATATGCTGGAAGACAGACTGACAGAACATCTGAATACTGTGGACGATGAAGCACAGGAGAGAATGGATATTCTGGTGAGTCAGATGATGGAGAAGCAGGGCATTACGGAAGAATTGAAAGCTCGTGATCAGATGGAATGGGTCAGAGCGGTAAATAATATCCGGAATGCAGCAGAAGAGATTGTGTTGAAAGAATTAGTGTATATTTAAAGCGTGGAAAGCTCCTTCGGGAGCTTTTTACCGTTTCTACAAACAATTTTTTCATGTGCCGGGAGGCAATCTATTTACATGGAACAGATGCAGAGCGAGAAAATATTGGAAGGTTATGATTCTTGATCAGCTTTTTTTGCTCTTTTGAAGATAGTAAAAAAACAAGTGATATGGTAAAATAATACTGTTAGATTGAACAGGCAGAAACGAGGAAAGTTGATGAATTAAGAAATGTAATTGCAAATCAATTTGCCTGCGAATATAAGGCTTATGGCTTTGGGGAAATCTGTAATGCATTCATTGATGATTTGATTAGATTAATGGAAAATAGTATTAAAAATGAACAAGGCAATTTTTAGTTGACACAAGGAGAACGGAAAAATATGAAAAAATATTACGCAGAAAGACATGGTTTACTTACAAAGCAACTACAGATAGATTTTGATGAATTATTACAGTATTTCAGACAGGTATATAAATATTTTTGCGATAAAGAGTATTTTGAAGTGGCTACAAGAGGAGTGTGGAGGCAAATTCCCTATACGCAGGATTCGGAGCAGATTTTACCACCAAGTTTGTTGCCATCACCGGAAGTGTATTTTGCAACATGCTTACAGGATAAAGAGGTTTGGCCAATTTGGCAATATCTTGAAGAATATGATGAGCAGACATTGTTTTCAGTGATTGAGATTTTATACGACCATATTGGTGTTTATAACTATGAAACAGATCAGTTTGAAAATGAAGCACAAAAGGAAGAATTTGCTGAACAAATTAATAATATCTTACGTGCATATAAAGAGGGATATTATCTTGAACCGACAAATGGATTTATAATGCAAATACCTAACGGTGCGTTGCGTGAACAGTTAGAATATGACGGTTCTGATTTACCCGATTCAGTATATGAGCAATTAGCAACAGCTACAGAAATGTATTATCGTTTTGATGCCAATTTGGAACAGAAAAAGAAAGCTATTAATATTCTTGCCGATATTTTGGAAAGTGAACGTGAAGAAGTAAAAGATACTTTAAATGCTGAGTATGAAGTTCCTAAAAATGAACATGATAAGTTGATTTTTGGTATAGTTAATGGTTATAATATTCGCCATAATCGTGCAGATCAAAAGGACGATTACAGCAAAGAAATATGGTATGATTGGATGATGCAATATTATACAAGCGTAATAATAGCATTTTACAAGTTGCAAAATAAGCATACCGATATTGATTTTTAAATGGTGAGTTAAATGATATCTCCTTAAGTGGAGTATAAATCTTTTCTCAAAATGTGATGGTTTCGCTATTTAGCATAAAAAGCAACTTAGAAGTTACAGAATTAAGTTAATTGTGCCATATGGCTTGATTATAAAAGCAAAGATAAAAACGCAACGTACATCTTTGATGTGCCAGAGCCGGTAGGTAGCCCGGCCGTCCTATGTAAATAGGGTAAGTAACCTGCCCCTCCGGGTTGTCCATTCTTTGTTCAATCAATTTTAGGAGGGATTCTTATGGACAAAGTAAATGGAAAGCTGACAGTATTTTTTGAAGAGCCGTTTTGGGTGGGTATATTTGAACGCATCGAAGATGGTAAACTATCTGTGGCAAAGGTAACATTTGGTGCAGAACCAAAAGATTATGAAGTACAGGAATATATTCAAAAGTGCTATTTCAGTTTGAAATTTAGTCCGGTTGTTGAAACTGTTGTAAAGGATATCAAAAAAAATCCGAAACGGATGCAGCGGGAAGCAAAAAAGCAGATGCTGGAAATAGGCATTGGTACAAAATCGCAACAGGCGTTGAAATTACAGCAGGAACAGAACAAGCAGGAACGCAAAGAGAAAAGCCGGAAGAAAAAAGAGGCGGAAGAACAGCGAATGTTTGAACTGAAACAACGAAAGAAAAGAGAAAAGCATAAGGGACATTAAGGTCCCTTCAGGCTGTAGACAAAACCTTGCAAAAGCAGGGTTTTGTCTACAGTTTGGGTGTATGGAAGTTAAATCCATATGCTTTTTTTAAAGAACTCATTTTTGAACAAAAGATTTGTAAAAACATATTATCTTCTATTCAAAGACGGTTACAATTCCATATCATAGGACTTTTTCTTAGCTCTTGCAGGCTGATTTCGCCGCATTTCCTGTTCTCGCTGATATTTAAGTTCCCATGCACGATGGGAGAAAACATCAGGATCTTCCACATTAAGATAATCCACCTCATTGGCGGCAATATCACGGCGGTGATAGTCATAATACTTACCAAAAGTACCTTTGAGCTGCTCGATCAGCTTATCCCGGAAAGCAGGACGTATCTGGATTCTGGTGTCCAGCAATTCTGTATACTGTTCAGGTTCAGGACGAAATTTTTCTTCCCGGAAAGCGGCGGCATCTTTTTCAAGCTGTTTTTTGAGCGAGATGTCCTGAGAATCCAGGATATCAAGATTGTTATTCATCTGGTCGTATTTCTTGGATAGATTCGTCATATCTTTATCGGTAGAGCATTCTGCCTGGAAGATTAGCTGCTCTTTCCTTGATTTCAGTTCTTCGATTTCTTCGGTAATAGTGATAAGCTGCTGATTCAATTTTATATGCTGGATGGGATTCAAAATACTGGTTTTCTCTTTTTTCACATTCAGTTCTTTCCGTTCTGTAACTTTAGTTTTGAGTTTCTTTTTAACGGTGTTGTATTTATTCAGTATTGGATTAAAATGATTCATCCAGTCATGGATCACTTCTTTTTGCATCTCATTGTGGAGCAGATGATATTGTGTAAAAATCATGTGATTTCGGATTGCTTCCAATGTTTCTGCAATTATTGGAATAGACTTTTCTACAGCTTCAGCCAGTTTTGCTACTTTTGCTTTTAATTCTCGGAGCATTTTGTTATCCGCACGAATCTGACGGTTGATTTCACAGCGGTCTGCTATCATGCCTTTCTTTTCCATATTTTGGGCAATGTAGCCTTCATGGATGGTTGGCTGTTCGGTGATTCCCTGATTTGCAAAGCTGCGGTGATCAATGGTGGCATTTATCTGATTACGTGCAAGCATTTTATTTACGGCATCTGCCCAGTTTGCTCTCCAGATATGGAGTTGTTCATCACTGTTCCATTGTTCGGAAATAGGATTCTGTCTGCCATATCGGCTGCTCTTAGGATGTTTATCAATCCGTTCATATCCTTTTTCCTGTGCGGCAGAGGAAGTCAGATATTCTTTCTTTTTCCCAACTTTATAGCAATATTGCTTTTCCCATCCCTGTTTCTGAGCAGTTTTAAATTCAGAAGCAGTAAATCCTTTTTCTTCTCCATCTTTGATACAGAGATATTCTTTTTCTGTTTTATACTGCCATGTTCCATTTTCATTTAGTGGTCGGACAGTAAGAAGAATGTGTGCGTGGGGATTGTGACCATCTGTATCGTGAATGGCAAAATCGGCACACATCCCCATATCTACAAAATTCTTTTTAATAAAATCCTGAAGAAGAGAAATATTGCTGTCTTTATCCAACTCAACAGGGAGTGCGACAACAAATTCTCTTGCCAGTCGGCTGTCTTTGGTCTTTTCGGTTTCTTCCACAGCGTTCCAGAGTTGTTCCCGGTCAATCCATTTGGATGGAGCAATTGGAGGAAGCATCACTTCCTGATAGATTAGCCCATGCTTTCTGGTATAGTCATGCTGGATACCATCATAATCATTGTACATCCGGCTACAACTCATATAAGCAGAAGCAGCAACAGCAGACCGACCGGAACCACGGCTGACGACTTTGGCTTGCATATGATAAATTGCCATATCTGGCACCTCCTTTCGATGTTGCCTGCAACAGCGGATAAAGCCCTCGGCAGAGCGCACGAGCCCCGAAGGGGATACCACTGCCTGATTTATCAGGTGGTGAGTAAGTGCGCCCTTCGGGAGTAGAACTTGTGTGTTTATAGTCCTCTTAGCCGAATTATAAGTTCCCGTTTTAGGGTATCTAAATCCATTTCTTTAATATGTGGAGCAATGCTTTCAAGAATCGCCCCTTCTTGAATCAATCTGCGTGTTCTGGCATTACGTTCCTTTTTACGGTTTCTTGCTTCGATTTCTTCCAGTCTGTGTTTTGCTTGCAAAAGTACTTTTTCTTCTGGTGTCATAATTCTTTTATTTGCCATATCTGGCACCTCCTTTTTATGCCCGTATCCGGGCACTTTAGTTTTAAAATCTTGTGGTTTGGTACTATAGTTTTAGATAACTGACAGTGGCAGGTCTCCGGTGATAAATAAGAAAAGAAAGTAGTACTACTGTCAGTGAAAAATAGTTATTGTGCGCTACTGTTTTGTTTCAACTCTGGTTTGAAGTGTGGTTATCCAACAGGATTTTTTTCGCTTCTTTTAAATTAGCTGTTGCATTGTCCTGACGGATATTCCGGTTATTGATACGGATGGGAACACATCTCTCCAAAATACGGTCATAAATTCGTTTGTGTGCGATATCAGCGGCGTTATTCAGCTCTGATAAAGTGAGATTGGTCGTTATGATCAGGGGTTTTTTACTGCGGTAACGACTGTCAATCACATTGAATACCTGTTCCAGTGCAAAGTCAGAGTTTCGCTCAATTCCGAGGTCGTCAATAATCAGAAGACTGTAGCGGTTTAAGCTGTTGATGAACTGGTTTCTGTCTTCAAAATGCATCCCGGTAAGTGTATTCAGAATCCGGGAAAAGTTGGTCATCAATACAGGGACGCCTTTTTCCAGAAGGGCATTGGCAATGCAGCCTGCAAAGAAAGATTTTCCAGTACCGACATCGCCCCAGATGAGAAGTCCGGAAGCGTTTGCTTTCATCTCTTCCCAGTTACTTACATAATTGTGTGCCAGTTTCATTTCCGGATTGATGCCGTTATCTTTGGCAAAGGTGTAGTCATAGAGTGCTTTGTCCTGTAAGCCGCTGGTTTTGAGATGCTCTATTTCCATTTGCTTTTCATGAAGTTTTCTCTGGGCGTCTTCCTGTTCAAAGATCTCCTGCTGGCACTTACAGCGGATGGAAGGAATAAGAACCTTTCCTTGTAATTCATGTCTGCACTGCCTTGGCGTCTTGCATTTGGAACAGTAAATCAGGTGGTTTGTTTCGTTAAAATATTCATCAGACTGAAGTTCTCTGCTTGGTGTTATGGATGTTGGTTTTTCTGTAAATTTTGTCATAATGTCTCGTATTCCTCACTTTCATAATTTCGTTGCCGGGAAGTGGGATGATCCTGTCTTGCCCAGTTGATGATGGTAGCTGCATGGTTTTGGTATTGCTTTCCGGTAGAAGCCATATAACCGGATAAGCGTTCCATATAATCCTGCCAGTCAGGTATTGTCTGCCGGATATCTTCCAGCTCCTTCTCTGACAGAAAAACATTCTGAAATTTTCCATAGGGTGAGCGTGACTCTTTGCTCCCTCTTATTGTTAGATTCTTTTTATTTCTCTCTTTCTTATTACCAGACAGTTTTCTGTCTGTATCAGGGAAAGAATCCTGTCTGTCAATAGGAAAGTTTTCTGTCTGTCTTAGGGAAAGAAATCTGTCTGTATAGCTGATGGTTTCTTTCGGGATTTTTACATAAATCCGATTAGGGTGTCCGGGTCCCTGCCGTTTTCGGAAGATAAGCTCTTGTTTTTCCAGTACTGCCAGAGCAGTTTTCACCGTCATCTGGCTTTTGTGGAGAACTTCTGCCAGTGCTTCAATCGTAAAGTAAATGAACACATGACCATTTGTATCTGACCAGCCCTCATTTTTCTGGGAAAGCCTTGCACGGTCGAGCAGGATCATATAAAGCATTTTGGCAGTTTCATTTATTTCCATGTCCAGAAGAAAACGGGGAAACATCATATAAGATGGCAGGCTTGTGTCTGCTGTCAGAAAGTCCGTCATGTGTTCACCTCCAATCACAATGGTTTATTCTCCAAGAAAATCCCAGTCTATATCACGATCCGGCTGTTCTTTTTCAGGAGCTGGAAAGGGCACCCTGATGGGGGATTCCCTTTCCAACATGCCTGCAGTCAGCCCGGACAGAAAAATCGGCAATGACTGTTTCAGGCTGTGTTCCACTGCTTCTACAATCTGTTTCACAAAAAGTTCTTCCCGTTCCCTTGTTTCCAGATAGGGATCAGCCTGAGTGCGGTAGTAGCGGTCAAAATAATCGACCAGTGCAAGGGAGATTACCTGGCTGTAAGATTTAAAATTTTGTCTGTCCATCGTCTGTAAATATTCCCAGGCTCTCCGCTGCTGGTCTTTGTCCAGATTAAATCGCAGGTTTGTGTTGCGGATATGGTTCTGCATGGCTTATCCCCTCCTTTTCAGGCTCATATAAGCCAGAGATTCATAACCTTTGGCAGTGGCACAGATATCATCAAGGATGGTAACTCGTGCTTTGTCATACGTTCCAAAGTTACGGATCAGGCATCCACCGCCTCCGACCACATACAGGCGCATCAGGTCAGGATTGTATTCATATTTGCGGAGTGTGGCAAAAATATCTGTGACATACTGTCTGGCAACAGCAGTAATACAATCCAGATAAGGCGCTGAAATGTCAGCGGTTCCAAAACGTAGAATCTGCTCTACGGTGGATTCCTCAATCTTTACTCCGAATTTGTCCAGAACAGCGTTTTTAGCGGCAATCATACATTGGTTTACGCCGAACTTTTCTGTCCAGCACTGGCTTTCCTGAGCTTTCTTATTGTTGATATATAGAATATTCATGGTTCCGTTTCCGATATCTGCAAGAAGATTGGTTCCCTTGAAATCTCCAAGCCGGTTTACAATAGCCGGATATCCCTGCGGGTAAAGGCTGCATCCCACAAAGCGGATATGATACTCTTTGCTGTTAAATCGGTAATGGACTTCAGGATTCTGGAGCAGATAGGAACGGAAATCTTCCCTCTGGTTTCTGATCCATGTCAGAGGAAGCCCGGCGGCCAGATGAACGTCTGCTTCACGGATAGAAAAGACATTCAGTTCCCTTGCAACTGCCATCAATGTCAGAAGATAATATTCTTCGTCCATAGCCTTATCAGGGATAAATTCTTTGTGCCCTTCGCCAATCCGGTAGTAGATGCCGTTATATTCCAGAATATTTCCGGTGAAGATTGGTTCTGTTTCGTAGGCTTTGATTCCGGTTGGTGTGACGGTGTTTGCTGTTTTCATGTTGCCGTAGCCATGATCTACAGCAATGATTTTTGTGTTTCTGAGTTCTCGCATAAAAAATACCTCCATTTTCGTATTGATTGATTCAGCAGGCTGTACCGATGTGATACTGCTTTGCTGTGAGATAAGCATACGAAAATTGGAAGGGAAAGACATTGAAGGGAAATTGAGCTGGAATTGAGAAAAAAGCAGATAATGAAAATATTTTTCAATTTAGTTATGTAACTATTTTTATTGAGTGTATTAAAATGAAATGCTATAATATGGAAAAATGCTTTATTATGAAAAAACAGATGTTGCATGTACCAAGAAATAATAATGCTTAATTAGGCAGGAGAGAAAAATGTACCATATTTATGTAGTAGATGATGATTTGACGGTTCAAAGAGAATTGAAGGTATTGCTTGAAAATCAAGGATATAGGACAACAATTGCCCAAAAGTTTACGTCTATTCCAGAAGAAATAGAAGATGTTAAACCAGATTTGATTCTATTAGATATTTCGTTACCGTCTGTAGATGGGATTATGTTGTGTGCACAAATACGTATGTTATCAGAGGTTCCTATTATTTTTGTCACTTCACAAAATTCATCGGCAGCTGAATTAGAATGTATGTTGAGTGGAGGAGATGATTTTATTGAGAAACCATATCGACCGGCAGTGCTATTGGCCCATATTTCAGCAGTACTGAGAAGGACTACAAAAAGAAGTGAGAATATACTTTCGTTTGAGGATTTAGAGTTGGATGTAGTCGCTGCGAAGTTGAAACATTACCAGAATGTAGTGGAGTTATCAAAAAATGAATTGCATATTCTACGTTATTTCTTTGAGCATAAAGGCGAAGTTGTATCAAGGGAGGATTTGATGAATGATTTGTGGGATAATGAGAGTTTTGTTGATGATAATACATTAAGTGTGAATATTAAAAGAATTAGAAATAAACTAGAAAGTATTGGGGTATATAATGTAATACAAACAAAGAGAGGAATGGGGTATATTTTACAGGAAAAAACAAAATTGAAATGACAAATTTTGGGAAATTTAAAGATAAAAAAATTAAAATAAGGATGGATGAAAATGATGAGATTTAAAGATTATTTTCTAAACAAGATTACTGAAATACTGGGTACATTTTTTGTACTTTTTATTATGCTGGAGTTTTTATATATTATTGGAAATACTTTCAGTGTGATATTTTTGATAGGAATAGTTGTTACAGGTATGACAATGATGAAATATTTGATGGATTGGTATAGAAAAAAAAGATACTTTGACATAATTGAAAAGCGGGTAAAAGATCTGAATGAACCTTGGTTAATTGCAGAACTTTTACCCGTTTCTTATCAAATAGAGGATCGGATATATCAAGAATTATTAAGAAAAATCGGAAGTAGTGCGATTGAAGAAATACATAAAATGGAAGATGAACAGAAAGAATATGAGGATTATATAGAACAATGGATTCATGAGGTGAAAACACCAATCACTTCTATACACTTAATGTTAGAAAATAGAATTCAAAATAATTTAGAATTAAAAAGAGATTTGAATATAGAACTTAGTAGGATTGAAAATGATATAGATCGTGCTTTATATTATGCTAGATCTGAACAGATATATAAGGATTATCTGATACAGAAATTAAATATTTGGAAGGTTCTTTCGAGGGCAGTTAATAAAAATCGTACTGTTGTGATGAACAGTTCCGTAGCAGTAGAGTTAAAATGCGATAAGGATATATATGTTTATGGCGATGAAAAATGGCTTGTTTTCATGATTACACAAGTATTGCTGAACGCAATTAAATATAAAAAAGAAAAAGATGCCAAAATAATTATGAGTGTAAAAAGAGAGAATGGCAAAATACTTTTAAAAATATTAGATAATGGTAAAGGGATAAAAAAAGAAGAGTTGCCAAGAATTTTTGATAAGGGGTTTACTGGAAGTAATGGAAGAGAAAATGAAAAGTCTACGGGTATGGGATTGTATCTAGTCTATAAACTATGTAAAAAGTTGGATATAGATATTAAAGCAGAGTCTATTTATGGAGAATTTACAGCTATTAAATTTACTTTCAATATAGTCAGATAAAGTGACAAAAATGTAAGATTGAGGTAAGAAAAATCAATAGGACTTTCATTATGTTACTGATATAATGATGCTGTCAACAAAGATAGGATAAAAGAAGAAGGGTGAATATGTTAAGTTTAACTGGATTAACATACCGTAATGTTAAGGAAAACATAGCAAGAGAACCAGTATATTTTTTTACTATGATATTAATAGAGGCTTTGATGTTTGCGTTTGATTCAATGCTTTTTTCAAAGGACGTTCAGCAAATATGTGAACAAAGTTTTGTTATGGATGTTTTAATCGGATTTGTAACAATTTTTATTGTTGCTGTAATGATTTGGCTGATTTTTTATATGATGCGTCAGTCGTTTAAATATCGTAGCAAAGAAATGTCTCTTTATATGCTGTTTGGACTTAAACAAAAAGAAATATTTAAAAATTACACAAAAGAAACAATATTAATGGCTCTTATAGCATTTGTTTTGGGAGTAGCAGCGGGAGAATTACTGAAACAATTTTTAATGGTTATTTTTTATCGAATGTTTCGACTGGATTATGTAATTGAAATGAATTTTTATTTTCAAGCAGTTATATTGACTGCTCTAATATATTTCTTTTGTTACGGAATTGCATTGGTCAAAATACGGAAAAAATTTTTAAATTCAACTATCTGCCAGCTTTGTGAATTAGAAAAAATCACCGAGAGAAAAGAAGAAATAAAAGCACATGTAACAAGAAAGTGGATTTTGTCTGGAAATCGTTTGTTTATCTGGAAATCGGTAGAGGCAGAAATAAAATCTATAAAAAGAGTGATTTTTTTTGTAGCCTTCCTTTTGATGATTTCAATAATTGGTAGTTCAATTGCCATGATGTATACAGATTATGAAAATAAGCAAATTGATGCAGAATACCCTTATGATTTTATGATATATCATGAGAATCCGAATTTGGATTTCCAGAAGGAAAAAGATATATTAAGTGATTCTGTTGGAATGCAGATGTATCATGAATATGTTATTTATGAAAATCAAAGTAGTTATATGAATGAGTGGTTATATACCAACTTAAAATTTTTCGGCAATGAACTTACAAATAAGGAAGGGGAATTTGATGAAAATAAATTGAAAATGGAAGAAGATTTTGATGTTTATTATAAATATGATACTTATATAAAACTAAGCGATTATAATTATTTATTGAAAATGATCGGCGAAAAAGAGATTACATTGAATAAAGATGAATATGTGCTTCAAATCAAGCGGAGGCTGGAACCTGAATTGTCGGATGCTATTCGCAATAGAGTAATTACATGTGAAAACCATAAATTACATTGTAAAAAGATATGTACTGTTGATTTTGAACAAAATGGACATAATGGAGCAGATTACATTTTAGTTCTTCCAGATGAAATTGTTGATAATATGACTCCATATTATTCTGTAATGGCAGCTACAACAAAAAGACCTGTAACTGAGGATATTACTGAAAAATTAGATGATTATGGTGGAAATTTTCATTATGGAAGCAATCATAGTATCTTGTATACAAGCCCGGTATTGGCAAAAAAAGAGGTAGAAATAACCTTAAAATCTACAGTTACAGCAGTGTTATTTCCTTTTGCTTATGTTAGCCTTGTATTCCTCTGTGTTACTATCTCACTTTTAGCTGCACATTTGATGAGTACAACAAAAGAAAGTAAAAAACGTTATGAACTGCTGATGAAAATTGGAATGACTCAAAAGGAGATTGATATTATTATTCATAAGCAATTAGCGATAGATTACTTAATTCCTTTGGTAATTTCGATTGTTCCGGGATGGCTTATATCAGTAAAAATAAGTACTCAGTTTATACTTGATACAGGATTACGTACATCATTCGGGCGTTATATTTGGCTGTCTCTTTTGTGGATACTTACGGTATATATTGTTTATTTTATAATAACAGATATATTTTTCAGAAGAAATATAAATTATGGAAAGGAAAGATAAATTATGAAACCATCATATTATAATTACGTTATTGAAAATAAAAATGGAAATGGAGATGCTTTATATTATAATATGCGAACCGGAAGTTTAGCGCATATGGAAGCAAAACATCACAAGGAATTTGTACAGTTTATTGAAACTGGAATAGAAATATCAGATGAGAAGTTTTTGGAGGAACTTAAATATTGTGGCTTTTTAATTGAAGATGATTTTGATGAAAAAAAGGATATAAAAATTCGGATGTTAAATTCAAGATATGATACATCTGTTTTATCATTAACGATTACACCGACAATGGCATGTAATTTCAGATGTACATATTGTTTTGAAAGTGGGCACTATAGCAATGGCCATATGTCGGAAGACACAGAAGAAAACATATGTAAAATGGTGGAACAAGAAGCGTCTCATTTGGAAAAGTTGGTTGTTACATGGTATGGTGGAGAGCCATTATTAGCTATTTCTCCAATAGAAAGATTGACAAAGAAGTTTAAGAAGATTTGCAAACGCTTTAATATCGAATATTCAGCAAGTATTATTACAAATGGATATTTGTTGACCGAGGACGTGTGTAACAAGCTATTGGACTTGGATATAACTGATGCTCAGATAACGTTGGACGGAGATGCTAAGATTCATAATTCAAGACGTCCTTTAGCAAATGGAGGAGGTACATACGAAAAGATTGTGGATAATTTGGATAAAATTCACGGGAAAATCGGAATTGCTATCCGCATCAATGTTGACAAAGAAAATCAGAATGAAGTACAGGCAGTTGTTGATGAACTTAAAAGAAAGGGAATATATGAAGACGTTTTTTGCTATCTTGGATTAGTTACAGCAACAAATGGCTCATGCTCAAATTGTGCATGTATGTCTTCTGAGAAATATTCAGAATTTAATTTGAATTTTTGGCTGAAGAACGATATGCCGTTGGCATCTTTATATCCTAAGCCAATGGGAAATTACTGTGGTGCGGATTATGCACAAGGCTACGTTATAGATGCACAAGGCAATATATATAAATGCTGGAGTGATGTAGGCGTTATGGATAGACGAATTGGAACGGTTCGAGATTGGGTGGAATCAACAAAAAAAATGCAGGTTAGTGCAGCTCAAACACAAAAGGTACTGGCAGAATATATGCTTTATGATCCAACAGAAGATGCCGTATGTAGTAGATGTAAATTTATGCCAATATGTTTTGGGGGATGTCCTCATAGCAGAATAGAAAATAATCAATTATGTGAGCAGTATCGTTATAATGTCGGTGAGTTTATGCAGGCATATGCAGATGCTGTATTGAAACAGGAAAGGGGAATGCATCATGAAAATTTTAGTGCAACCTGCGACTCGGAAATGTAGTTCGGATTCTTGTAATTATACCTGTCCAGTATATAATACAGGTGCTGAAGGATTAGAAGAACTTATTAAGAAGTTAGCTAAAAAGATACATAAAGGAGAAAATCATAGAGGAAAAGTTTGCTGGTATGGAAATTAATTACTTTATGAAAAATACTACAAGGAGGTAATTTTAATGGAAGTATTAAATGGTCCAGTAATGGCAGCAAGTGCAAAAGCTTGTCATGCAAAAGGCTGTAAAAAATACACATGTTTTTATCATATTTTTGGTAAATAAATCAAATGAAAATTTCTCAAAACATATTGGAGATATATCCTGCTGATATTTTATAATATGACAGAATATGAGAAAATTTGACAGGAAGGGATGAAAGTATATGGAAGTATTAAATGGTCCAGTAATGGCAACAAGTGCAAAAGCTTGTCATACAAAAGGTTGTAAAAAATACACATGTTTTTACCATATTTTTGGTAAATAAAGGTCAATGAAAGAAAGCGGAGGTCAATAATAATGGAAGTATTATCAGAACCATTAGAAGCAACAAGAAAAGCATCATGCCATACTAAGGGTTGCAAAAAATATACATGCTTCTATCATATAATTGGGAAATAAATAATAGAAAAAACTTATAGGTCAATGTTTCATAAGGGGCATTGACCTGTAACTATTTGATAAATGGAGAAAGAATGGATATTAAAAAACTTTTAAAAAATGAAATAATAAATTTAAAAAAGACTATTATTGCCTATATTTGTATAACTGTTTGTACAATGATATTACAACTTATTGTTCCTTATGTTAGCGGTATATATATTGATTCTTTAGTCGATAAACATTCTGCAATTATGGTATTTGTCGTAGCTATTGCATTTTTGAATATATTTTCGATTATGTTGGAATTTGGTATGACATATTTTATGACAAAGTTAAATAATACATTTTTATATAAATTATGTAATAAGATATTTCAAACGATATATAAAAGTTCTTTGACATTTTTTCAGAATAAAGATGCAGCTTTCTTGACAGATCAAATTACTGGAGATGCAGCAACAATTAGTGGATTTTTATTAAATGGGCTTCCGGATTTTACATATAATATAATTTTACTTGTAATTAGTGCCCTGTTTGTTATAAAAGCGGACATATTATTGGGAATAATTATTATTGTGACAATTCCGATATATTTTGTTGTATATAAGAAATTAGAAAATAGAATGTATCAAAATGAGCAAGAGTATAAAATGGCAGGGAATGAATATACAGCAAAGGGAATGGAGCAAATTCGTTGTACTCGGTTTGTTAAAGAAAATAGTGTCTCAAAAGAAATGGAAGATAGATTTGCCATATCATTTAGAAGAATGCTGAAGGGTGCTATTGGGCAAGTAAAAATTCAATATCTTTTTGCAAACATCAATCGGCTTATAATGGTATTTTGTTATTTAATGGTGCTTGCAATAGGTGGATATAATGTTATAAGTGGTAAAATATCCATAGGATATTTTACTATTATAACGAGCTACGTTAATATGATTTTATCCGCAGCGACAGATGTTATAGATTTTTCAGGAGACTATCCCAAAGTAAGAGTAGCTCTTGATCGTATGAATAAGGTTTTATCGGAGTGTTACAATTGTATTGAGCAGAACAAGGGATTGACAGAAGATAAGCTACCAATTGAAAGTATAAATTTAGAAAAAGTATCATTTTCATATGGGGAAAAGGTATTATTTAAAAATCTTTCTGCAAAATTTGAAAAAGGAAAGATTTATGGGATAGTTGGGGAAAATGGTGTTGGGAAATCAACATTATTAGATGTTATAGTTGGATTATATCCTGAAAAATACACAGGTAATATATATTATGATAATAAAAATATAAAAACACTAAACTGTGAAGAAGTTAGAAAAAGAGAGATTGCTTTTTTGAGTCAACAGATTGAGAGAATTAACATTTCCCCGAAAGAATATTTGCATTTTGGAATTGAGAATTATGATGTTATTAAAGAAAAAAAAATACTGGAATTGTTTTCATTAGATATTGATTCCAATATAATTCAAGAAGATAATATTATTCATTGTTCCGGTGGTGAAATGCAAAAATTGGAATTGGTTAGAAATTTTCAAAAAAATTGTACAGTAAAAATAATGGATGAACCTACAAATGGTTTGGATGTTGAAACTGTAAAGAGATTGGTTCATTTATTGGAAAAAGAAAAAAAAGATCATATATTCATTATAGTATCCCATGATAAAAGAGTATTGAATATTTGTGATGAAAAAATTGTAATAGAATGTAATTCTAAATAAATTATTAGAGGTGTATTTATGATGAGTGCATTTATAAAAATGGATAATATAGAGAAATATTATGAAAGTTCTGGAAATGTTACAAAAGCTATAGATCGAATTAGTTTTGAAATCAAGGAAGGGGAGTTTATAGGAATAATGGGTGAGTCTGGATCAGGCAAAACTTCCTTGCTCAATATACTTGGAACGGTAGATACAGCTACGGCTGGACACATTTATTTTGATGGAAAAGATATTACTAAAATGAGTGAAGATGAACGTGCAGAATTTAGAAAACAGAATTTAGGGTTTGTATTTCAAAATTTCAATCTATTAGATATGCTGACAATACAGGAAAATATTTATATTCCGTTGCTTTTAACTGGGAAAAAAGGGACGGATGTTATGCAGAAGACAGATAAGATTATGGAAATTTTGGAAATTAAAGCAATAGCAAATAAATATCCCTATCAAGTTTCTGGTGGGCAACAACAAAGGTGTGCATGTGCAAGAGCATTGGTCAATAATAGTCGTTTGATTTTAGCAGATGAGCCAACTGGAGCACTTGATGCACGGAATTCGGAAAAACTAATGGAGATGTTTACAGAAATAAATGAAAAATTTAAAACGACAATTGTAATGGTTACACATGATCCGTTTTCCGTTAGCTATTGTAATCATATTTTTTTCTTGAAAAATGGAAAAATTTCTTATGAACTATACAAAGGAGCAAGAGGCAAGGAGCAGTATTTAGCAGCCATTTTAGATGCACAAAACATTTAACTGAGAACGAGCAGAAGATACGGAGTTTTTCGTATCTTCTGCTACAATCGTTACTTAATAGAAAACAGATTAGTAATTCATTTTAGAATCGTTTGTAGTACATGTAATAGATGAATATATTTATTCAGTGTTTGGTTAGTAGAATACTTTTAGCCAGAGCAATCCCGGCTTGTGGATACAATTCCTGAATTTCTTTATATTTTTTTTCAATCAATTCGGGTTCGTCTGCCCATATATCCTCATAAATTTTCAAGGCTTTTTTAAAATGGGTTTTCGCTTGTGAAATATTTGCAGTGATCAGGCAGATACTTCCAAGGGATTCCTGTACCTGGGCATAATCCAAACAGTGGTTTGAATTATATTCTTTGATAATCTGTGCTAATTTTCGAAGAGCAGACAGGGCAAGGGCAGGTTCTTGCATTTCAGTTAATAGGACAGCGTAATTAGTAATCTGGGGAATACTGTCATTAGTATAAAGAAGCTGGTATTGTTCTAAAAGAGAAATCCCCATTTTCATGTGTTTTTTAGCCAGATCAAGCTGTCCGTTTATTCGGTAAAGTCCCCCAAGATTGGAATGGAGGTTGGAAACAAGGTGTGCATTTTCTTTTGTAGTTTCTTTTATTTGAGCAAGTGCTTCTTTTTCTAATTTTATCGCTTTTTCTGTTTTGGGTTCCAGAGTTGCCTGATAATCCAATAGTAAGGCACGGTCAGATGCAGTCCCGTAAGTATTTGCTTTTATAAAATGCTGTAGTTCCTGGATGATTTTTTTCATACCCTTTTGATAGTGGTACTTCTCCATATATGGAAAAACATCTTCTAAAAATAACAGGTATTGGGGAATATCGTCCTTTTCAATGAAAAGCATGATGTTTTCTACTGTTTGAAATAATTTTTTATAATAGCTAACTTCAATGCCATGCATCAAACATATTTTTTGCAAAGAATCCAATAACGTGTGGCAGTTTGTAACAGAAGGTGCGGTCTCGGAAACTGCAATTTCCTGAATCATTGGATGCAGAGAAATAGTATGCCGGAGGCTTGACTGTACAAAACCTGTCTCGATCAGATCATTCACGTCATTTAAAGTAGACAGCTCCAGCCATTTGGAAAATATACGGGCAGAAATACCAGATGAAGGCAAAAAACACATATTGCACATAATATCCCGTTGTTTCCGTGATAAGGAGTATAACGAAAACAGGGTATGGATATGGTTGTAATAGGTGGCATTACTGCTCTGACCATCTTTCATTACTTTAATTTTATCTTCATTATGAAGAGAAGCCTTTTCCTCTTGAAGTTTTATCAATAATTGATGCGGAGCTAAAATTCCATTTTCCAGAAGTTTTGCTGCCAGTTCTACAGCAAAAGTATGGTAGTGTACAGTTTCTATGATTTTTTCTACGATTGCCCGGTGCTCTTCGGCTTCCGAATAAAAGGAAGATACCAGTTGAAACAGGCTGGATGATTCTTTAATCTCTTTTAAGTGCAGGGTACAGTAACTATCGAATTTGCTTCTTGTTGTAAAAAGAATCCGGCAGCGGTATTTTAACATTACGGACAAAAAGGAGTCCTGTGTTGCGGTTGCATTGAAGTTGTCTATGATGATTAAAGTATCATCTTTCAAAGAACGAAGGAAACGGTTGTGTTTTCGGAAACGTTCTTCTTCGGTATCTTCCGGTAAATCATCAGCAAAATCCATATCCGTAACAGATTGATGTAAATCTCCGGCATATTCAAAATACAGGATGTTTGTGTAATGCTTTTTATAGTACTTTGCATAGGATTTTGCCAGTTCGCTTTTCCCGATTCCGGCAATTCCGTAAAGAAATGCTTTGCTATTATCTTCCAGAAGGGAATGTAATTCTGTTGTTTCATCTTCTCTCCCTACAAAATGGCGGCATGGTCTTGGGACTTCACTATCCATAATATAATCCAGTACCATTGGTGAGAGGGAACCACCTGCGATCAATTTCTGGTTTTTGGTATCACGTTTAATAAACGGGCGTTCCATACCGAAAGAAATCAGTTTTGCCAAAAACAGCAGACGTAAATCGGCAGGTTTGTATAGAGGAGCAAGTTCTGCTTTTTTGGCTTCAGAAATTGAAGAATCCTGGATAAATAAGGTATAAATATCTTGAAGTGTTCTGCTGTAGTCTGCCATTAGTGGAAGAATATTTTGTTGTATGTTTTTTGCCAGTTTTTCCTGATTGCTTGGTTTTGCATAAAAAGAAGATATTTTGGGACTGATTTTCGCCTGACCTGTCATCCAGCGGCAAACCAGACCATTATCCAAAGTAAATTCTTTGTTTTCAGGACTGTCTAAAAAATCTTCAAATATTTCGTATAAAAACTCAGGCTGGCTCATCTGATTGCTTTCACTGATTTGGTTTTTTAAATATGTCATTATCGAACTAAAATCACAACGATCCAATAGGCATTTCCTCTTTTCTATAGATTAAATTAAGTGAACAGGTTTGAATAAGTATATCATACCACGAACATATATTCGGTTCAAGATAAATAGAGATTTTCGTTACATGATTTTCTCAATTTACGGTCAATTCCGGTTCAATGTTGTTTATGAAGAAATTCTGTAAAATAAGCTCAGATTAAAACAATGACAGGAGGAGCTTATGCAACAGAATATTGAATTTGAGCGGTGCATTGATTTTCTGGTACGGATGATTGATAAGTACGGCGATGAAGTCCTCCGGGAGTTGGAGGAAGAAAAACAGAATAAAGAAGAAAAAGAAGCGGCAGTTTCCTGAAATACTAAATGTAAATCAGACTGCCGCTTTTTATGTGTTTTCAGATGAATTTCAAAAGCTGATATAGAGTGTGAGGTTCATTGTTCTGGGAAGCGGTAATACGGGTATCAAATGGCTTGAAATGATTTTGTGTATAAAAGCTCAGAAGAAATTCATTATCTTCGCATTCAAGAAATTCCATAACGCCGCCTACGGAATATTTGAGACCGGATATGGTTTCCAGTGCAAATCCCAGCAGGATGTTTCCAGGGATTCGTTTTTCCTTTGGTAGAGAATAGTTCTTTCCTAACTGTGCAATCAGGTAAGCTGCTGTGTTGTAAGACTGTGTTTCTTCATCCAGAATACTGACACGGGACAGCTTCTTTGCCATCGTCTTACTGATATTTGAAGCCCGGACAGATATTGGCTTTACTGTAAGAGAAAAATAGCCGACCAGTGAAGCATCTTCGGCATCGAATACCAGATAAGTGATAGATTGATCTTTTTTGGTAAACTCAACCGCATTATGTAATAAAAAGTATTCCACATCGGGATTTTTGGGACAAGAAAAATCGGAGAGCAAGTCGTAAAGACTTTCCTCTCCGATATATGTCGGTTCGTCTTTATCCAAATATGCCCGAATATTAACGGTAAAATATTTATCAGACATGTTTTTTCTTCCTTTTTGACATTAAAGCTAAGATTTCCTGTGGGTTTGTTAACTGACGTCCGGGAAGTGCCTGCTTTGGTGTGCGGTCACGATCGGCTTCGTCAATCGCTGCGACAAAACGCTTTACACTATTTGGATTGGATACGACAAAATTATGAGTAATACTTGAAGTAGCCATACTAACACCTCCTCTATTTCTGGCTTTTTGTGTATTTATAGTATATGCAATGTGTGATAAAAACACAATATCAAAAACTGAAATAATTTCTAAATAATTTTCAAGCAAGATATTTATTAGATGCTTCCGGTAAGCGGACGATATTTTGATAACAGATATGCTCTGTATCTAATTTAACTTGTTGTGCTAGATAAAATAAAATATAAAGAAACTTCAACAAAATATGCTATCCTTTTTGTAGGGAATACAACGAAAGGAGGCATCATTATGTTGAAGTTCCAAGATAATAATACCATTGTTATTGCAACTTTTGAAGACTTTATTTTAACCGCTTACGTTATTATTGACGAATTGTATCATCAGTTTGCACCTCCAGAAGTTACCAGACGACGGCATATCCTGAATGCAAAATTATCTGACTCAGAAATCATTACTATCAGTCTCTGCGGAGAATTGGCAGGCGTTGATTCTGAGAATGCATGGTTTTCTTTTGTGAAACGAAACTACAGGCATCTTTTTCCGCAGCTTTGCAGCAGAAGTCGTTTTAACAGAACGAGACGCGCCCTGATGCAGACAACAGAATTGTTACGACAAAAAATGATTTCCGTATTCCCAATTCCAGTCAGTTCCTATTACATCGTCGATAGTTTTCCACTTGCAGTCTGTAAATTTGGACGTGCACGATATTGTAAAGCATTTCGTGGCCATGGTGCTGATTATGGAAAATGTCCTTCCAAAAAAGAAACCTATTATGGATATAAAGTACATGCATTAATTACATTAGAAGGATACATTGCATCATTTGAGATCACACCGGCATCTACAGATGATCGTGAAGGATTACGTGATCTGGCAGACCATTGGTCTAATGTTACAATTTTAGCGGATAAAGGCTATGTTGGAAAAAACATGAAACAGGAAATGCAGGAAAAAAATATCTGTCTTTTTGCTCTGAAACGTTCCAACAGTAAGGAAAATTGGCCGAAATCCGTACGTCAGTTAATATTCAAACTGAGAAGGCGGGTAGAAATCGTATTCTCTCAATTGAGTGGTCAGTTAAATGCAGAAAGAGTGTTAGCCAAAAGCTTTCAGGGGTTATGTACCCGTCTGGTTAATAAAGTACTGGCATACAATCTCTGTATTGCATTGAATAGTATTTTCGGTGAAACCTGTGAACTTGGAAAAATCAAAAAATTGATATTCTAAAAATTTTATTTTTTAATATCTGTAAGGATTCTTTGCGGTTTTACAGGTTTTCACATAATCTATTTGAAGTAGCACAATAGGTTAATTTAATTATACAATTGACAGAGAAATGCGTCAACACGGAAAATAAGTATTGAAAAGAATTGGAATAAGTACTAAAATAAAGTTGGGACAATAAAACAAGGATACTATATATGGGAGAAGACTATGAAGAATATAAAAATTAAATGTGATATCTATACCAGAGTATCCACAACCATGCAGGTAGATGGATACAGTCTGGATGCTCAGAAAGAAAAATTAAGGCGTTATGCAGAATTTCAAAATATGGAAATCGTAAATGAGTATTCCGATGAAGGTAAGTCTGGAAAGAGCGTAGAGGGTAGACCAGAATTTCAGAGAATGTTGGATAATATTGAGAATGGAACAGATGAGGTACAGTTTGTACTGGTGTTCAAGCTTTCCAGATTCGGTCGTAATGCGGCAGATGTGTTAAACTCTCTGCAAAGAATGCAGGATTTTGGAGTGAATCTGATTTGTGTTGAGGATGGGATTGACAGCTCCAAAGATAGTGGAAAGCTGATGATTTCCGTTCTGTCTGCGGTGGCAGAGATTGAAAGGGAAAATATCCTTGTCCAGACAATGGAGGGACGTAAACAGAAAGCCAGAGAAGGGAAATGGAACGGTGGATTTGCTCCATATGGCTATGAACTGGTAAATGGAGAATTACAGATTGCAGAGGATGAAGCAGAGGTCATACGTCTGATTTATGATAAATTTATTCATACGAATATGGGAATTGCTGCGATCGCCATATGGCTGAATCAGCATGGATATAAAAAGAAAAAGAGACAGAATAATACACTGGATGCATTTGCCGCTTCTTTTATAAAAGGTGTTTTGGACAATCCGGTTTACTGTGGAAAACTGGCTTACGGACGAAGAAAGAATGAAAAGGTTGCTGGAACACGAAATGAATACCGTATTGTAAAACAGGAGAATTATATGTTATATGATGGTATTCATGAAGGGATTATCTCAGAGACAGATTGGGAACTGGCACATCAGAAAAGGGTAAAAAATGGAGTGAAATATGAGAAGATCCATAGCTTAGATCATGAACATATTTTATCCGGAATCTTGAAATGTCCGCTATGTGGAAGTGGAATGTATGGAAATGTGAACCGAAAGAAAAAGAAAGATGGAACTTTGTATAAGGATTATTTTTATTATGCCTGCAAACACCGTCGTTTAATGAATGGTCACAGATGTGATTACCATAAGCAATGGAGCGAGGATAAGGTCAATAATGCAGTTGAAGAGGTTATCCGGAAACTGGTACAGAATCCCAAATTTGAAGAAGCGATCCGAAAAAAAATCGGTTCAAGGATTGACACAGATGAAATTGAAAGAGAAATCGAAAATTTGGAAAAACAGCATAGGCAGTTGACAGGAGCAAAGGCAAGGCTAGGCCAACAGATGGATAACCTGGATATCATGGACAAATTTTATGAAAAGAAATATCAGGATATGGAGACAAGGTTATATCGGCTGTATGATGAAATTGAAGGCGTGGAAAATAGCATAGAAGAAGTTAAAAAGCGTTTGCTGAATATCCAGCAGCAGAAAATATCAGAAGAAAACGTCTATCAATTCCTTTTATATTTTGATAAACTATATGATAAGTTCACCGACTTGGAGAAGAAAGAATTTCTCAACAGCTTTGTAGAACGTGTGGACATTTACGATCAGGAGCAGCCGGATGGCAGATTCCTGAAGCACATAAAGTTCCGTTTTCCGGTGTATTTTGGAGACAGGGAAACACAGAAACTTTGTTGGGACAACGAAAGTACCGTTGAAACTGTGTGCCAACTTTGCCGTAAATAAGCGATTTTCAGTATTGAAATACTGGAAGTTCAGTCTATTTGCCACCTATTTGCCACCGAGAAAATATAAAACGTGTAAATTATAACAGAACGGTTGAACCACTCTGAACTTGCCGGAGGGTTCAACCGTTTTTTTATGAGCGTAATGCCTGTTCAAACACATCGACTGCTTTTTGCTGCATCACATCTGTATTAAATGTATACGTCTGCAAGGTTGTTTTGATATCCTTGTGACCCAATCTTTCCATTACTGTTTTTGGGTTGACACCGTTTTCAGCCAAGATCGTGCCGTGCGTGTGTCGTAGACAATGAGAATGAAAAAGAGGGTTTCCCAATTCATAATGTATTACTCTGGCATAGTACTTGAATGATTCCGGTGTAACCAATATGCCAGTATCCTTTACGCATAAGGGATGAAATTCCTTGTATGCAACGTCAATATCAGCTCTGATTTGAGTTAATGAATTGTCAGGGAGGACATATGTTTTCATGTAAGGGCCGCCATATTTCAGTTGGTTTAATTTGCGCTGTTTAATAGCATATTTCAATTCTTTTTCCAATGTTCTACCTATCTTAATGATACGATAGGAATCATATTTTGGTGGTTTGACATACCAGGTCTTTTCGATTTTATCCATCTGTCTTCTGATATATATTTCATGCTTCTCAAAATCGATATCTTCAAATAGATCGATAGCAAATGTTTCACTGATCCTAGTTCCAATATTATATGGAACTACTAGTGAAAGGTGAAAATAGTTATCTCTTGGAAAGCGTTTTAGGATTTCATCATATTCTTTTTTTGAACAAATATACTCAGTATGAGCTTTCTTATCAATATCAATGGGCATTTTTCCGATTTTTACAGGAGTACAAGGATTTGCCTGGATATAATTCAGCGGGAGTATAGCATAATTCAACGCACCCTGCAGGCAAGTCAAGGTATTCTTGATCATACTTTTAGACAATCCTTTTAATTTCATGTTGCCCTTATCGGACTTCCGGTTCCAAAGAAGCTGAAAGAGGTATTGGAGCAGCTGCACGAAGAAGCGGATGAGAAAAAGGAGGATGAGTAACATGGCAGTAAAGGTATGTCTGGACGCAGGGCATTACGGTAAATACAACCGCAGCCCTGCGGTTTCGTCTTATTATGAATCGGACATGACTTGGAAATTCCATAATTACCTTAAGAAGGAGTTGGAGGCATTTGGTATCGGTGTGGTAACCACAAGGACAAATCAGAATACGGACAGAGCATTGTATGAAAGAGGTGCGGCTTCCAAAGGCTGTAACCTCTTTATTTTTGTCCATTCCAACGCTGTAGGGAACGGTGTAAACGAGAGTGTGGACTATCCGGTTGCATATGTCCTTTTAAATGGAAGCAGCATGGATATTGGTCTAAAGTTGGCAAAGGTTGTGGAAGCAGTGATGGGAACTGCCCAGAGTGGAAGAACCGCAACACGTCAGGGGACAAACGGAGAATACTATGGAGTGCTTCGTGGAGCAAATGCGGTAGGAACACCGGGTATTATTCTGGAGCATTCATTCCATACCAACACAAGAGCAACAAAATGGCTTTCCAGTGACAGTAATCTGCAGAAGCTCGCCAAAGCGGAAGCAGAATGTATTGCTTCCTATTATGGAGTAACGAAAAAGGAAGAAACTAATCTTACAAAGATTATGGGTAATGCGGTGTCAACCGTGGAACAGATGACCACCTATATTAAAGCAAAGAATCCTGATGTTGCACAGTCGGTTATCGACATGATTCTGCTTTACCTTTCAGAAGGCAAGGCAGAGGGTGTCCGTGGTGATATTGCCTTTGCACAGTCTTGTCTGGAAACAGGTAATTTCGGATTTTCTGGTTCTGCAGTAACGCTCGACCAGAATAACTTCTGTGGTATGGGAGTGACGTCTAATGGAATGAAGGGAAATTTCTTTGATACACCACAGCTTGGTATCAGGGCGCAGGTTCAGCATTTGAAAACCTATGCTTCACAGTGGATTTGAAGAATGAATGCGTTGATCCACGCTTCAAGTATGTCGCAAGAGACTGTGCGGAATATGTGGAGTGGCTTGGACAGAAAGAAAATCCAGCCGGAAAAGGATGGGCAGCAGGAGCCGGATATGGTGCAAAGATTATTACAATCTTAAATGCTATGATTGGAATTAAGAGCGAGGCAGCAGAACCGGAGGAAGTCTGGTACCGTGTGCGTAAGACATGGGCAGATTTTGACACGCAGAAAGGTGCATTCCATAGTTTGGAAAATGCCAAGAGGTGTGCAGATGAAAATGAAGGATATTCCGTATTTGATGAATCCGGTAAAGTGATTTATTCCAATGATACATTTACACCGTATCTTGTGAGAGTATCCATCGAAGATTTGAACATCCGCAAGGATCCGGGAACAGACTACGACAAAATAGGTAAGTACACCGGAAAAGGTGCTTTCACTATTGTGGAAGAAGCAGAAGGCAAGGGTGCGAGCCTTTGGGGGCTTCTGAAATCTTATCAGAAAAATCGTGATGGATGGATTTCACTGGATTATGTTCACAGGATTTAGTTATTAACATTGGAATATACAAATTAAAAAGAAAACGAAGCACCACTTGACAAAAATAATATTTTATGTAAAAATTAAAAACAGAATAAAGTCAGGAGGTAATTTTGTTGGACATGAATAGAAATACTCAAATTGTAATCAATGATGATTTACTCAGAAAAATTGTTTATTGCATTGAGAAAGCTATCGGGGATGATTTGCAACAATATTTAAGAGAAAATCATCGGGAAACTAATAATGCGATTATACTTCTAAGAGGGGACAATATCAATACAAACTTAAGAACACATGTGGTGAAAGATGATATCGATCTTGTTCCTTTCCAGAGGTATGGTTGGTCTGGAAGAATGGTCATTGATCGAAAAGAGCATATTACCTATTCGATAATGACAGAAGGTACATTGTCTGGCGTTCCCAAAAAGAAAAATCGTGAAAATCCACACTATTTACAATCAGTTCTTTATGTCGAAAATAAGGATTGTATTGCGAAAGAAAGACAAATGACATTAGAAGATTTTGGAATCACGATTTTTGATACAGATGTGTTGGAACAGGATTTTGAAAAAATTAGTCAGGGAATGATTAATGTAGAAGAAGATTATAAACATTATATTATTGCATATAAAGCGGAGAATGGGGAAATCAAAGATATTAAACTGCGGTTTTTAGATAAAGATTTTAATATTGTAGATGAAGCGTCTCTTATGCAATATATTAAACCAGACTTTGCACGGCTTACAGATATTGGGCCTTCAGAAGATACAGACGAAGATGCGAAGCCGGATAAGAAGGGCTTAGTTGCTATAAAGAGTGGTATAAAGCCAAAACTTCGGGAAATCGAGAAAAAGGCCTGAAAATAAATTCAGGAGATATTGATTATGATAGAAAAAAAGTTTTACGGTGAGAGATTAAGAAGTGCAAGAATGTATAGAGGGTTGACGCTTACTGAATTAGCGAAGCGGACTGAAATCAGTAAGCAGTCAATTTCCTTATATGAGAATGATAATAACACACCAGATTATATGAAAGTTAGGCTCTTGGCATCAGAGCTTAACTTTCCGTATGATTACTTTTTTCAAAAGGATAGTTATGCTGCAAAAACAGAAACAACCTATTTTCGTTCATTGGCAAGTGCTACAAAGAAAGATAGAACAGCGCAGAGTATTAAGTTGGAATATGTAGCAAAAATGTATGAGATACTTTTGGAATTCATTTCATTTCCTGAAATGAATTTACCAAGTGTTGATTTTGTAGGATGTGATGATGTATTTGAGTGTGAGAACGAGGATGCAATTCAAGAAATAGAGGATATTGCTGCTCAGGTAAGAAAATATTGGGATATTGGTACTGGACCAATAAAGGATTTACAGTATCTTTTAGAAAAAAATGGAATAATTGTAACGGGATTTGATACCAACGAAGATAAAATAGATGCGTTTAGTCAGCGAACTATAGTGGCGGGAAATGATATTTATTTTATTGCAGTTGCATTAGGAAACAGACCAGAAGGCAGAATTCGCTTTGACATGGCTCATGAGTTGGGACACATATTATTGCATCCATGGAGTGAGGATCTGGAAGCTATAACAAAAGATGAGTTTAAAGCAAGAGAACGTCAGGCGAACATGTTTGCGAGTGCATTTTTGTTACCTAAAGACAGCTTTGGTAAAGACATTGCTTCATATCCTACAGATTTAAAATATTATCAGTTCTTAAAAAATAAGTGGAAGGTATCTATTCAGGCAATGATTTACCGGACACACCAGTTGGGCATTATGTCTGATAACCAGTATCAGTATTTAATGCGTCAAGTTTCAAAAAATGGGTGGAGAATTAAAGAACCTGGCGATGTACCATATTCCTTGAATGAAAATATATTTCAAGGAGCCATTGATTTACTGATAGAGCAAAATGTACTTACGGCGAAAGAAATATTGGATTTATTCAAAAAAAATGGAGTGACTTTATATCCAGAAGATATGGAGGAACTTCTTCATTTGCGTCCAGATACCTTAAAGGTAGAGGAAAAAGTTGTACCAATATTGCAGTTGCGAAAAAAATAAGTGATTAGTATGAAAAGATCAGGCGAAATGTCTGGTCTTTTTTTATCGAATAAGTTTGGACAGAGTGGAAAAAGAGTGGGTGGAAACCGCAGCAAAGAAGATAGATGTGGTGGTTACCATGAGGGCTGCCACGATTGCCCGTAACTGGGGACAGTTTATGGAGTTCATGCTGATTTGCAGTAAGAAAAATGTGGATGTGGTGTGCATTGACAAGGTAGAGGATGCACAAGCCATTTTCCGAAGGATTCAGGAGTTCCAGAAAAGGTTTTTTGAAGGAAGTGATGTAACGTGCGAGTAAAAGTGATTAACAAACGACCAGCTTCGGTCTTACAAAAGAAAAGGGTTTGTGCTTATGCCAGAGTTTCCACAGATAGCAGAAGACAGGAAGACTCTCTTGAAAATCAGATGGAAACCTATGAGAGACTGATTACCGGAAATCCAGAATATGAATTTATCGGAGTATTTGCTGATCAAGGCATATCCGGTTATTGTGAGAACCGACCACAGTTCCAGAGAATGATGGAGAAGGCAAGGGCAGGAGAGATTGACCTGATTATTACAAAATCTATATTGAGGTTTGCGAGAAATACCGTCACCGTTCTAAAGTTCGCAAGAGAACTGAAGGAACTGGGTGTCGGTATTTTTTTGAAGAACAGAACATTAACACTCTATCAGGGGACGGTGAGATGATGCTTGCCGTCCTCGCTTCTTTTGCTCAGGAAGAAAGCAGAAGCATGAATGAAAACAATAAATGGTCCATTCGGAAGAAGTTTGAGAGAGGGGAAGTGATGATTACCACTTCCCGCTTCCTCGGTTATGACAAAAACGAATATGGGGATTTGATTGTAAACCGAAAGGAAGCAGAAATTGTCAGTCTGACTTTTGACCTTTATCTAATGAATGTTGGCTCGTCAAGGATTGGCGAGCTGCTTGATTACCTGGGCGTGAAAACGGTGACGGGAACTACATGGGAAAGCGGGACCATCAATGGGGTGCTTTGCAATGAGAAATACAAAGGGGATTTTCATCTGCAGAAGTATTACACCCCTGAAAATAAAAGAAACCATACAAGGAAAAACAATGGGGAAGTGCAGAGTTATTACATTTCGGAAAATCACGAGCCAATTGTATCGCCGGAGGTATGGGAAAAGGTGCAGGAAGTCAGGGAACAGAGGAAGCGTGACAGGAATATCGGGCAGGACAGCACAATGAAGTTCCAAAACCGCTATCCCCTAAGTGGAATGTTGATTTGTCCTTACTGCGGAAAAACGCTCCGGCGCAGACAGGTTTACAAGAAGAAAATCCAATGGCTTTGCAGCACCTACATTGAAAAGGGAGTCAAGGCGTGTAAAGGGATAAGGATTGATGATGTCGAATTGCAGGGCTTGAACATTACGGAACAGACAGTGATTGAGGAGGTGGTTAAAAATGGCAAGAAGCATTACTGTTATACCAGTAAAGCAGATTTCGACTGCGGAATCAGGAACAGCACAGTCAGTGCAGAAATTGAAGATGGCAGCGTACTGCCGAGTGTCAACCGACCAAGAAGAACAGTTATTAAGCTATGAGAACCAAGTCAATTATTACACAAATTACATCAGTGAGAATCCACTCTATGAATATGCAGGAACTTATGCAGACGAAGGTATTTCAGGAATCAATACCAAAAAGAGGGATGAATTCAACCGTATGATTGCTGATTCCAGGGCGGGGAAAATTGACATGATTATTACCAAGTTCATTTCCAGATTTGCAAGAAATACGCTGGATTGCTTGAACTATGTGCGAGAGTTGAAAGATTTGGGGATAGGGATTATTTTTGAAAAGGAAAATATCAATACCCTCGATGCAAAGGGCGAAGTGCTGCTGACCATTCTTTCCTCACTGGCACAGGATGAGAGCCGGTTCATTTCAGAGAACTGCACATGGGGAATCCGCAGAAGGTTTGAAACAGGAAAACACAAAATGAGTACAAAGCGTTTTCTTGGCTACGATACGGATGAAACGGGGAAGCTGGTAATCAACAGGACACAGGAGCCGATTGTAATACGATTGTATCAGAAATTCCTGGACGGAAAAACAACCGATTACATCAAGCGGATTTTTGAACGGGAAGGTGTGAGAAACTGGGATGGAGGTACGAAGTGGCAGTCCACAACCTTAATGAGTATGTTGGAGAATGAAAAATACAAGGGTGATGCCTTGTTGCAGAAAAGTTATACGATGGATTTCCTCACCAAGAAACGTACACAGAACAAAGGGAAAATTCAGATGTTTTATGTGGAGGATGACCACGATGCCATCATTTCAAAGCGGATTTGGGAATGTGTACAGCTTGAAATAAAACGCAGGAAAAAGTATCTCGAGGAGCATGGGACAAACTCCTATTCCCATCGGCTGGAAAGCAATCCATTCGCATCCAAGATAATTTGCGGAGACTGTAATAAGGCATTTGCACGGAAAGGCTGGCGGAGCAGCACGGGCGTTGACCGTAAGGTATGGCAATGCAGTGAACGCTATAAGGTTAAAGGAGTCATGGGATGTGCCAACCGTCACGTAGAGGAAGAAACGCTGATAAAGGCTTATCTGATGGCTTGGAATGTATTAGTGGAGAACCGAGAGGATTTCATGGAGCAGTGGACAGAACAGCTTCAGAGCGAGAACCTATTGGAAGGTTATCGAGCAGAGAAGTTCATAGAGTACACCGATGGGGCAGAACCTTTGACAGAGATGGATACGGACTTCATGCTGAAAACGCTGGACCATATCAAGGTTTTTGAGGATGGAACATTGTTGGTGGTGTTTCTGGACGGAACGGAGATTGAATGTAAAAATGAAGAAGAGTAAGAACAGATGCCGATTGGGAGTTGCGATTCCTGATCGGCTTTTTTCTTGCTCTTTTTCGGATAGTAAAATGTAGGTGGATGTGGTAAAATATATAGCGTATTTGAAGTGAATAGAGGTGAGTCGGATGAATCCGTTAGCATATTTTAAGATATTTAATAATGAAGATTGCCCATGCGGAAGTGGAAAAAAATTTAAAGAATGCTGCAAAGGAAAACCAGATTAGCAGCCTATACAGAGCAAGAAACCTCCAGAAGTACAAATTATGGAGCAGATGAGAAAAGCTATGGTTAAATGCTGTATGCATCCCGACCAAAGCAATTGTAATGGTAAGATAAAAAATGCTCATGTACTGCAAAATAATAAAATCATATCATTACTCGCAGGGACTGAACGCCATGTATATACTATGGATAAAAAACGACAACCACTTATTATACCTATTGAGGGCGAGGAACCGGAAGTGATGGTGGAGTTCTCCAAGGTTAGTGCGAATGATGCTACAACAGAAACTTGTTTTTGCGATAGACATGACAATATTGCCTTTGCTGTTATTGAAAAAGGAGCGCCAGATTTTGATGTAAATAGCGAACCAATGAAATTTGTCTATGCATATAAAGCCTTTATTTTTGAATACTATAAGCAGGAAGTTTCACATAAAATTTTTCAGCAATGTTTTAAGAAAAGACCACCTGTTTTTCAACTACCGCAGATGGTTGGCTTATATAAAGTGTCGCAATTACGCTTGAAAGAGTTTGAACCTGTAAAGAGGCATTTCGATTCAGAGATATTGTCTGGCACATACAATGGAATAGAGACTTGTGTAATAACTATTCCAGAAAGAATTAATTTTGCGAATTATGCATTTATAGCACCGGATTATGATTTAAATGGTAGAAGGATAAAGCATACTAAAAAAGGTGTCATGCATCGAATTGCTATAACTGCTTTTCCAGAGGATACAAAGTCATATATACTGTTGAGTTGTTTATCTACTGAGAAACATATTTATGCCAAGTTTTTTGAACAAATAAATAATGCACCTTTAGAAAAAATCAAATATTATTTTTCAATGATTTTACCTTTATTTTCGGAGAATATGGTGTTAAGTCCGGTTCTTTGGAATAAGTGGGATGATGAAATAAAAATGGCGTTTACTTTTTATGCAAATCTGAATGGAGAAACATTCAAAAGGTACAGTATTGCAATAGGAATGGGATTGAGAAATGCAGCAAATAGTAAAGTTCCATTTGATTACAGTAAAAGAGGAAAAATAGATTTGTTTAAGAAATAAAAGATTTTATTATCAAGAAACTTTCATAGCATGGATTATAATAAAAATACTTGCAGAAAAATAATAGTTGGAAAGGAAAAAAATGGATAGAAATACAATTGGAAATGAAATCGAGGCTGAAATAAATGCAAGCTATAGATATAAAAATTTGAGAGAACTTATAGATATACTGCTTTCAGTAATTATTCTGAAAACAGGAAAAAAGGAATTGGTAGGTATTGAAGAAAGACTGTATGTTTCCTTAGGTAAAATTTTTGATGGGGAGACTACTATAAATGATATAAAACTGTGTTTGTCTAATGTCATCAAGATAGAACCTCTTTTGAAAAAAATGATTTTACTTATTGATGAAGATGAATACGATAAGATAGTACAAGAGAATTTGGGTTTAGCGCATGTAATTGCTCAATTAGGTCTTAATCCAGATAATAAGAAATTAGATCGAAAGCCAGAGGACTATTTGTGCGATGGTAATTATATGGAACATGTAGCAAGATCATATGCATTAAGAAATAGTGAGTCGCACACATATGTAGGTTGGACACGAAGAGAAATATATACCAATTTGGATAGTGTGCTGATAACTTGTTTAAGAGCAGTAGAAATAAATAAAAAGGCATTGATCAGTAATCTGAAAAAGAAGAGTATTAATAATGAATTGAATATTGAAAATTACTTAAATGAGATTACACAGCAATTAAAAAAAAGAATGTCTAGATTTATTCATATAAGGGGAGAAGAGAATTTTTCTGTATTGGGTAGTTATGTTATCGAATATCAGGATGATACATCTGATTCTAGGAGAAGAAAAGGCACTGTTGAATACTTAAGAGATAATAGTATACCAGAACGAAGGATGATGATATGGGGCGAAGCTGGTATGGGGAAGACTACGACATTAGAATATTTAACATACATGGATGCAAAAAAAAGATTGAAAGATTCAAACTATAATATTCCCGTATTAGTTTTATTGGGAGTTATGACAAAAGCCACGTATACAATAAAACAGTATATATGTGATAAACTTGATATTGGGGTAGATATATGTGAATCTCTTTTAGAAGAAGGAAAAATCAATCTATTTTTGGATGGTTTAAATGAAATACCAGCTGATGGAGGTAGCAATTTAAAAACTTTAAGAATGCGCGAGATAAAGCAATTACTTAGAGATTATCCCAAAACATTTATTATAATTACTAATCGTCCACAAGATACTAGGGATTTTAATAATGTGCCAATTTTTAATTTGATAAAATTATCTAAAGAAGAAATGAGAGATTTTATTAAAAAAAATGTAGATGAAGAAGACGTGAAAGAACTTTTGTTTACCTCAATTAATGGAAGTGAGAGATTTGTGCAAATAATAAATACGCCATTGATCTTATCGAGGTTAATAGAGATTGTGCGATATAAGAAGGAAATTCCACATAGTGAAGGTGAAATTATCGCTGAATTTCTGAACTGCTTATTGGTAAGGGAAAAAGAAGAAAAACAGGATGCACGATTGGATATAAAGCGAATAATATACCTTTTGAGAATGATTGCATTTGAGAGCCTCGAAAAGAAAGAAGCAAATTCAGGAATGACAGAGTCAGAGGTACTGAAGTATTGTTCTAAAAGTATGGATACATATAGATTTCAGTATGATGCATTATATGCATTAGATATAGTTTTGCAATTAGGTATATTAGAAAAAAGAGAAGATTTATATGTATTTTCGCATCAGGCATACCAGGATTACTATTATGCTATGGAAGAATTGGCGGTGATACAGTCTTGAAAATAAGAAAAAATCAAATTAGAGATAAGTGTCAATCAGATAAGTATTATGCCTCAATAAAATATATGGCACACAGTTTGCGTGGTAAAGATAGAGAAAATTTTATTATTACCGTTTGTGACCTTAATATTTATTTGGGGTGTATATGTGCTTTGACATGTGAAAAAAATGCAACGGTTGAGGAATATATCTGGAAAACTTTAAATAATTATTTTGAGCCAAGAAAAATAAAATTTTATGATAAATCTAGTGGGATATGGAAAGAAAATATAAAAAAACTGAATAGTAAAGATATTACATATTACCTTCTTGCATGCAATGTGATGGGTAATATGAAAGCGATAAAATGGTATATTTACAATCATGAAGTTGACAAAGCTATTATAATTCAGTTGGCAAAAAATATGAATGAAGAACAACTGGTAGATTTAATATACACACTTTATAGATCTTCTCAAAATTGGGATAAAATAAGAGGCATTGGTTCTACTAAAAGTTTGTTTCTGTATAAAAATGATCCGAGAATAAAAAAGATTCTTAGTGGGTTATGGTATAAAGATAGAGATGCATTTATACAATTAGCATACGATACAGGTTGGTTGGGAGATTTGGGAAAAAAGGCTCGCAAAGGAAAACGTATTTTTATCGAGTGTTTAGTTGGAGCAAATAAACTGCTGTTAACTATTGAGTTAATAGAAGAAGTGTTATGTGATTTGGAAAGTGATGAGAGTTCATATGATACTTTATTAAAATTAGTTTTAAAGGAAAAAGGTGAGCGAAAACAATTTGCATATATATTGTATATTCAAAAAATAAATAATGGATATGTAATGAATGCTAAAGATTATGCTATTTTGAAGGGTTTAGGAAGGCCATCGCAAAAAATAGTCAATTATTTTATACCTTTTTTCTTAGATTTAGTAAATGGAGATTTTAGAACTAATATCAATCTTTTTGAATTAGGAGATGCCTTATCAAATGTTATAGTAAAACCAAATAAGATAACACCCAAAGTTGGATATGCACGTAATAAAAATTTGAATATAGCATTAAAGACTACTAAAAATATAGATTTGAAAAAAGTACTATTCTTTTACTTTAATACGACAATGTCCGTTAAAGCAAGTTTGGATGAGTTATTTAGACTTTTGAATATGTATCATGATGTTCAACCAAGTGAGTTAATACGAGAACTAAAATCATTTCCAATATGGGTAAAGGCAACTGGAATAGAACAAGGCAAAAGTAATAATATAACAACGGAGAACTATCTTAAAATCGAGTCGCAAATTGGAATCGGAAATGTTATTTTAATGTCAATTGTTGACTATGATTATGTTTTAAAAGAATTTATTGCCAAGCCATATACTGGCTCTATTTTTTAGAAATTAAGATAGTCACAGGAAGGGCAGACAGAGGTATGTAAGAAATAGTAGTTATATGCATAAATAGAGGCTATTACTATGATACGTTTATCTCTTTGCCCCTTTGTTGAAAAAAACACTAGAATGTGGGGTAAACGCTATCCCCCTAAGTGGGGTATGAACCTTTTCGCAAAAGGTGACGGTTTCGCTATTTAGTATAAGAAGTAACTTTTACCGCATGTGGAGACGGTAGTACTGCTTTCCCACAAAAAGCCAGACGGACATATCAACGTAAAAGTTGAGTTTGGTGATGGTGAGGGAAAAGTTCCGCTTGATAATATCGCTAAAAGAGCCGAAGAATACAAGCCCAAGGAATGAGTGACCTACAAAATGATAAAGGAGTACATAGAAGCTAAATATGGCTTCAAGGTACATACCGCATATATCGCAGAGGTAAAGAGAGATTTAGGCTTGCCGATGTACGATGCTCCTAATGCGGTAGAAGAATTGAAACAGTCGAGGAAGCATCCGACAGCGGAGAAAGTGGAAGCGATAAAGGATGCGTTGAGGTATTTTGGACAAGCGTAAAAAATGATTTTTAGATTTATTTGAGAGATGTATGAGGGATTATATCAATTTCTTGTAGAGGGTATAATTACTATAAAAGAGTTGAGTGCTGATTCGGAGGGCGATCCATGGAAAAGTTAAAATATATTATTGAAGATAGTACAATTGCAGAAGTGCTGGGAGTACAGAATTTTACAAATGAAGAATCTGCAATATTAGAGCTAGTAAAAAATGCATATGATGCCCAGTCACTAGATGTTGTTATTATCATTTCTAAGAGTCGGATTATAATTGAAGATAATGGAATTGGAATGAATCGTCAAAAAATACTTGGGGCGTGGATGCATGTTGGTATAAGTGATAAAAAATATATTATAGGTGCGGGAGAGACTGCGAGGGTGTTGGCAGGTTCCAAAGGAGTCGGTAGATTTGCTATAGCTCGACTGGGTGCAAAAGCCAGTGTTTATACGAAAATGGATCAACAAGAAGCAGTTTTGTGGAAGACTGATTGGAATACAAATACTTTGGAAACTTATCAGGAGATAAAAGAAAGAGGTACAAAAATAGTTATCGAGCAGCTTCGGGACAATTGGACAGAATCGAGAGTTCGTAATTTGCGTGAATTTTTGTCTAGAACTTATAATGATGATAAAATGAAAATACAGGTAGAATATAAAGAAGACAGAAAAGCTGTAACGCGATATTTTGGGAAAATACAGTTAGGCGTTAACTGCGTTAGTGTAATAAGACTACAGTATCTTGCAAAATTTCAGAAGCTAGTATGTGATATAGAATCAGATGAATTTAAAGAAAATGTAAAAAAGTTATGTCCAGATATTGATACAAAAGAACAGAAAATAGAACTAAATATCGTGGACGAACTGGGTGAAATGAAAAATGATTTATCTGAAGAAGCAACTCTTGAAGAATGGAAAGAGGTATTGGAAAATGTGGGCGATTTTTCGGCTGAATTGTATTTTTCGTTAAAAAATCCTTCTACATTTGATGCGGAAAAGTATTTTTATAAGCATAGAATATTGGTTGATCGGTATGAAGCGGGTGTTGTTTTGTACAGAAATGCATTTAGTATTTCATCTTACGAAGGTAAGAAAGACTGGCTTGGATTTGGGAAAAGGTCTAGAAAGTCTCCAGCAGCGGCCAGTCACCCTACAGGCTCATGGCGTGTTCGTGAAAATCAAATGTCAGGTAAAGTTATTATTGATAAAAAGGAAAATAAAGGATTATTTGATTTGATGAATAGACAGGGGTTAGTAGAAAATGATATTTATAAAGTGTTTATTGCAATTATTATTGCGGGGATAAATTCTTTTGAAAGGTACCGACAAAGCATAGTTCGCTGTATTGCAAATAAATATAACGAGTCAAAAGAAGAAAAAAAGCCCAAAGTTATTGACAATGTAATAAAAAATCCAGAAAGATTAACAGAACTGTCATCAGAAGAAAAGAAATTGTTTCTTGACGAATTGGAACAGATGAAAAAAGAAAATAGAGAAAGTAAGAAACAGATGGATGAAACAGAAAGAAGGTATAAATATGATATTCGTCTGCTGAATATGCTTGCCACCTCTGGATTAAAAGCAACTTCTATTGCACATGAAATGTATAATGATAGAAATAGTATTGACGAGAATGTCGATTACATTATTAGAGCATTAAAAAGATATGAGCTTTGGGATGCTGTGAATGAGCCTGAAAATATGAAGTATATGCATAGAGATGTTCCGGCACTTTTAGAAAAAAACAGAAGAATTAATAGGAAAATTATTACCTTTATGGATGTGATGTTGTCAGAATCTGAAAAAGAGCAGTTTGTGCCAGAGGATATTAATGTATATGAACTTTTTAAAAATATAAAATTTGTTTGGGAAAAGGACTATTCATGGATTAATATTCAATTGCATATAGAAGAAGGATTAGAATATAGAAGTGCTAAAGATATTTTCAGAGTGATATTTGATAATTTGATATTGAATAGTATACAACAAAATGATGCTGAAAACATGCTGGAAATTCATATATATGTTGAAAAAAGAGGAAGATATATTAATATGGTGTATAAGGATAAAGGGAAGGGACTTTCAGAGAAATATAAGTTTGATCCCATGCGTATTTTGGAGGTGCATGAAACATCAAGAAAAAAAGGTCATGGAATAGGGATGTGGATTGTGAATAATACGATTGCTAATACAGGCGGAAAGATATTAAAAATTGAAGGGTTAAATGGATTTAAAATTGAATTTATGTTAGGAGATAAAATATGAAAATAAAAGAAATAATAAACCTTGTTTATATTGACGATGACCGAGACGAGGCAATATCCTCTTATTTAGAGGATATTTATCGGAATGATAAGTATGAGGTGAGATATCAGGAAGTTGAATTTGAAGTTAACAAAGGTTATGAAGGTTTGTTGGATTCTCCAGAAGTAGCTTCTGCAAACGTTATACTGATTGATTCTAGATTGTTTGAAAACGATAGTGTAAAATGTAAAGGAAAGTTTTCGGGGGAAGAATTTAGAATGATATTGAGAAAAGTATTTCCTTTTATTGAGGTGTTGGTAATTTCACAGAATGGTGAAAATAATGACTTTGATATTATCCCAAAGTATAGGAGTGGAAGTTCGGAGACATCAAAGGAATACTATGAACGAGTGTTAAAAAGCAAAATAGATGAGAGTATAAAGAGAGTAATTACATTTCGAAATATTTCTAAAAAATTGGAGAGCAATAAAGGAATTGAAAAGTTTTTGATTGAAAAGACAGTGGATTCTTTAAATGGGATAAATGATTATGAGGATTTGTCTAAAGAGGATATTGATAAATTAATTATCGCTTTCCAGAGTATGGAATAGGAGCAAGTAATATGGCAAGAGATAATGATTATAGAAATACAACATATTGTCCCGTATTGGATAAGGTAGAGGAACAAAAAAATGCTTTAGAAAAAGAAATAAAACTAGCGTTTCCACGGACAAAGATAATATATAATAAGGTGAAGGAGCGGAATAGTGAGTACCATAAAAAATTTGCGAAAATATATAATAATAAGTGTGCATATTGTGGTGCTATGTGGGGACTTCTGCCAGTAGAGTCTTTTGAAGTTGATCATTTTTTTAATGAGGCTTCTTTTCCAGATACAACAGCGGGAAGGACAGAAGCAGGTAGGATGATTAATCTGGCATGGGCGTGCATATCATGTAATCGTGGAAAACGTGGGATTACAATCAAGCCACCATATGATGATTTGCTTAATGTAGATAACGGGAATATAGCAACTGTTTTTAAGAGAGATGAAGACTATTACATTCAGATTTGCGATACATATCAGGATGACGAATTCGTACAACAATTTTACGATGCCCTTCACTTAGGATATGAGACAAGACGTTTAGACTATTTGGGATTGCAGATTGAGGGCAAGTATCAGGTTGAAAAGGATGAAGAATGTAAACGCAAACTAGGTGAAACGCTCAGCATTTTATTAAAGAAAAGAAATCGTATGGCAGTGACAGGCGGAATACAATAATGAAAAAGATAGAGGATAAGTTATCAGGCTCTTATTATACGCCATATAGGACGATTCAATTCATGAAAGAATATTTGGCAAGAGAGCATAAAATATATGGCAAAGTGTTAGAACCGTCAGTGGGGGATGGGCGATTTTTAGATGCCTTTGAAAAGGAAAAAAGTATTGAAAAGATTGTGGCCGTAGAATTAATCGAAGAAAAGGTAGGACAGTTAAAAAATAGAGGTTATCTAGAGCAAGTAGAGATAGTTGCAGACGACTTTCTAGATTTTGCAGAGAAGACAAGTGAAAAGTACCAGTTGATTATTGGAAATCCACCATACATTAATATTAAAAATATGGAAAACAATTCAAAAGAAAAAGCAAAAGAAATATGCGAGAAATTTCAATTACCTAATTCTTTAATGCAAAATATGTGGGTTGCTTTTGTGCTAGCAGCGGTATCTTGCTTGGAAAGAGAGGGAACTATTTTTTTTGTGCTCCCGATGGAGTTTCTTCAGGTTCAATACGCAGAGAAGATTAGATTGTTTTTGGAAGAACATTTTGATACAATACATATTCTGTCTTTTAAAGAAAGGATGTTTCCAAAAATAGAACAAGAATCTTGTTTGGTTTATTTGACAAATGAATTTAAGAATCAACCATATATTAATTTTAAGATTTATGCTCAATTAGATTCAGATTACCCATATTATTGCTCTAAAATTCAAAGAAATAAACCATTGAAAAAATGGACGAATGCCATTCTTTCAGATGAAGATATTGATTTGTTGAACATGATTGACTCAAAATACAAGAAGGTTTCCGAAGTGTGTGAGGCCTCGCCTGGAATTGTAACTGGAGCAAATAATGAGTTTATTTTAACGAAAGAACAGGTAGAACAATTGGAGTGCCATGAGTTTGTTTTACCGACAATTGCTAAAAGTATTATAGTAAATGGTCAGTTTATATTAACTCAAGATGTAGTTGAAAAAATCGGAGAAAGAGGGAATAGAATTTATTTATTGAATCTATCACATGTTGATAAAAAATTACTTTCGAAATCTTTGAGGGAATATTTGACAACTATTGGAGAAAAACAAAATGCAGCGGAAGTAAAATTAAAAGACAGATATAAATGCAGAAATAGGAAACCATGGTATGGAGTACCAATTGTACGAAATGGTGATCTTTTTTTCTTTAAAAGGTATGATAAAATTCCAAGAATATGTGTAAATGAAACAGATCTTTATACAACAGATATTGCTTATAATATGAGATTGGATTCTGCATATGATAAAGAGAGCATGGCATTTTGCTTTTATAATTCATTGACATTAACTCAATGCGAATTTTATGGGCGGTATTATGCTGGAGGCGTTTCAGAATTAACGCCAAGTGAGTTTAAAAGACTGGCTATTCCTTATCGGAAGATTGATAAAGATGATATTAAGCAATTATCAGAAATGTTTAAGGCAAATGAAAATATTGATAAAATTATTGCATTCGTTAATTTAAAGACAATAGAAAAGGACTGGGAGCATAAACAAATATTAAAACTAGATAAAATGCGGAGAAAATTGATGGAAAGGAGATTGCCGTAACAAGCAATACTTGTGTGAAAAGGGTTAGACGAACGGTATTTGTACTGTAATAATATTGCCTAGATATCTGTAGTTTTGTGGGGATATGTTTTAATTTGATACACATGTCGAGACGGTTGTTCTTTTGTCCCAACTGAAATAAAAGCCGGATGATTACATTAATGTCACGATTGAACTTGATGATATGGATATAACATCTGCAGAGACTAAGGCTACATATGATGAGATAAAGAGAGTGCAATTGTGGAGGCATTGAAGCATTTTAACGATGAATAAGTTAATAAAGAGAGGTGCAGATGCTATGCCAGGTATACTCGTGGTTGAAGATGATGAAAATTTAAATCGTGGAATTACATTTTCACTGAAAAAATCCGGATATGAGGTTTTTTCAGCAGAATCAGTGAAAAAAGCGAAAAGAATTGCAAGTGATAATAATGTGGATGTTACCATTTGTGATGTGAATCTTCCGGATGGGAATGGACTGGAATTTGTAAGGTGGATGAGATGCAATTATAATACATACATTATTTGTCTTACAGCACTAGATCAGGAGATGGATCAGGTCATGGGATATGAAGCAGGGGCAGATGATTATATTACAAAGCCGTTTAGTCTTTCGGTACTTCTTTTGAAAATAGAAGCACATTTCCGCCGCAGACAGGAGAAAACGGAAGCCGGAAAGATGATTTCGGGAGATATCGTATTTATCGCAGGAGAAATGAAAGTCCTGATAAAGAGTCGTGAAATCAGTCTGACAAAAACAGAGTTGAAAATGCTGACTTTTTTTCTTCAGAATCCGAAACAGATTCTTTCAAAAACACAAATATTGGAAAATGTGTTTGATCTGGAAGGGGATTTTGTGGATGAAAATACAATCGCTGTCAATATCAGAAGACTCCGTGAGAAAATCGAAGACAATCCGGCTGCACCGGTCTATATAAAGAATATCAGAGGTCTTGGGTATATATGGAATCAGGAGGTAAGGCAGTGACAAAGAGATATCGCAAGAAGATTACAGTAGTGCTCTCCTTGGTATTACCTGTCATATTATTGTTTGCAATATTAAATTGCTTTACCACGTATGTGTTTTATGAAGATTATAAATATAAAATGAATCTTATGACAGAGATTGCTGCAAAGGAAGAATTTTCCGGGCTGGATGCTGTTTCGGAATTGCTTAAGGATAAGGATATTGAAACTAACGAACAGGGAAGGCGATTATTGGAGCAATATGGATACTGGGGAAATAAAGGGAATGCATTTTATTCGCAATTCCAGCATCAGGTTATGGTGATCGGTGCTGTAAGCACTGTGATATGCGTGTTTCTTTTGACTTTTTTACTTTATTGGAAGAAAAAAGAAGATGCGTGTCATCAGAAAATTTTAGACCAGTTGGAAGAAATTCTGATCAGATTCCGTGAAAATAAATTTAATGATTTACTGAAAACGGAAAATCATGCAGAACTGGAAAAATTGAATGACCAGCTTGAAGCAATCGGACATCATATTCAGTTGATAAAGGAAGAAGCAAGGGCAGAAAAGGAGAACACGAAAGAAATGGTTTCTGATATTTCTCACCAGTTAAAGACACCGGTTGCAGCTTTGGATACATGTTTTAGTGTGCTGATGCAGAATGACTTAAGTGCCACAGAACAGGAGGAGTTTCGTATCCGTTGTCGGAGTGCTCTGGATGGACTGGAGACATTATTGCAGTCGCTTCTTGAAATATCCAAGATGGAAACTGGACTGATTCAGATTAATAAGAAAAGACTTCCGCTTATGGATACTGTCATATCTGCTGTGAACCGCACTTATCCTAAAGCGGATGAGAAAGAAATTGAATTCGTTTTTGACTATGAAAAAGAGCTGGAAACATGCACGATTATGCAGGATAAAAGGTGGCTTGGTGAAGCTGTGATCAACGTTCTGGATAATGCGGTCAAGTACAGTCCGTGTGGTTCAAAAATATTTATCCGGTTACAAAAAAGAAACTATCTTGTAAGAATGGAAATTGAGGATCAGGGAATTGGTATTCCGCAGAATGAGTATCACAAAATTTTTCAACGATTTTACAGAGGAAGTTCCAAGGAGGTCATGGAAAAGAGTGGTACAGGAATCGGACTTTTTCTATCGAGAGAAATTATCGAAAAACACGCAGGTACGATTACGGTAACCTCCGGCAAAAAGAAAAAAGGAAGCACGTTTGTGATTCAATTACCATATGTTGGCTAAATTTTAAGTGAGCAGAAATCTTACAATTCTGTAAGACTTCTGCTCGTTTTTTGAAAGTGAAATGAAAGATTGCCCTGATACAATTTGGATGTAGGATGAAAAGGAGGCAACACATGAGTGTGATATTAGAAACCAAGCAGCTTTGTAAGTTTTATGGCGCAGGTGAGAATCAGGTTAAAGCGGTCAATCAGGTGGACATTCAGATTGAGCAGGGAGAATTTGTCGCAATTGTTGGAAAGTCAGGTTCCGGTAAAAGTACATTACTTCATATGCTTGGAGGGCTAGACACCCCGACAAAAGGCAGTGTTACTTTAGCAGGGAAAGATTTATACAGGATGAAGGAAGATGCCCTTGCTGTTTTCCGCAGAAGAAAAATCGGATTTGTTTTTCAGGCATTTAATCTGGTTTCATCTGTTAATGTCTGGGAAAATATTGTACTGCCACTGGGACTGGATGGAAGAAAAGTGGATGAAGCGTATGTAAATGATATTATTGCAACTCTGGGGATTGAAAACCGGATTTATAATCTGCCAAATCAGTTATCCGGAGGACAGCAGCAGAGAGTAGCAATTGCAAGAGCACTGGTGAATCGTCCGGAAATTATATTTGCAGATGAGCCGACAGGAAATCTTGATTCTAAGACCAGTGATGAGGTAATCGCTCTGCTTAAGATGACAGCAAAAAAATATGGACAGACAATTGTAATGATTACCCATGATGACGAAATTGCACAGGTCGCTGACCGTATTCTGGTGATTGAGGACGGACAGGTGGTGGATTTCAGATGAAGACAATAAGCAGGATTGCATATAGCAATGACAAAAGGAACAGGACAAGAAGTATACTGATCATGATGGCAATCTGTCTGACCACGATGCTGCTTGTTATTATCAGTACTGTGGGAAATGGGGTAATTCATTTACAGAAAAGTCAGGCGGCAGGATCATATGGAAGCAATTATGGTCTGTTTGTTTCCGCAGACGGATCGCAGTTAAAAGAAGTAAACCGCCGTGCGGAAATAGATGCTACAGGCACTATGTGCACCGAAGGTATCATAAAAGGCAATGAAAAAGGCGGGTTTGTCTGCATGGATGAGACTGCAAGAAAAATGCTTCCTTATAATAAAGAATATGAGTTGAAGGAAGGAAAGTATCCGGAAAAAATGCAGGAAATTGCCGCAGGAAGAGCATTTTTTCGTGCAATGGGGTATGGTGATGTAAAGATCGGAGATACGGTTACACTGGATTACCGCGCAGGGATGCAGTCAGAATATAAGCCGGAAGAATTTGTTGTCAGCGGAATCCTATATGATCGGGATGAGTATACCATCGAGGCATCTTATGTTGCTTTCGGGTCGCAGGAGTTTTATGATGAGCACGTCGCAGAGAATGACAGGCAATATAATATCTATTTTACCTTGAGCGATTCTGCAAATGTATCTATGAATAATGTTGCGCCTGTTATAAAAGAAATCGCGGATTCCTGCGGCATTGACCAGAAAAACGTGATCATCAATGACCTCTACCTGCAGTGGGTATTGCAGCCGAGCTATGAAATGATTGTGGTTTGTGGAACCCTGATCCTCGGAATCGTGCTGTTTTCCGTTGTGGTCATTTATAATATCTTCCAGGTCGGGATCGCCCAGAAGGTTCAGGAGTACGGAAAAATCAAGGCGCTGGGTGCAACCAGAAAGCAGATGAAGCAGTTGATCTTTCGTGAGGGCATTCTTCTGGCGGTTCCTTCGATACCGTTGGGGCTGCTGTTTGGTTTCCTGATTGCAAAAGTCAGCTTCAACTGGCTGGTGGAGCAGGGAAATCTGGTATCGTCCGGAATCAAGAACCATCAGGTGCCTCTGTTTTCACTGACAATTATGCTCATCTGCATTTTTGTATCGTTTCTTACGGTCGTTTTGGCTCTGCGCAAACCCATGAAAATTGTTTCCCGGATTTCACCCATCGAAGCGACACGGTATCTTGACGGCTCCAAAACGCAAAAACAGGGCAGACGAAAAGGCAAAAAAGATGTCACCGTTTTTTACATGGCAATGGCAAATGTGACAGGCAATCCGAAAAGAACCATTGCTACGATTCTTACCATGGGGCTTTCCTGTGTATTGTTTGTAATTATCTCTAATTATGTTGGGAATATTGACACGGAGCACGAGGCGCGGATTGCAATCAACCATGGACAATTTGAGTTGCAGCTGGATTATTCCCAGAATTATGATGAAGCCTATCCGGAGAATAATCTGGATACGATTCTGACGGATAATCCATTGAATGATTCAATGATTGAAGAAATCAAAAGCATTCCAGGAGTGACAGATGTCATGACGAGAGAGATTGTCTCTGTAAATCTGAACGGAACAAGATTTCCGGCTGATATTGTGAGTAAAAATGATTTTGATTTTATGCGCCAAGACGGGGATATTGGCTCTATGGACTATGATCAGGCGGTAAAGAATGGTGAAATTTTCTTTGGCTGGTCGGCGTGGATGGAACAAGATGGATATGCTCCGGGTGAATCTATTGTATTTGACTTTGAGAATGGAAGTGAAACCTATACCTATCAGGGAAAGATTGCAGGATCCTTTGTAAGCGCGGACACTTATCTTGTCATTCCGGAAGGTGTATACCGTTCCATGAATCCGAGGGGAACAGCCTATGGCTATCTGTGGGTGGACTGTGATAAAAAAGATGTTGCATCTGTGGAACAGAGTCTGAATACTTTGATTTCTAATACTTCGCATATAAAAATGGATACCTATCATGCACAGTTACAATCTGCAGAATACGCAAGCCGTATGATGAAGCTTGGCTGCTATCTGTTCATGGCAATTGTCGGTCTCATTGGGTTTATGAATCTGGCAAACACCATGATCATGAATATTACGACAAAAAAGCAGGAATATGGTATATTACAGGCTGTGGGTATGACAAATAAACAATTAAAATTATGCCTGCAGTTACAGGGACTGATTTTTACGGTTGGCACCATATGCGTAGCTTTGATCATTGGTCTGCCGCTCGGCTATGCACTTTTTTCCTATGCAAAACATAATGGGATATTTGGAATGAATGTCTATCATGTTCCAATTACACCAATTCTTGCTATGATTTTGCTGGTCAGCCTTTTGCAGATTGTGCTTTCCTGCGTTTTAAGCAGTAATCTGAAAAAGGAAACGTTGGTTGAAAGAATAAGGTATCAGGGATAGCAAGTATTGCTGGGATATCCTCAGTATCATAACAGGAATTAAATCTCTTAAAACAGGTGAAATCTCAATCGAAATTGATGGAGGTAGTGTGAATTATGAAAAAGATTGTATGTGCAATGCTATGTATTCTGCTTGTATTTAGTTTGAGTGCTTGTGGCGGAAATGTTAATGAAGTAAATACGCATAATGTAGAATCTGAAATATATTCTGAGGAGGACATTGCAGCTGCTATTGACACCATAAAAAAAGAGTTTAAGAGCAACTGGAATGGATGTACTCTTACAGAAATTTATTATGCAGGGGATGACAGCTCTAAAGACTATCAAGATTGGGCAGATAGGAACAATGCAGATGAAGTCATTGTTTTGCTATCTTCATTCGATGTTGATTCATCTGGAGGAGATGGTTCTCTGAATCCAAATAGTACATACAATGATTGGAAGTGGATTTTAGTTAGAACAAATGGCGGACAATGGCAACATGTTGACCATGGATATTAAAATAAATTCAGGTTTGTCGGAACACTACTAATACCACACTTAACTAAATAACAACGCAGCGTCAGAGCGTATGGGAAAACCTGTACGCTCTTTTTTATCAAAAATGGAGGAGAATCACATGGAAGAAACAAATGTGACAATGACTACAGAGGAAATGCAGGGTGAGCCTGCAGCAAAGGAAAATGAGACAAAGGCGGAGAAGTTTATTCGTATTGGCGAGTACCGCATGAATAAGGCGGTGAATGCCATTGGCAGGTTGGAAAATCTTGCGAACCGAGGTTCCTACGAGTATACACAGGAACAGGTAGATGCTATGTTTCAAGCATTAGAGGGGAGGGTTGCGGAAGTTAAGGCAAGGTTTACGCCTAAGAAAGCGGTTGAGAGTAAGATTTTCAGCTTTGGTACAACAGAATAGGAATGTAATGGGAAGTAAGGGAAAGGCAGTCATGTAGTGTATGTGGCTGCCTTTTTGTCGTATCTATGACAGGAAGGAGAACTGCGTGAGAAAATATGATTTTATATCGGCTCTGGCAAAAGAGACAGCAGCCGAGGTTGTCAAAAATCGTGAGGAATGGATGAAATACCTCACCACAGCGGCAAGGCTGTATAAGTATCCGTTCCGGGAACAGCTTTTGATCTATGCACAAAGACCGGACGCAACAGCGTGTGCTTCCATCGAACTGTGGAATGAGCGTATGCACTGCTGGGTAAACAAAGGTGCAAAAGGTATCGCACTTTTGGATGAGGATGATGCACATGGAAAGCGCCTGAAATATGTTTTTGATGTTTCAGATGTCCATGCGGCAAGGAGAATCGGACGGTATCCGGAACTATGGGAATTACATGAGGAACATAAGGAAGATGTCATCAAGCGTCTGGAGCAGACCTATGGTGCCACAGATGACAAGAAGCTGTTTGAAGAAAGACTTATGGAGATAGCTGAGAGGATTGCGGTAGATTATTATGAGGAATTGCTGCCGGATTTGCAGTACATGATCGAGGGCAGTTTCTTAGAGGGACTGGATGAGCAGAATTATAACATGATTGATGACAGGCTCAACAATGGCGTGGAGAAATTCAATCGTGAGGAAGAAAAGAAAGAACAGGCAGAAAAGCCGCAGGCTCGTACTTCCTTAAAGGAGCGTCTGGCAGCCAAGCAGACGGAAGTGGCACAGGGCAAGAAAGATTCCAAAGAGCAGAATAAGGCGAAAAAAACGAACAGAGAGGAGATATAGGAATATGAATAATCCATTTACGGTAGAAGAAACAAATTTGATATGTATTTTTCAGAGTGACAGCAGGACAAAAGTGATCGAGGACATTCACAAAGCAGTTGGACACATCGACGATGATGATCTGGTGGAATTGTCGGTGAGAGTTGTGCAAAAACTGGAAAAAATGAGTGACGAGGAACATGCCACATTGGTATTGGAAGCGGCAGAATAAAAATATGGTAGTCATTAGGTGCACCTTTTGACTACCGTTTTTTTTATTAAAAATTAAAGAGGAGCCGGATCACTCCGACTCCTCCAAGTATGTGTCCGCAAACACATACCCCAATTGCTATCTATAATATACTATAGGCAGGTAAAATATGCAAGCATTATATGGAATTTTTTAAGATGTTTAAGCGAGAGAACAAATCAGGATGAATCGAAATAGCTGAAACATTCGGGTTTACAGAAGCTTCGTATTCTCTTGTAATCTTTTCAAATTCACGGATGAATGATTTGATCTCTGTTTTAGAGACTTTCAGTAATTTTAAGTAGTAATAGATAAGGATGATGTAATCGCCGATTGTTTTGAAATTTATGTACGGCATCCCCATTTCTAAAATCAGGCATTGTTTCATTGGTCTTGAAGGGTCCATTTTTTTGAAACGGGTATCATATACCACATCGTTGTGAGCAATGGCATTTCTTAAATCTTTTAAGGCATATACATATTTATAAAGTAATTCCCGGTAAGTATCGCTTGATAGATTGATGCCGATTGCACGGGATACTTTTTCACGCATATCAATGGTCAGGCATGAAAGCAAATATCCAAAATCGCCCATAGTGAGAATTTCAAATATTGCCCATAAAGGAACTTCATTGTAATTGACATTATTATAAAAATGAGTGATTTTCGGATTCTCTTTTCGGTATGCAGCAGCAATGGCATTTTGTATGGAGCCTTGAAGATTTAGTTTGTTGTTCTGGTATTTCTTTTTTATATCTTCACGGGTTCCGGCTGGTGCATTTTTGTAGCTGCTGATTGCTTTATCGTACATATCATAGATACTGCTGGAATCAATTTCTGACATAATGGTGTTCAACGCAATATTTTTAAGCGCAGTTTCTATAAACATCATTTTTCCATATAAAAGAGATTTTAATTTTGTATCATATTGTATGGTTGCGTTAATCTCATTATATGAAGTGAATGGAAGTCTGTTAGAGGAAGATACAAAAAAACGGTATCCTTTATATCCATGAAAATATCCGGTATTGATGAGCTGCTGTTTTTGTGAACTTCCTGAGATGGAAATTCCATTACCCCTAAGATGCCGCATTAAAGCATCGGGTGATTTGTAATCTGTATTTGCCATAGTCTCTCCTAAACATTTGTAATAATAAATTAAGTATAATACATGGGTTTAACATTAACAAGCTACAAGATGGGATTATTCTTTTTTCTGGACTGCTCGGAGGTAAAATCGGGCTGTGTCTGACCGAGGTATTGATTCAGATTTTTCAGTTTTCGGTTTAATTTCATATCCTTTGGCTCTCATTAAAAGTAAGAAATCTTCGTATGTGGAAGCAGATTTGATGCAAAAATTGATGTCCCTTCTAAGCTGGGTTTTCCAAGTAGAGCCATTCTGATCAGACTGCCATTCTTTGTATTTTTTACCACGTTCACCACCCGGAATGATGATGGAAAGGTTATGCGCTTTGCATAGTTCATCACTTAGTTTCCGGATGTGGTAATACGACTGTTTGCAGTCGTGATATTTGTTATGCTCGATGTTATCAGTAGCACAAAATATGATGTGATTATGAATATGTCCTTTATCAATGTGTGTGGTGAGAACATACGAATATTTCCCTTCTAAAACTTTGTCAGCAAGTTCTTTTCCAATGCGGTGAGCTTCCTCATAACTGACTTCTCCCGGAGCAAAAGCCTGTATCAGATGATAGGCTTTGTTAGGACTGTTCTCCCTGCTTTGATAGCATGGATTTTTGTGTATGCCATACTTTATTCATCAACTCCTTTACTTCATTCATATCGTCCTGATAGATGTTTCCGGTACTGTTTATCCGCTTTGCAATCTGATTCAGACTTGAGCTGATTCGTCCAAGCTCTGTATTATAAATTCGCAGATAACTGTAATCGACATCATACACATATCCATATAAAACCAGCTTGCGTAAGACAGCTGACATGCTTTTCATACCGGATGCTTTGAACTTGGTATTGAGAATGTACTGCTCATCATCACTGAGATAAAATTGCACCGGATTGGTGCGGTTTCTGTTTTCCATTGAGCCACGTCCTTTCTAAATTTGGGTACAAAAAACTGCTGTAAAATGTTCGATTTTTACAACAGTCTGTTTCGTGTTTTATTCAATTTTGGGTGTAATTACCCATAGCAAATTGTAGCAAAAACGGCAGGAAAGGTCAATGTATTTCGATGGAAGACCGAAGAAAAATCAAGAGAGGGTTAGGGATACTTCCCTATGGAAATTCAACCACACAGGCGATAGGAAAGTGTGGGGGATTTCGCCTGTGTCATGACACAGGCAGTGCTTGCTATGTATCTTTTAGGCACGCACGAAGGGCGTGCCGATAGTTGATTACTTAGGAAAGTAGTACTTTTATGGAAGACATGGTTAGCGTAAATGTGTTTCACTCCATTCTTTCATCTGCACTAAAATTGGGACAAAACTTTCGGCTAATTCTGTAAGAGTGTATTCTACCCTGGGAGGTATTTCTTGATAAATCTGACGATTGATCCACCCGTCATTTTCCAATTCCCTTAACTGTTTGGTAAGCGTTGATTTTGTGATTTCATCGCCAATTCTTCTTTGTAATTCCCCGAAGCGTTGTACTTTATAAACTGAAATGTACCACATAATTAAAATTTTCCATTTCCCTCCAATAACGGACTGCAATTTGGTCATCGGAACGCAGCTTGCCATAAGGCTCTGACTACGAGAAAATTTGTTATCAGCCATAATAGCTCCTCCTTTGTATACAAATTATAAAATATCAGTTAATGAATATCAAGGTAGTGTTTTTTTTAATACCAGGTAAGAAAAATGCGTCTAAGACAATAAAAAGACAGTACTTGTGGAATATTTTTTTTCAATTTAGACTGTGTTTGAACGGAGGTGATAGTAATAAAACATAATATTCAGATTTCTGTTCGTAGTATTCAAAACTTTGGAAGTGAACCAGAAGTGATTTTAACCAAAACAACAGGAAGATATTGCTTGAAAAATGGATTTCATACAATGGAAAAGATCCAACGAAGGTTGACCGCAGTGCAGCTTATGCAGCAAGGTATGTGGCAAAAAATCTAGTTGCGGCAGGGATTGCCCACCGCTGTGAAATACAAATAGCGTATGCTATCGGCGTTGCAAATCCAGTTTCAGTTTCTGTAAATACTTTTGGAACAGGGGTGATACAGGAAGAACAGATTTTGAAATTGATTGATGAGTTCTTTGATTTACGACCTTTGTCAATTATTAACGGGTTAGGGCTTAGAAAACCTATTTACAAGCCCACAGCATCATATGGGCACTTTGGACGAAAAGATTTGCAGCTTCCATGGGAATGGACAGATAAAGCTACAGTGCTTCAAAGTGCATTAGCAAAGATGAATTAACGAAAGGAGAATATATAATATATATTATGCATTACACAGGAACAATTTGGAGACCACCTTATGAGGCGTACAGTGCCCTGGTTCAGGTAACGGCTGGCTGCACTCATCATAAATGTAAATTCTGTACTCTTTATGAGGATGTACCATTTAAATTTCGTATGTCCCCATTATCTGAGATAGAGGAAGATTTGAAGGAAATCAGTCGTTATCACAGGAATGCAAAAAGAGTTTTCTTTACTGGGGCAAACCCATTTGTTCTGAGTTTTGATAAGCTGAAAACTCTGGCAGAGTTGGTAAAGAAGTATTATCCAAAGGTGCAGTCGATTGGCTGTTTTGCCCGCATTACCGATATTACACCAAAAACCACAGAACAGCTTAGGGAGCTTAGACAACTGGGATATAACAGTATCACTATTGGTGCAGAAGCAGGTGATGAGGAATCACTGTCTTTTATGCATAAAGGTTTTGGTACAAAGGAGATTATTGCAGAGAGCAAAAGACTGGACGAGGTCGGTATGGACTATAATTTCTTTTATCTTGCCGGAATCTATGGCTCTGGTCGTGGAGAAATTGGAGCCCAAAATACTGCAAAAGTGTTTAATCAGGTTCATCCGAAGATTATTGTATCTTCCATGTTGACAATCTATCCGACTTCGGAATTGTATCAGGAAATTCAGAATGGAAATTGGACAGAAGAAACAGAAATCGAAAAACTGTACGAGTTAAAGACATTGATTGAAAATCTTAACATCGAAACTTATTTTGCAACAATGGGTGCGTCTAACTGTATCAATGTAGAGGGATATTTGCCGAAAGATAAGGCAAAAATGACAAAATGGTTGAATGAGGTTATTGATTCTGTAGATGAAAAGGAACTGAGAAGATATCGTGAGAATTTGCGGCATCTGTAAGGGAAAATGATAAAAGCATTACGGGTTTATGAGAAAGGAGGGCTGAAATGAATACATATGGTCTTGCAACTATAGTAAAAAATGAGGAAATTACAGCAGGAATATGGAAAATGGAACTGGCGGCATCAGAGATAGCATATACAGCAGAACCGGGGCAATTTATTATGTTATACCCACCGGATAAAAGAAATCTGTTGGCACGTCCAATAAGTTTGTCAGCTATCTCAGAAAAAAGCGTAACTATTGTATATAGGATTGCAGGAAAAGGTACAAAGCAGTTTTCACAGTTGCAGAAGAATGACAGCATTCGTATTATGGGACCATTGGGAAATGGATTTACACTACCAGATCAGGCAACAAAAAGCATTGTTGTTGGAGGTGGCTTGGGAATTCCACCACTTTTAGAGTTGATGTTCAAACGGATATAAGTGCTAAAAAAAGTTCGTCCAACAGATCGCCCGATGACAACACCTTTATTTTTGCTTCGTTGCGTACAGCTGGGGATTAGTATCCGAGACCTGGATTTGCTTGCCATTGGCCTCGTGAATGATATGTATGCTGAAAACAGTAACGATGATTATAAAGGATATAAGGAAGTGGCGACTCAGGAGTATTTCGACAAATTTTAATCAACTTGTAGATTTTGGAGTATGAACAATTTGTAAAATGCTGATTTAGTATTGCTTTTGTCCGGACAAATGAATATAATATAGTTAGAAAAAATTCGAAAGGAGTGTTTACTATGGCAACAAAATCAGCAAATTTATACGCACGCATTGAGCCTGATGTAAAAGAACAGGCAGAAGAAATCTTAGCAGCATTAGGAATTCCTGCATCCAATGCAATAAATATGTTTTACAAACAAATTATTCTTCAAAGAGGACTTCCTTTTGAAGCGAAAATGCCATCCGCTCGTCCTGTAGACGTTAGTGCATTATCAGAAGCACAGATGAATGCAGAACTAGAGAAAGGATATGCGGATATGCAGGCTGGTCGTACTAGATCAGCAAAATCTGTTTTTACTGATATCCGCAAGGATTACAGTTTATGATTTATGATATCGAGATTTCAGATCAGGCCGAGATAGACCTTCGTGGAATTTTCGAATACATTGCTTTTGAACTGCAGACACCAGAAAATGCAAGTGGTCAGCTTGATAGGCTTGAAGCATGTATTATGGATCTTGCTCATATGCCGAAGAGATATCGTCAATATGAATTGGAACCATGGAAAAGTCGAGGTCTGCGCGTAGCACCGGTAGACAATTATCTTGTTCTCTATATTCCGGATGATGATACACAAGTGGTTACGATTATCCGTGTTATGTACGGTGGACGAGATGTGGATACGCAATTAAACAGATTTACAAAAACAAAATAATTTGAAAGCATCAATCGGAAATGGTTGGTGCTTTTTTCATGCCTGGAGAAATCTGGGCTTTTTTTATGCCCATTTTTACGGAAGGAGGTATCGGCCGTGGCTAACAGAATCATGGGTATTACTGTCGAGATCGGTGGAGATACCACCAAATTACAGACAGCCTTAAAGGGTGTAAACGGTCAGATTAAAAGCACACAGCAGCAGAGTAGGAGTTGAAAAAGCTTGAAACACAAGCAAACCAGTCTGCTACAGCTATGCAGAAGATTGCAGCAACCGGTGAAAAGTTAAAGACGACAGGAGAAAATATCTCTAATGCTGGTCAGAAGCTTCTACCGGTTACAGTAGCGGTTACCGGTATGGGGGCTGCTTCTCTTAAAACGGCAGCGGGTTTTGAAAGTTCGATGTCCCAGGTACAGGCTACAATGGGTATCACGAAAGATTCCATGTCCACTGTTGATGGCCAGAGTGTCAACACAATGGATAAGCTTTCAAAGCTTGCAAAAAAGATGGGTTCGGAGACAGCTTTGGGATTGAGAGAAATGACATAGAGGGTGTTCTTGAACTGAACCTAGAGCAGCATAGCTATGATATTTGTTGATCCGCTCGGAATGATTAAAACGCATTGCCATGAAAAGAAAATGGTTTTATTATAATGTATGAAAATAATTCTATATTTTTTGCTAACTCCATCGTAACTCCACATATCTAATGTATAATTGCAGGAAATATTAAAAAGAAATTATGGGGAGTGATTTTATGTATCGAATATTGGTTGTTGAAGATGAGGATGACATTCAGAAAATATTAAAAAACTATTTGATAGATCAAGGATATACAGTTACACTGGCGTATGATGGTGTGGATGGGATTGCAAAATTTCACAATGGCGAGTTTGATCTTGTGCTGTTGGATGTTATGATGCCGAAGATAGACGGTTTTGGAGTATGTGAATTAATCCGTAGAGAATCGAATGTACCAATTATCATGCTTACGGCATTAGATGAAGAAGCGTATCAGATCAAAGGCTTTGATATGAATGCAGATGATTATGTCACCAAGCCGTTTTCTATACCCATTTTATTGAGAAAAATTGCAGCAATCTTGAGAAGGACACAAAGAGAAGATGAATTGCAGGTGATTTCTTATAAAACGTTAAGCGTGAATGTGAAGGGGCATCATGTTTATGTTTGTAAAGCAGAAAAGGGAGAACAGATAGAGGTTGAATTAACACAGAAAGAATTTGAAATGCTATATGTTCTGCTGGTTAACAAAGGAATCGTTTTGACACGCCAGAAACTTCTAAATATGGTATGGGGAGAAGATTATTATGGGGAAGAGCGAATTGTGGATACACATATTAAGAATATCCGCAAAAAGCTGGGAGTAAATCTGATTAGTACAATAAGAGGGGTGGGATACCGGATTGATAAAGAGAATTAAAAACGGTTTGACCATAAAAATTTGCATACTGATTGCTGTCTTGCTGGCAGCATCCAGTGGAATTACATATGCGGTAATTGTCGGATTCCTTCCAACCTATTATAGTAAACAGCTGCAGAAGGACATTGATTCGGTTTCACAGGAAATGATTGAAACCATTCATTCTTATGAAACGATTAATGAAGCTTCTTATGCCATTGAATTGTTTGAAGCAGGTTCGAAAGTTTCAGTCGTGATTTTGGATGAACAGGGAAATAGGATATGGCCGGCTGAGAGTACAGCCGTGACAGAAGATGTATTGGATAATGGTATGGCAGAGCAGGTTTATATGGGTGATATGATATTGACACGCGAAAATAGCGCAGAGCAAACCACTATCGCACAGGAAGAAAATGCGGTCTATGAAGAGGAAGTAATCGGCCAGGCGGACGTCGTAACAGAGGATGTCGTCCAACAGGCTGATGGAATTGCAGAAGCCGGAGATAATTCAGCAGTGAAACGGTACAGCGTTACAGTGGGTGGGAAAACATATACAATGATTGTTTCTGGGGGAATGCAGCCAGTTAATCAGGCTCTTGAAATATTATATCAGATACTGCCGTATATCCTTGGAATCGCTATTGTTGTTTCCATATTGTTTGCACTGGGGGCATCCCTTTATTTGACGTTTCCGATCGTCAGGTTAAGTCAACTGGCTCAAAATATGGCTGCGCTTGATTTTGACAGTTCCTATCAGGGAAAAAGAACAGATGAACTAGGAGTATTAGGGGAAAGCTTGAATGAGCTTTCCAAAAACCTCTCACGAGCATTGGAAGAACTGAAGAGTGCAAATGAAAAGCTTAAGTCGGATATCGAAATGGAACACAAGATAGAGAAAAAGAGAATTGCATTTTTTTCAGAAGTGTCCCATGAACTGAAAACACCGATCACAATATTGAAAGGGCACTTGTCCGGAATGCTGCAGGGAGTAGGGGAATACAGGGACAGAAATTATTATTTGCAGCGGTCACTGGAAACCACAGAAAAAATGGAAGACATGGTAAAGGAACTTCTGACTGTTTCACGAATCGAGAATAACAAATTTATTACACAAAAGACCGATATAGCAGAACAGCTCCGCCTGCAGATTGCTGATATGGCTGAACTGATAGAAAATAAAAAACTGGAACTGCAAGTGGAGATCCCGGAACATTTGTATGTAGATGTGAATCCGGTGATGATGGACAAAGTTTTTTCTAACCTTCTGCTTAATGCCATCCGTTATACGCCGGAAGAAAAAGGGAATCATATCAGAGTTTTGCTGAAACCGGGAACAGATACCGGGACGGTATATTGTCAGATTGAAAATACTGGGGTGTTTATTCCGGAAGAAGCGTTAGTCCATTTGTTTGAAGCATTTTATCGTGTGGAACAGTCCCGTAACAGCCAGACCGGTGGAAGCGGATTGGGTCTTTATATTGTAAAAATGATCTTGGACCAGCATGGAGCAAGCTATCGTATGGGTAATACATGTGATGGGGTTCGTTTTTCCTTTTCTCTATAAATTACACACGAATCACATATAAACTCCAATTACATTACAAAATTCAATGGTATGGTATGGACATAATAAAAAATGTAAAGGAGTTGGATGTATAATGAAAAGAAAAATTGCAGCTTTATTAATGGGAACTACCTTATCTGTGGCAGTATGCGGCTACAGTGTGCAGGCAATGACTTACGGATATGATATGGGAGGAAAGGTATTTATCTCCGAAGATTCATCATCTTCTAATCTGACGGAGAAAGAAAAGGAAAAATTATCCGACTGGCATAAGGAAGAAATGCGTAATGAACTTGCTCATCTTGAATGCTACGGTGTTACTTATGATGCAGACAGTGATACACTGTATTATCAGGGGAAAACCGTAAGATGGCTGATTGACCGACAGATTGAGGATACCTATAAGTCAATCCAGATGCCGGAAGGTGAAATTGATGTCTATACGGTAAGGGAAGATGATTACAGATTAACGGGCGTTCGGATTGCTACACAGGAAGAATATGACCAGCGGACAAAGGAGATGGAAGCGTTGGAAGCAGCGGCTGGGAGAGAATCATCTTATGTACAGGAAGCTGTGGACACAGAAACGGGAAGTATTATTCATATGTTTGCTTACGATGAGGACACAGTAACGGAAGCCAATGATGGGTCAGCGACGGAAACAGCAGTAGTGACAGAAGATGTGGTGTCAAATTGTGCGGAACAGAAGGATACAGTTGAAAATGCAGTGGAAACAGCAGAGGGCACCTGTGCAGTTGGAGACGATCATGATTCGGAAATAAAGATTCAGGAATATAAACAGAAGGGCATCGATCAGAATCCTACCACAGGGAGCTGGATGTGGCATGGAAAAGAAGTTCATTTACTAATGGACGAGGATGGAAGTTATTACCAGAATGGAAGCAAGGAGGCAAAAGATAATAAGATATATCTGATAGTGAAACGGGAAGATGATGGCAGGATTAAAACTGTAAAACAGATTACAATGGAAGAAGTTATGGCAGAACGTATAGCGCATTTGAATTAGAAATAAGATATAAACGTTGCGAGGTGAAGCATATTGGGAAAATGTTGATTTTGACATTTGAGGATCATGAAGAGAACATGATTGACAGGATTAGGCTTGCCAATGTATGATGCTTCTAATGCGGTAGATGCCAATGGTGTTCTGATTGAGAACGCACAGGTGGAATTGGAATCCTTTGCATTACTGTTTGAGTTTGATAGTGACCAGAGACACATCCGCCACGTACTTTATAATTGTGCTGCATCCAGACCGGGTATCGAGGGCAAGACCAATGAGGATACCAGAGAGGTGCAGACAGAAACCCTTACCATTGGATAAGTGGAAATGAACCAATGCTCTCCGTATTCTCAAACAGAATAGAAATCTTATCAAAAGGAAAGGAATTCTTACGTACTCTTGGGAAGTATTACATCGTTGATATCGGACTTAGAAACTATCTGCTTGGATTCAGAGATCGTGATAGCGGACATGCAATAGAAAATGTTGTTTACTTTGAACTGCTACGCAGAGGCTACGATGTCTCTATCGGCAAAGTGGATAATTCCGAAGTGGATTTTATCGCAACAAAAGTAGATGACAAACTTTATGTTCAGGTCACGGAATCCATGACCAGCGAAGATGTTCGCAAGCGAGAATTAGCACCACTTCAAAAAATCAGCGATAATTACGAAAAAATAGTTCTATCCTTAAATACCGGAATGGATTCTTCCTATGATAGTATTAAATCCATCAACTTGATTGATTGGTTGATTTCAGAATAAAAAAAGAAATTTTTAAAAAGGGGCTGTCCTGAAAACGTAGTTTAGCGATAACCTATAAACAAGCATTCTAAATAGGCTCGCCTTTTGGCGGGCTTATTTCCTTCTCTTAATTATACAGTTAAAGAGATTCATTTCGGCTGAATCATTACATTTACCCCTAACTTTTCTAATGTACGAATATTCCTATTGATTATCTTTTCTGATTGATAATGGAGTAGTAATCCGTTCCAAGGTCATGATAAGGAACTTTCTCTTTTAGTATATGATGGACGAGTTAGATGTTACCTCTGCTGAGAGTAAGGCTACATACGAGGAGATTAAAAAATACGTGCCAGAGTAGTATGAGAACAGCAGATATGAACGGTCACAACAAAGAGCTGAACAAGTAGGACGAAAAATCCTGTTTGTTCAGCTTTTGTGTTTATAAGGGGGCAAAGAAGAAGCAAATTACAATTCTATAGCAAGTGATCTTTTCTAAGTTTCGGAAGGCTTGTTTTTTCCGTCATAGTTATAAGTTGCCGATTTAATTATTCCATAGTATGGCTTAAAAAATATTCGAATATAACTTTGTAGAAATAATCATGATGGGGAGATTATTTGATGAATTATGTGCTAATATTCTGCGATTCTACCGCTGGTCGATTGATTTATGCACGCTCTCATTATAATATGTGTGCAGGAGGTGGATATATGTATCAGATTAGTAATGAAAAATTCGGTTTATTTGTAACCGAATTAAGAAAGGAAAAGAATTTAACTCAAAAGGATTTGGCTGAAAAATTATATGTATCAGATAAAACAGTTAGCAAATGGGAACGTGGTCTTAGTATGCCCAATGTCGTATTACTCATACCAATAGCTGATATATTAGATGTTACCGTTACAGAATTGTTACGTGGAGAAAAAATAGATACACAGAAAAATATTGATAAAAAAGAAATCGAGGAATTGGTAGTAGGCTCTCTTGATATGGCTGTTAGGGATTCTATTCACCAGCATAGAAAAAACTGGATATTAGCATATTTGTTATGTTTTTTTATATCTATTACAGAAATTATTATGTTAGTTGTATCCGGAAGTTCATTAGCTGAGATGAAAGGGGATATATTGCTGGTTACCGGGGGAATGCTTTTATTTGGTGCATGGTTTTGTTTCTTTGCAAAAGACATATTACCAACATATTATGATGCCAACAAGATAAATTATGTTTCACAAGGAATTTTTAGAATACATCTAGTTGGTTTATCTTTTAACAATGGAAATTGGATATACATCTGCACAACTTTAAAAATATGGACACTTGCAACGGTTGTTCTATATCCTCTTGCAGGTATTATAATAATCAATTGTTTCAATATAGCTTTATGGGATATTTTGAGTAAAATTTTCTTAATTATGATATTAGGTGGTATGGTAGTTTCGATTTACATTATCGGGAAAAAATACGAATAATTAAATTACCTGTTATCGTTGTGGATAGTACTAATTTACAACATTCTTCATGAATTGCAGGTTAATGCAGATATGACATTTGACTTGATTGGTAATTTGGGAACAATTGATTATAAAACAGCAGATAGCAAAGAAATTATTACATCATATGACTTTTTCTTAGTCCGAGCAGGCTGATTTCGCCGTATTTTCTGTTCTTTCTGATATTTAAGTTCCCATGCACGATGGGAGAAGACATCAGGATCCTCCACATTAAGATAATCCACGTCATCTGCGGCAATATCACATGTCCTGAGAATCCAGGATATCAAGATTGTTATTTATCTGGTCATATTTCTTGGATAGATTCGTCATATCTTTATCAGTGGAGCATTGTGCCTGGAAGATTAGCTGCTCTTTCCGTTCTGTAACTTTAGAAATTACTATTATCTATTGACAAAACAAATAAACTAAATATAATAGTAACTAACAGTGATAGATAAAATGAGGGGTGATTATTTTGAACAATCAAGAAATGGCAAAACAGTTATTTATGCTTGTTGGTTTAATGCAACGTGAGCCAATAAAAAAAATGCAGAAAGTATCACAAGGCGAAATGGCAATGCTTGGTTTTTTAACGTATGAAAAAAGTGAGACAAATCCAAAAGAATTAAGCGAGCGTTTCAACTTATCTACTGCAAGAGTGGCAAATACGTTGAACAGCTTAGAACGTAAGGAATATATAACACGTGTTCATGATTCTTTTGACCGCAGAAAAGTTATGGTTTATATAACAGAAAAAGGAAAAGAAGTTTTTACTGAAACAGAAAAAGAAGCATTAAATGAATTTAGTAAATTATTATCTTATCTTGGTGAAAATGATTCTTTATGTTTGCTAAAAATCATAGATAAAATACAAGCATTTTACAGTCAAAAATAATGTGTTAACTATGCCAACATACTATTTGTTGGCAAATATTTAACACATTTATCTATCACTAATAGTAAGTATCACTAGAAGTTAAAGGAGGAATTGCCGTGTTAAAGACTTTATTGAAACAAATAAAACAGTATAGAAAAGCGTCTGTTTTAGCCGCTGTCTTTACAGTGTTAGAGGTTATCTTGGAACTCATTATTCTAATGCTTATGGCATCAGTTATTGATAATGGCATTGAATCTGGAAATATAAACAATGTTTATGTTTATGGTTTATGTATGATTATGACAGCAGTTTTAGGTCTTGTTTGTGGAGTATTGGCAGGTAGATACGCTGCTATCGCTTCTGCTGGTGTTGCAAGTAATATAAGAGATGGAATGTATGAAAATATACAAACATTTGCATTTTCAAATATTGATAAATACAGCACTGCCGGATTGATAACAAGACTAACAACTGATGTTACTAATCTTCAAAATGCTTATCAAATGATTATTAGAATGTGTGTAAGAGCCCCTATCAGTTTAATCAGCGCTCTTATCATGGCGTTATATATTAGTGCAAAAATGGGTGGAATTTTCTGCATTGCTATTGTGTTCTTGACTGCTGTTATAGCTTTCATACTATGGAAAACAATTCCTATATTTAGTCGTGTTTTCCAAAAATATGATGATTTGAATGCAAGTGTTCAAGAAAATGTCACAGCAATTCGAGTTGTGAAATCTTATGTCAGAGAAGATTATGAAAAAGAAAAATTTAATAAAGCCGCCTCTCTTATATATAAGCTTTACGTTAAAGCTGAATCACGATTAGCATTAAACAATCCGGCTATGATGACAGCTATGTATGGTTGTATGATCGCTATCTCATGGGTAGGTGCTAAAATGATTGTCAGTGGAAGTTTGACAACAGGTGAGTTAACAAGCCTTTTCAGTTATGTTACCAACATACTTATTTCACTAATGTTGATATCCATGATATTTGTAATGGTGAGTATGAGTTTTGCAAGTACTAAACGTATTGCGGAAGTCCTTGATGAAAAACCAGATTTAAAAAATCCAGATTCTCCTGCTATGGTAGTAGAAAATGGCAATGTTCAATTTGATCATGTGAGCTTTTCATATAAGAAAGATGGAAATGGTGAAAAAGTCCTTTCTGACATTGACATTGATATAAAGCAAGGCGAAGTGATCGGTATTGTAGGAAGTACGGGAAGTTCTAAATCAAGTTTAGTTAATCTTATTTGTCGATTATATGATGTTACAGATGGCTGTGTAAAAGTCGGTGATAAAGATGTAAGAGAATATGATTTAGATATTCTTAGAAATGAAGTTGCAGTGGTATTACAAAAGAACCGGCTTTTTTCGGGAACAATTTTAGAAAATTTAAGATGGGGAAACGAAAATGCTTCTTTAGAAGAATGTATGAAATCTTGCAAACTGGCACAGGCTGATGAATTTATCCAACGATTTCCTGAAAAGTATGATACTTATGTTGAACAAGGTGGAGCAAATTTATCTGGCGGACAAAAACAACGATTGTGTATTGCAAGAGCCCTTTTGAAAAAGCCCAAAATTCTTATATTGGATGATTCTACAAGTGCTGTAGATACTGCAACAGACGCAAAAATAAGAGAAGCATTTGCAAAAGATATACCAGAAACAACAAAATTTATTATTGCACAACGAGTGTCGAGTATACAGAATGCCAATAAAATTATCGTTATGGAAGATGGCAAAGTCAATGGTTTTGGAAATCATGATGAACTTTTAAAATGTAATGAGATATATCGTTCTATGTACGAAAGTCAAACAAAAGGAGGAGGCGATTTTGATGAATAATAAACAAAATGGGGTATCTCGTCTTTTAAGATTAGTATGGAAAGAATATAAAATAGAAATGTTGGTTGTTATTTTAGCAATCATTGGTTCAGCTCTTGCGTCAGTTAAAGGTACGTTGTTTTTGCAGACGTTAATTGATGATTATATTGTACCTCTAACGGAAAGCAATTATCCGGATTTTGCACCATTAGCTTCAGCATTGTTTAAAATAGCCATGATCTATATCTTAGGTATTCTTTGTTCTTATATCTATAATCGAATCATGGTGAATGTTAGTCAGGGAACTATGAAAATAATAAGAATTAAATTATTTAACCATATGCAATCACTGCCAATACAGTATTTTGATAGTCATTCACATGGAGATATTATGTCGATTTACACAAATGATACTGATACACTTCGCCAGTTTTTAAGTCAAAGCGTTCCTCAATTATTTAACAGTATCATAACAATTGTAAGTATTTTTGTTGCAATGATAACATTAAATATTCCGCTTACGATTATTACTCTGGTCATGGTTGCTATTATGCTGGTCGTTGCCAAAAATGCGGCTGCATTAAGTAGCAAGTATTTTAATCAGCAGCAAAATAATTTAGGAAAACTCAATGGTTTTATTGAAGAAATGATAAGTGGTCAAAAAGTTGTTAAAGTTTTTTGTTACGAAAAAAGAAGTTTAGCACGTTTTAGAAGTGTTAATGAAGAATTGAAAGAAAGTTCACAAAAAGCAAATATTTATGGAAATATTCTTATGCCTATTATTATTCAAATTGGAAATGTAAGCTATGTTATATGTGCTGTTATAGGCTCCATCCTTATATTAAATGGATATGGTGGTTTAAGCGTTGGAATGCTAGTATCGTTCTTAACGCTCAATAAAAACTTTAATCAGCCATTTGGACAAGTAAGCCAACAATTAAACAGCATTATTATGGCAACTGCCGGTATCAATCGTATTTATGCACTTCTTGACGAAGAATCAGAAAGTGATAATGGATATATAAGTTTAGTTAATGTAGAATGTGATTCTACAGGAAATTTTATAGAAAGTACAAAACGTACAGGAAAATGGGCATGGAAACATTATCATAAAGCAGATGATACCACAACTTATCAAGAACTTAACGGAGAAATCCTCTTTGAAAATGTTGATTTTGGATATAGTGATGAAAAATTAGTCCTTCATGATATTAACCTGTTTGCGAAGAAAGGACAGAAAATTGCATTTGTAGGAAGTACAGGTGCAGGTAAAACAACCATTACAAATCTTATCAATCGGTTTTATGATATTCAAGATGGGAAAATTCGATATGATAACATTAATATTAGTAAAATTAAAAAAGCAGATTTAAGGAAAAGTTTAGGTGTTGTATTACAGGATACTCATTTGTTTACTGGTACTATTATAGATAATATTAGATATGGACGATTAGACGCAACTGACGAAGAATGTATACAGGCTGCAAAACTGGCTAATGCTGACAGCTTTATTCGTATGTTGCCAGATGGGTATCAAACAATTATATCTGGTGATGGTGGAAGCTTATCACAAGGACAACGACAATTACTGGCAATAGCCAGAGCTGCTGTTGCAAATCCTCCTGTCCTTGTTTTAGATGAAGCTACTTCAAGTATTGATACTCATACAGAAGAATTAGTGCAGGACGGTATGGATAAATTGATGGCAGGACGAACAACATTTGTTATTGCTCATCGTTTATCAACTATTAGAAATGCTGATTGCATTATGGTATTGGAAAACGGAAAAATTATTGAGCGTGGAAATCATGAACAGTTAATTAAAGAAAAAGGTCGATATTACCAACTTTATACAGGTGATTTTGAATTATCATATTAAGCAAAGGAAAGCCAAATGAAAATTGTGTCCCGGATAATGATATCACTTTGGAAGATGCATATATTTATTTGACGAATAGCTGAATATAACGGCGGGCAAGTTGCCCGCCGTAAATTATGCTTGTTTTGTTAAAAGACCGGATAGAGTTTTTCCAATGAAAAATCCAATCTGTGGATATAATTCCTGAATCTCCCGATATTTTGCTTCAATCATTTCAGGCTCATCAGCCCAGATCTTTTCATATATTTTGAAAGCTTTTTTAAAATATGTTTTGGCTTGTGAAAGATTGGCGGTCATCAGATAAATGGTTGCAAGGGTTTCCTGTACTTTGGCATAATCCAGACATTTATCGGAATGGTATTCCTTGATGATGCCGGATAATTTTTGCAATTCGGAGATTCCTCTTTCGGGTTCCTGCTGTTCTGTCAGGAACATTGCATAATTGGCAATCTGAGGTATGCTGTCATTTATATGAAGCAGGTTAAATTGGTCAAGCAGTGAGATACTTTTTTCCATGTGTTCTCTTGCAAGATCGGGATAACCGTTCATGCGGTAAAGTCCTCCAAGATTGGCATGAAGGTTAGAAACGAGGCGAGCATTGTCAGCAGTGATATTTTCTATCTGGGCAAGTGCATCTTTTTCCAGTTTTATTGCTTTTTCAGGTTTGGTTTCAAGGGCTGCCTGAAAATCCAGTAATAACGCCCGGTCAGAGTCGGTGCCAATGCTTTTTGTCTTTAACAGCACCTTCAGTTCCTGAATGATTCCCTTCATACCTTTGTGATAGTTATAGTTATCCATGTATGGAAATGCATTTTCCAGAAAAAGCAGATACTTTGGCATATTATCTTTTTCAATCAATTCTATGATATTTCCGATTGTTTGAAATAGCTTTTTATAATAATCTACTTCCATTCCATGCATTAAACATATGTGCTGTAAAGAAACCAGCAACGTGTGACAACTACTTACAGATGGTTTTGTCTCTGAAAGGGTGATTTCCTGAATCATCGGATGCAGAGAGATAGTGCGACGTGTTGTTGTCTGAACGAAACCAGTCTCAATTAAATCGTTGATTTCATTTAGTGTGGACAGTTCCAGCCATTTGGTAAATATACGGGCAGAAATACCGGTGGAAGGAAGAAAGCACATATTACACATTCCATCTATTTCTTCCGCAATACTGTGAGACACACAACTTTTCTCCCCAACAGCAACTAATGGCACTGTGTATCTCCAAATGTCATACTCTTGAAATGGGAGCCAATTTAAGCGAATGCGAAAACTGTCACAAGAAATATATTCATTATAATTCCTGCAAGAACCGTCACTGCCCCATGTGTCAAGGAATGGAGGTCGATGAATGGATTGACAAACAGCAGGAAAATGTACTGGATGTTCCATACTTTCATACGGTTTTTACAGTTCCTGAAGAATTATATTCCCTGATTTATTCAAATCAGAAACTCCTTTATGATGCTTTGTACCATGCAGCATATCAAACAATGGCAGAGCTGTCTGCGGATCCGAAGCATCTTGGAGCAAGGATTGGATATATCTGCGTACTTCATACTTGGGGCTCCAGGATGAATTATCATTCTCATCTCCACACCATTGTTCTTGGCGGTGGACTTGATGCTGCAAACACGTGGAAGGATAAGGGAAAGAAGTTTTTCTTTCCGGTTAAGGTCATGTCTGCCGTCTTCAAAAAGTATTATCTTCGTGAGCTGAAACAACTCTGGGAAGATAAAAAACTTGAGTATCATGGAATGGCAGCACATTTGAAAAATCATTATGAATTCAAAACTTTACTGAATTCCCTCTACGATAAGAAATGGGTTGTATATACGAAGGAGGCATTCAATGGAGCGAATTCTGTGATCCACTACCTTGGTCGTTACACTCATCGTATCGCTATCAGTAACCGTAGAATTGTCAGCATGACAGAGGAAACTGTTACCTACCTCGTAAAGGATTACAAGAATGGCGGTAAATATATCGAACAAAGCATTAAAGGAACAGAGTTTCTGCGAATGTTTCTAATGCATGTGCTCCCTAAAGGTTTTGTCCGAATTCGCCACTATGGCCTGCTTTCCTGTAGGAACAAGAAAGAAAAGATGGCACACTGCCGGAAGCTTCTCAACTGTATTCAATATATTTCAAAACTCCGAGGTAAGACCTGCGCTGAGAAGCTGATGATCCTTTACAAAAAGGATATCTGTAAATGTGAAGCCTGTGGAGGAAATCTTCTTTCGCTATTGCTTCGAGGACACTACATGTTGACTTGAGCGAAGGAATTTGAATACTGAAAAACAGCCTCCTGAATGAAGGCTTATTAAGTGCACCCTTCATTCGATAAGAAAGGTTACTATTTTGAATATATGATGGAATCAGTTTCCAATACATAGATTCTTTGGTAAAATCAAGAAGAAGGAAATCGATTAAAACTCCATACTGTATCGGCTGGAGTGACGCGATTTTGTTCACGTATCAATTAATGCATTAGCTCATGCAAATTATTTATGCGAGATAAATAGCGATCATCCAACATTTATACGAAAGAATTCTGGAAAGAATTATACGGAGCCACATCATTTAGTTCCTATGGCTTTCTCAGAACAATTTAATGTGTCATTAGATGTTGAAGAAAACATTGTGTCATTATGCAGCAATTGCCATAATCAAATTCATTATGGAGCTGATGCAGATAAGCTTATAGAAAAACTGTACGAAGAAAGACAAGATGCTCTTGCGAGTGTTGGAATAATTATTACGTTAGAGCAATTGCTTTCGATGTATGGATATTAATTACAGAAAGAAGAAAATATATGAAAACAGTTAGAGTAGTGGCAGCAGTTATTTGTGATTCTATCAATGAAAAGAAGCAGATATTTGCTACAGCAAGAGGCTATGGCGAGTTCAAAGGGCAATGGGAGTTCCCTGGTGGGAAGATAGAAGAAGGTGAAACACCACAGCAGGCTCTTGTAAGGGAAATAAAAGAAGAATTGGATGCTGATATTAAGGTGGGAGAATTAATTGATACCATTGAGTACGACTATCCGACATTTCATTTATCTATGGATTGCTTCTGGTGTGAAGTGATTTCAGGAGAACTTGTACTGAAAGAGGCTGAAGCTGCTAAGTGGTTAACCAAGGATACGCTTGATACAGTACAGTGGTTGCCGGCAGATATTACATTGATTGATAAAATAATAAGAAAGTTGGGTGGGGATAAAGATGTTAATTGATGATTTGGTTGAATATTGCGATGAACAATATCAAAGTGGAGAATGTGGAGCATGTACCGGCAAAGATCGTTGTGTTAATGAATGTGATGGAAACTGCAAGCTTTGTTTAGATGATATTCATTTCCATGAGCAACAAAGAAGAACACAATATGATTGTGAAAGATTACTTTATTACTATGTTTGTAGATATTCATATAAATATTGTTCAGAAATGATCTATGCATTAAGACAGATAGATTTATCTGATTATCCGTATTTTCATATTTTATCTATGGGGTGTGGTGGAGCACCGGATTTGATGGCTTTCCAATACATGAATTATCCACAAAAATTGTCTTATGTGGGATTAGATAAAAATGTTTATTGGGAAGAAATCCATAATTTTATTATTGATAATTATGATGATGGAAAAGTGCAGTTTCTGAGAAATATTGATGTTTTGCAGTATTTTGATAACCGAGAAATAACTAAGTGTAATGTAATAATAATTCAGTATTTAATTTCGTACTTTTACTCGAATGTAGGAGTGAGAGGAGTGCGAAGATGGTTTTCCAAATTGGCACAAAGTATTGTAAAAAATAAACCTGAAAATTCGCCGATGCTAATAATCATCAATGATGTTGATAGCATAAACACAGGTCGTGATGCATTTCCAATTTTTGTTGAGGAGATTGAGAGAGTTGGACTTACTGTAAATCGTGAATTAAGACGACGGTTTAAGTCTGTAAATCATTTTGCTAATTCAGTTCAATATGCATCAAAGAAAAATATTTTTGATGGAATTACTGATGATTTTCAAAAAGACTATTGTGTGGCTTTGAGTTGTGAAAGTGCTCAATTGATTTTGGAGGTGTATTAAATGATAATTAGCGCAAGTAGACGTACAGATATTCCAGCGTATTATTCAGAATGGTTTGTTAATAGAATACATGATGGATTTGTTTATGTACGTAATCCGATGAATATTCACCAGATAAGCAAAATAAGTTTGTCTCGTGATGTGGTTGATGCGATTGTTTTTTGGACTAAGAATCCAGTCCCAATGATGGACAAAATTGATGAATTTAAAGAATATCCATATTATTTCCAATTCACACTAACATCTTATGGAAAAGATATAGAGACAGGATTACCTTCAAAAAATCAGGTTCTTATACCTGCTTTTTGTGACCTGTCAAAAAAAATTGGGCGTGAAAGAATTGTATGGCGATATGATCCCATTTTTATCAATGATACTTATACTGTTGAATACCATAAGAAATATTTTAAGACGTTAGCGTCAAAGCTTGGAAAGTACACAGAGAAGTGTACAGTTAGTTTTTTGGATTTGTATAGAAATACAGAAAGAAACATAAGACCGCTTGGCATACGTGTTCCTACAGAAGATGAACAGATGGAAATTATGAAATCTTTTGTTGAAACAGCTCAGGAATATGGATTCTATATTGATACATGCGCCGAGGAAGTAGATTTATCGGAATTAGGGATAACACATGCTCGCTGTATTGATCAGGAAAGAATTGAAAGAATTGGAAAAATTCATCTGGATGTAAAGAAAGATTCTAATCAGCGTGATGTGTGTGGATGTGTGGCGAGCATTGATATTGGAACATATAACACATGTAAAAATGGATGTGCATATTGCTATGCAAATTATAGTAAAGTGACTGTCGAGAACCAAACCCAAAATCACGATCCATCTAGTCCATTATTATTTGGACGGGTTGGAAGTGATGATGTAATAAAAGAAAGGAAAATGAAGTCATTGATTCAGAACCAGATGTCACTATTTGATTTTTAGACAAAACAGAAAATAGAGGTACTTAATGATGAAAATATAAGGAGCTGATGTAACATGGAAGAAGTAAAGATAGATTCAAATAATGTTTTATTCAGAAAATTGATTTGATAAGGAGGTATATATGCCAAAGTATACAGATGATGAAATTAGAATTATGAAAAAGATCACGTGCAAAATTGCCGGTGATTATCTAGGAATATCTTCTATGGCAGTAAGTATTGGCATGAGGAATAATCTTCTTCCAATTGGATTTGCTGTTCATAATGAAGATAGAGATAGAACGTATTCTGAAAGCTGGACTTACCATATTATTGCTGAGAGATTGATAGCTTATAAGTATGGAAGAATTTCAGAGGTTCAGGTACAGAATATAGAAAAGAATTTATCGACGATTATACAGCAGTTTGAAGAAATGAAAAAAGACCTGGTTTTTCTATTAAGCGAAAACGGGGATCAGCAGAATTAGAACTATTTGATTACGCGTTTTCGCTGGGAAAGTATTCAGATATAGATAAGAAATACGAAGGAAAGGAATTGTCAGGATGGAGAATGAAAAAGGAATAGTGAAACTAACTCGACAACAAATCTATGATGATATATGGGAACTGTCTGTTGCTGGTGTTGCAAGAAAGTACAATTTGCATTATGCACGTCTAATAGAAGCGTGCAAAGAGGCGGATATTCCTTTTCCATCATCAGGATATTGGACAAGAAAAAATTTTGGAAAAGATGTATCTGCAGAAGTTATGCCATTATCTGGGGAAGGAAGTATATTAGTGGATCTTCCGACTAATGATTCTGTTGTAAAAAGAATTAAGAAAATAAAAGTTGAAGAGAAGAAAATTGTTCAGGAAGATTTGGTTGTGACACAGAACGAACCTGAACCAGAAAAGAAGAATGAAGAAAAAGAGACAGTCGTGGTATCAGAAATGAGCGGAATACTTGAGTTCCTTGATGAGGATGAAAGACAAAAAGTTCTGCGTGTAGCGTGTTCTCTTGAAATTAACGAAAATACAAGATTACATAAAGCTTTGGTTCAATATAAGAAGCAGATTGCTGAGTACAATGCCAAATTAAAGAATGCACAAAACCAGAGATATTATAATCCAAGTTATGATAAGCCGGAGAATGAACCAGATTTTTTCAAAGAAGTATCCGAGGATGGAATTAAGCGATTTATGTCTATTCTGGATGAATTGTTTAAGGCAGTTGAAAAATTAGGAGGCTCTGTTAATGATGATTTATCAATAAAGATAAGAAGTGATATTGTGCGTATCAGAGTAGCAGAGGCAAAGGACAAAATTAAGCATGAGCTTACCAAGCAGGAGGCTCAGGCATTATTAAAATATGAGGATGAAATAAAAAGACATAGTTGGGCTTCGAAACCACAAATTCGTCAATATGATTATGTCTATAATGGTAGAATTAGAATTGTATTTGGAGAGAAAAGCTATATTCGTGATTCTGAGAAAGAAAAATTGGAAGATCGTTTAGGAGACATTCTTATATCTTTGTATGAAAAATCTGAAGAAAATAGAATTATCAGAGAGCGTAGGGAGGAAGAACAGCGGAAACGTGAAGAGGAAGCAAGAAGACAGGAAGAAATTCGTAAACGTAAAGAGAATGAAATAAAGCTCACCAAAGAGCTAGCCAATAAAGCAGAAGATTATCATATAGCATGTGAAATAAGGGCATACATAAAAGCAATGATTGAAAATGGAAACGAAGAGGCAACGCCTGAATGGATTGAGTGGGCTTTTAAGAAAGCTGATTGGTATGATCCTACTAAAGATGTTGAAGACGAGTATCTTGGAAAAAGAGATCATGGTAAGAATAAAGATGAAAAAGATCTTGATAAAATACCTGTGAAAAGTAGTTGGTATTGGTAATGGATTAAGGTGTTTGTGGCGCCATATTTCGCGAAGCTGAGCCTCAAAAGTTAACGGTGGCTTTGTAGTGCCATAGGCAGTTGTAAAACCGAATACGCGGCAATTGCGGGAGGATTTACTTTGACTGCAAAATATATATTTCATGTGGTTGGACCTATATAGAGTATTGGTTGTAATTGTAGTATCTGTTCCCTTTCATCTATGGTATGGAGTACTTTGCTGTGAGGGAGATTTTTT
>NZ_JAJCKS010000060.1:0-2489 GCF_020558815.1 Blautia sp. 210820-DFI.6.14
AGTAGACAGATCTCTGGAGCTTAAGCGGAAGAGCGCACTTATATACTTTAGCAAGGGGAGTATCCCAAAAGGGCGCAAGTTTTGAGGAGTTTTTTCCTATTATAATGTGTTTTTATATAGCAATAGCAAATTTGAATGAGAATATAAAGAGGGAACTGTCAAAAGCAGTTCCCTCTTTTACTTTTTCCCTGTATCGTTTTAGTTGATGTAATCTATATAGAAAGATTCATATAATGGACTCTTAACAGTTCCGCCAAAGAAGAAACCTCTGTAACCTGCAGTTGGCTTTTTATAGTATTTTGGTTTCGCTGTCATATGATAGTTTATATAAATTGATGCGACATTTTTTAAAGAAACCTTTCCACCATTTTTTATCTTTTTGGATCTATTATTTTTATAACAGATTTCAATACTGTCCACCTTATAATTCTTGACAGTTTTAACGGTAATCCTTACTTTTGATTTTGGAGCAGTTCCTTTATCCTCTATCATCCAATGGCCTTGTGCAAGAGCAGCATAATTTTTGGAGCCGATCTTTATACTTTTAAATACTCGAGAGTGTTTTTTGAATGTTACGGCACAAGACAGGTTATAGCTCTTTCCATTCTGCCTTACTGTAAAACGGAGTTTTGTTTTTTCGCCATCTTTTACATAATGATCGGAACCTGATGTCGTTTGTACATAAATAGCGTTAAGACCAGCTGCTTTTGATGCGGTATAATATTTGTTAGATGATCTTACGTTTGTGATTACAGCGGACCTGGATAAATTCTTTATATAAATATATCCATCTCCATCTGTGAGAATTTCACCATAACTAGTATAAGCACGATAAAACTCCAGAGTCTGTTTCTTCGGGCACTGAGGTGCCTTTGCTGCTGCGCTTACTGTTGCAGGTACTGCCAGGATTACGAAAAGGCATGTCAATAAGCTTACTAAAATGTTTCTTGTCTTTTTCACTTTGTTTTTCCTCCTGATTATTTTTTTTCATTTTGTGCTGCTGTTAATTTCTCTTTTTCCTTCCACTTCTTTCCCATTATAACGTGCCCAAAAGTTCTGCTTCAGCTATATTGTCAGACCTCTCCTTTGAGCCGTTATATTTTTACATTATATTAATCTTATTATAAGCGGTCAATATTTTCCAAGATCATAATTCACGAAAATCTTTTTCGTGGTTACCGTGGAAATGGCAGCCCTGATGAAGCTTAATGACAGAATGAAAAGGATGGATTCCCTTATGGTTGCTTCTAATATGCGGAAGTTTGGGAGGATGGAGCTATGGGTTCCCAGATCCTGCAGAATCCCTCTGACCCGTATGCAACTTACCGTGAAAAAGCGGGAAACAAAAACGTGGTTATACAGCAAACATTGTGGAAACTGTTGGAGATAACGGTTCCATCGTAACAAATTACCAGTATGAAAAAAACACACATAGTGACAGCCAGTTCCTGAAAGAAACTGTTGAATCCATGGAAAAAACAGAGGAGCCAACAGTGCTTATAACAGATGGGGCCTATAGCGGCAGGGACAATACAAACGCTGCAGCAGAAAAAAACATTGACCTTGTAACAACGGATCTGACAGGCCGTGAAGCAAAAGATATCGCAGCAGATTTTGAGTTCACAGAAGATGGAAAGAAAGTGATACACTGCTCAGCCGGAAACCCACCCAAAAGCTGCAATTATATCAACCAGACTGGACAATGCAGGATATCATTTCCAAAAAACAAATGTGAAAACTGTCCACACCGTGACCAGTGCAACCCCAAGCTGTTTAACAGGACCAGTATGGTTTTTCTGTCTAAAAAATCCTTTGACAGAGCAAAGACACAAAGGAAAATGAAGACAGAAAAATATAAGGAACTGTCCCGGATCAGAAACGGAGTGGAAACAATCCCATCCATCCTGCGGAGAAAATACCAGATAGACCATATGCCGGTAAGAGGGCTTCTCCCCACTAAACTTCGTTTTGGGATAAAACTGGCAGCCTTGAACTTCAAGAAGCTGTTTGGATATCTGAACAGTGTGGGTCAGTGCGCCTTAATTCTTCAGATCAGTTAACAGAGCAGAAACAGTGGTGTGGGTTATTACCCCAAAACAGAGCTAACAATGGATATTTGTTGTTTTATAAGAAATTTTCAAGGAACATAGATTTCTATGGGCGATAATTATTATGTTTTGACACCCATATCATATTTAAAACATATCTGGAATTTGATAGCAGTAGTCTGCACCCCCTAAACTGACTACGATATGACTACTACAGACGGAAGTGATTTGCTTCATTTTGCACTTTTTTGCAAAAAATGTAGTAAATGAGAAGAAAACTACGATGCCATGAAATGCTGATAAAACCTTGCAAAATACGGCATTTCACGGCAGTTTGAGAGGAGAAAAAACAATGATTCGAGTACTTTTCGTATGCCACGGCAACATTTAACATAACATAGCAAGAATTCTCCTTCCTCTATAGGTGGGAGATGAATTGTA
>NZ_JAJCKS010000061.1:0-2302 GCF_020558815.1 Blautia sp. 210820-DFI.6.14
CAAAAATGAAGCTGCCGCTTCACGATTTATTAATCGTTAAAGCGACAGCCCCTTTGCCACTGCCATTGGCGGTACTTTATAAGGTGCCACTAATAGAGAGTAATTCTTTGAATGTAAACGGATTATTCGGGAGAGACTTTTGCAGAAAGTGTTATAGCGGTCAGTACATTTTTTACATATTCTATAGCCGTAATCCTTTGATATCTTTAATACGTGATAAGATTGTATTGCAGCTGCAGCTGACAATGCCAGGCAGGGTATCAATGACATTGTGCAGAAAGAGTTCCATTTCATCACTAGATGAGGCAACGGCATGTACATGCAGTTTGTCTCTTCCGGTGACACGGTAAATCTGCGTGACTGTATCATTTTTATATAATATATCTGTCACCTGCGACAGATTGTTTGGTTTTGTTTCAATTTCAAAATAGCATGACACAGCACCACTGATTTTCTGAGGATTTATTATTGTTGTATATTCTTCAATTACACCCTTTTTCTCCAAAGACTGGATCCGGGCTTTTACTGCTACCCTGGAAATACCAATTTTTTCACCAATATCCGAGTAAGAAATCCGTGCATTTTCTATCAGTAACTGGATAATCTTCTGATCCAGTTCATCTAAACCGTCCAGGTACATAAACGTTCCTCCTGTAAAATAATATTCGCTGGATAGCATTTTCTTAAATATCATATCATTCATATTACCAAAAGTAAACAGAAGCTTGACTTAACTGTTATAGCTACCTATAATTATTACATAATGTAACTTACAACTTGCGTTTGGAAGATACGAAATTGATTCAGATGGAGGAAAGAATAAGATAATGTCAAAAGATGAGTATTTGATCACAGATGCGCCTCTTAAAGCGCTGACGGTTTTTGCAATGCCGATGATTCTGGGCAGCTTTTTTCAGCAAATATATAATATGGCTGATTCCATCATCGTCGGTCAGTTTGTGGGTTCCTCCGCACTTGCAGCTGTTGGTGCCTGTGCAGCACTGACTAATGTTTTCATTTGTGTGGCGCTGGGTGCAGGTGTCGGCGCCGGTGTACTCGTGAGCCGCTACTTTGGTGCCAGAGAGTATGGAAAAATGAAAACCATTGTGTCAACGTCCTTGATTAGCTTTTTAATTCTAAGCATAGTCCTTGGTGTTTTTGGCTTTTGTTTTTCCCGCTCGATGATGAGCGCACTGCAAACCCCTGCCGATATACTGGATGACGCAGTGCTGTATTTGCGTGTCTATTTTGTGGGATTTCCGTTCCTGTTTATGTATAACATTCTTTCAACGATGTTTAATTCTATAGGAGAATCAAAAATTCCACTGGGACTCCTGATATTTTCGTCAATCTTAAATATCTTTATGGATCTTTGGATGGTAGCCGGCCTTGATCTCGGCGTGTTCGGTGCGGCGCTTGCAACTTTGATTGCACAAGGCATTTCTGCCGTGTTTTCACTTTTGATTTTCTTCCATCGGATGCGGCGATATAAAAGTCACTTTGACTGGTTTGACAGGCAGGAGTTACTTTCTATGTTTCAAATTGCTGTGCCTTCGGTTCTGCAGCAGTCTACAGTATCTATCGGCATGATGATCGTGCAGGCAGTTGTAAATCCTTTCGGTACACAGGCACTCGCGGGGTATTCGGCGACGATGCGAGTTGAGAACGTTTTTTCTCTGATTTTTGTATCCATCGGTAATGCGGTTTCACCATATGTTTCCCAGAACCTTGGTGCAAACAAACCACAGCGTATCAAAAAAGGCTACCACGCTGCATTAGTGTTGGACGTGTGTTTTTCAGTCATTGCTTTTATTGTAATTGAAACGCTCCACACGCAAATTTCCTCGCTGTTTCTTGGTAAAGACGGAACAGCCCTGGCCTATCAGGTATCTGGGGATTATATGAGATGGCTCGGTTATTTCTTTATCTTTATGGGAATCAAAATGGCAACCGATGGAGTCCTTCGTGGTCTTGGAATCATGCGCCCATTTCTCATTGCAAATATGGTGAACCTGGCAATCCGTCTTTCTGTTGCTTTGATTTTTGCGCCGCGTTTTGGCATTGCATTTGTCTGGCTTGCTGTACCAGCTGGATGGCTTGCAAACTTTTTAATATCCTATGTGGCTCTCAGAAGGTCATGGCCGACTGATAAATAGATGTGTAAGATGATATGGGAGTGTATGGAGAAATCCATATGCTCTTTTTTTACTCAAAGACTTTAAAATATATGGAATTTCGGAAAATAAGTTAGGACGATAAGCGGGAATCCTCGGCAATTCAATTACCGAGATGAAAGCGTAGA
>NZ_JAJCKS010000062.1:0-2188 GCF_020558815.1 Blautia sp. 210820-DFI.6.14
ATAATAATAATTATCAAAAGCAACGAGAATCAAAGACCGCTGATACCTACGCTAGGGTATCAGAAGCGAAAGGTCAAGCAGAAAGGGCACAGGGCGGATGCCTTGGCACTAAGGGCCGAAGAAAGACGTGATAAGCTGCGATAAGCTTCGGGGAGGAGCAAATATCCATTGATCCGGAGATCTCTGAATGGGGAAACCCACATGAGCAAACCTCATGTATCCATACGCCAATCCATAACGTATGGAGGGGAACCCGGGGAACTGAAACATCTAAGTACCCGGAGGAAAAGAAAGAAAACTCGATTCCGTAAGTAGCGGCGAGCGAACGCGGAAGAGCCTAAACCGGTGTGCGTGCACACCGGGGTTACGGACTGCATTTAAGATTCTGCAATGTTAGTGGAACGGTTTTGGGAAAGCCGGCCGGAGAGGGTGAAAGCCCCGTAGACGAAAACAGAGCAGACTGAGCAGGATCCAGAGTACCGCGGGACACGAGAAACCCTGCGGGAAGTGAGGGGGACCACCCCCTAAGGCTAAATACCACTTAGTGACCGATAGCGCATAGTACTGTGAAGGAAAGGTGAAAAGGACCCCGGGAGGGGAGTGAAAGAGAACCTGAAACCCTGTGTCTACAAGCTGTGGGAGTGCTTTATATGCACGACCGCGTACTTTTTGTAGAACGGTCCGGCGAGTTGCGCTCACTGGCAAGGTTAAGCACCGAAGGTGCGGAGCCGTAGGGAAACCAAGTCTTAAGAGGGCCAGAGTCAGTGGGGGCAGACCCGAAACCGGGTGATCTATCCATGTCCAGGTTGAAGCTGCCGTAAGAGGCAGTGGAGGACCGAACCCACATCCGTTGAAAAGGGTGGGGATGAGGTGTGGATAGGGGAGAAATTCCAATCGAACCCGGAGATAGCTGGTTCTCCTCGAAATAGCTTTAGGGCTAGCCTTGGTAGAGATTTGCGGAGGTAGAGCACTGAATTTCCTAGGGGGCGTCAAAGCCTACCGAAGAATATCAAACTCCGAATGCCGTGTAATTGCTTACCAGGAGTCAGACTGCACGAGATAAGTTGGGCAGTCAAAAGGGAAAGAGCCCAGACCTTCAGTTAAGGTCCCAAAGTGTGCGTTAAGTGGAAAAGGATGTGGGATTTCGAAGACAACCAGGATGTTGGCTCAGAAGCAGCCATTCATTCAAAGAGTGCGTAATAGCTCACTGGTCGAGAGGTCCTGCGCCGAAAATGTCCGGGGCTGAAACGCACCACCGAAACTAAGGGATCCGAAAGGATCGGTAGAGGAGCATTGCATGTGGGACGAAGCAGTACCGTAAGGAGCTGTGGACTGCATGGAAGAGAGAATGCCGGAATGAGTAGCGAGATAGAGGTGAGAATCCTCTAGGCCGAATATCCAAGGTTTCCAGGGTAAAGCTGATCTGCCCTGGGTAAGTCGGGGCCTAAGGTGAGGACGAGAGTCGTAGCCGATGGACAACAGGTGGAGATTCCTGTACTATGATATGACAGAACTGTGGGGACACGTGCAGAGAGCGGAAGCCGGGAATGGGATCCCGGTGCAAGCGAGGTACCAGCCGCATTGGAAAAACCGTGCGGCAATGGGAAGACGTGATGCGGAGTGAAGTTTAGTAATGAAGTCCGTGAGCTGTGCGTCAAGAAAAGCCGCTATTGTTCATACCATACCCGTACCGTAAACCGACACAGGTGGATGAGGAGAGAATCCTAAGGCCGGCGGAAGAAGCATTGTCAAGGAACTCGGCAAAATGACCCCGTAACTTCGGGAGAAGGGGTGCCTGCGAGAGCAGGCCGCAGAGAATAGGCTCAAGCAACTGTTTAGCAAAAACACAGGTCTATGCGAAACCGAAAGGTGAGGTATATGGGCTGACGCCTGCCCGGTGCTGGAAGGTTAAGAGGAGAGGTTAGCGCAAGCGAAGCTTTGAATTTAAGCCCCAGTAAACGGCGGCCGTAACTATAACGGTCCTAAGGTAGCGAAATTCCTTGTCGGGTAAGTTCCGACCCGCACGAAAGGCGTAATGATTTGAGCGCTGTCTCGACAATGCATCCGGTGAAATTGAAGTACCAGTGAAGATGCTGGTTACCTGCGCCAGGACGGAAAGACCCCATGGAGCTTTACTCCAGTTTGGTACTGGGATCCGGTACTGCATGTACAGGATAGGTGGGAGGCT
>NZ_JAJCKS010000063.1:0-1963 GCF_020558815.1 Blautia sp. 210820-DFI.6.14
CGGGAGTTTGACAGTTGCATAATTAAAATAGTACGTGCAGGCCGCATAAAGCCTGTACTTTTTTTGTCAAGTTTTTCGCTTTATTATCTAGTAATATTTAGTGATATGTGATATAATTATTACAGAGGTGATTGCTATGCGTGTTACTACATCCAAATCAAAAAATTCCGAATCCTTTTACATTACAAAATCCTATACAAATGCTCAGGGTAAGAGCACTTCTACCACGATCAAAAAGCTAGGCACCCTGGCTGAATTATCGGAACGTCTTGGCACTGATCGGGATGGCGTCATGGCGTGGGCAAAAGAACAGGCAAGAATCGAAACGGAAAAATATAAAAAAGAAACGGAAGAGGCAGTTGTTACGATCCCGTTCCATTCCAACAGACTTATGGACTATAACAGAAAAAAACTTTTTACTGGCGGTTATCTCTTCCTCCAGTCTGTCTATTATGGTCTGAAGATGGATTCCATCTGCCGAAAGATCAGATACCGTTACAAATTTAAATATGACCTGAATGCGATCCTCTCGGACTTGATCTACACCAGAGTCCTGGAGCCTTCCAGCAAAACTTCTTCTTTCAAGGCTGCACAGCAATTCCTGGAGGCACCAACCTATGAACTCCATGATATCTACCGCGCCCTTTCTGTCCTTGCAAAAGAGTGTGATCTTATACAGTCTGAAGTTTACAAAAACAGTTTCTTCCTGGGGAAGAGAAACGATAAAGTTCTTTATTATGATTGCACAAACTACTACTTCGAGATTGAACAGGAATACGGTGATAAAAAGTATGGAAAGAGCAAAGAACACAGACCGAATCCTATCATTCAGATGGGACTGTTTACCGATGGAGACGGGATTCCACTAGCTTTTTCTCTTTTCCCCGGCAGTCAGAATGAACAGAAGTCCTTAAAACCTCTGGAGACAAAGATCCTTCAGCAGTTCGGCTGTCAGAAATTTATCTATTGCAGCGATGCCGGTTTGGCATCTGAAGATAACCGGGTCCTCAATCATCTCGGACAACGTTCTTTTATTGTGACACAGTCTATCAAAAAGCTTCCGGCAGAGGATCGTGAATGGGCTTTGAACACCAAAGGATTTAAACGGCTGTCGGATGATTCTCCTGTTGATATCACACAGCTTTCCGAGGATGATAAACAAGGACTTTTTTATAAAGATGAACCGTATACTACAAAAAAACTCCATCAGCGGCTGATCATAACCTATTCTCCCAAATATGCTGCATACGAGAAGGCTGTCCGCGCGGAGCAGATCGCACGAGCTGAAAAGATGGTCGCCAATGGCGCTGTGAAAAGGCAGCGGAAAAATCCGAATGATCCTGCAAGATTTGTAAATAAGATTGCGGCGACTAAAGAAGGAGAAAAGGCAGAGATTCACTATTATCTTGATCTCGAGAAGATCGCGGAAGAAGAAAAATATGACGGCCTTTATGCTGTCTGCACTGATTTGTTAGATGATGATGTGGCAGACATCCTGAAAGTCAGTGAAGGCAGATGGCAGATTGAAGACTGCTTTCGGACCATGAAAACAGACTTTGACGCAAGGCCTGTTTATGTCAGCCGCGAAGACCGGATACAAGCCCATTTCCTGATCTGCTTTTTAGCATTACTGCATTTCCGGATGCTGAAAAAGGCATTAAAAACGCCCTGTACAACAGAGCAGTTACTGCACATACTGCGAAGCATAAAGTTTGCCGATATAGAAGAACAAGGCTTTATGCCCGTGTATGAACGTCAAAGAATCACAGATGAGCTTCATGAAGCGTGTGGTTTCCGTACAGACTATCAATTTATAACAAAACGCAAAATGAAAGAAATACAGAAAAAAAGTAAGCGAAGATAAGACATTACTATATTTCAAGTATGGGGCACAAAGTGCCACAATCCCAGTATTTTCATGGATTGTGGCACTCATTTTTCTTTTCAACTGTCAAAGATGGGA
>NZ_JAJCKS010000064.1:0-1888 GCF_020558815.1 Blautia sp. 210820-DFI.6.14
GGGGCTGTCGCTTTAACGATTAATAAATCGTGAAGCGGCAGCTTCATTTTTGTTGTTTTAAGAACAAAATCTACCCAAAATCCCAGATTTACCATACTACTCGATAACAAAAGCGCACTTTAATAAGCCATTTTTGATGACTTGAAAATTCATTTTGGAAAGTCTAAATTTAGGCACTTTTTATCGGAAACAAATGTGTTCCGGTTCTTTCGTTTTGAATCTTATTATGAAGTTTATTTATGTTTTTTGCCATGGCAAGTAGTGTGCTTTCTGCAAGTACATTCGACGTTCCCTTGCTTAAATATCTTCGAAACTGCATGTCCTGTTTCAAATCGCCGAAAGATCCCTCTGCCTGTATACTCCGATTTGTTCTGAAAAGAATTCCTTCCTCGGAAAGAATCCGTTTCAAATCTTCTTTTCTTTGTTTCAAAAATGTTTTCGCAACCTGAAGCGTTTTTGTCCTTTCTTCCATAGGTGTTTTACAGTTGTTGCCCTTGATACATTCACTCTTATAAGGGCATCCATTACAGTCCTCACATTTATAAATCGTTTTTTCACTTACATAGCCGGTTTTGCTTTTTGCATGGCGGACACATTCCACCTCTAACTTCTTTCCGTTCCGGCAGATATAGGTATCCGCCGCAGAATCATACTCCATGTTTTCAATTTTCCCAATATCATTTTTGTATTTACGAGTTTTAGAAATTTCGTAGTTAGCAGGTTTTATATAAGACAGCTGTCCATTTGATTCCAAAAACAGATAGTTTTCTTCACTTTCATATCCGGCATCTGCCGTTATGTTTTTATATTTGAATTTCAAATGTTCCTGAGCGTCTTTCAAAAATGGAATCAGGGTTGTAGTATCTGTAGGCTGTGGGCCGATAGTAAGCCATGTGATGTATTCGGAATCCACACCATGTTGGAGATTGTAAGCTGGCTTCAGCTGTCCATTTCCCATAGCATCTTCTTTCATCCGCATAAATGTGGCATCGTAGTCTGTCTTGGAATAGCTGTTGCGTTTTCCACATATATGTATCTGATGATTATATTTTTTAAGCCGATCCAGGTAATCTTCTAGAGTCTCAATACTTTTTTGAAGCGGAGTTTTTCTTTTCCCAATTCCATGAACAAACACTACCTGTTCCGCTTCTTTTAATGCATACAGTTTTTTGCGTAACCTTTTGACGTGCTTTATCTTGATTGTATTTCCGTAAACAATTCTTAGATCATAGAGTTGCTCACACTCAGCTACAAAATCAGCAAGTTTTTGTAAAAGCTTCGCCTGGTTTTTTGTCACTGCTTTCTTCCAGACAAAAGTATATTTATTCGCACTAGCTTCGATTTTTGTACCATCAATAAAAATAATTTCGCCTGAAATTTCACCAAGATCATAAAGTGTATTTGACATTTCAGCAAGAATACGCTTGGAACAAGGCGCGAAATGGATACTTCGAAACCGTGCAAATGTTGCATGATCTGGGGCTGGGATACCTTCCAAAAGAAACATGAAATTGATATCTCTTTTGCAATTCAGTTCCATAGAACGAGAAGAATAGTCCCCATTCATGTAAGAGTAAAGTACAATCTTCAGAAGTGTTCTTGGCGATACTGAATTTATTCTTTCATAGGTAGAATACAGGTCAGTCAAATCCATTCCCTCCACAAACTGACTTAGTAATCGCACAGAATCATCTTCCGGAATAATTGTTTCCAAATTTAAAGGAAGTTTTAGTTGATATCCTCCTTCATTCAAAGTATAATTCTTATGTAAAAATATAGGTTTTCGCATACTTATATTTTACACCAACAGCCGGGCTTTTCGAAGACCGGCTGTATTTTTTTTGCACCAAAAAGAGGCTGCGCACTAATTACTTAGTGCGACAGCCCC
>NZ_JAJCKS010000065.1:0-1859 GCF_020558815.1 Blautia sp. 210820-DFI.6.14
AATTAAACTTAAAGCACAGCCTTTGAATAAAATTTCATTGGTTTTGCTTTAATGCAAACTATTTTTTCTTTTTTTAACTGTAAACTTTTCTTTGTCCTCACAAAATTATATAATAAAAGTAAGCATTTATTATTTCGGGCGGTTTTACTTATGAATTCAGGTGTTACAGATACTGAAACAATAAGACCTGAGAATCGGGAGGAGTTGATCTTATGTCGAATATAGAAGCTGTTGGAGGTGCACGATCATGAGTGAGTATACCATCCTGCCGCTGATCAATGCATCATTTCAGCCGGGTGAGGCGAAAAGGACGGTAGCCGGTTTTGAAGACAGGGATTTTCAGAAAATTGCACGTGCTGAATATTATTATTTTACCGGGCAGGCGGAGAAATGCAGCCATATAGCAGAACGTTACCTGATGAGCCATAATATAAAGCTTAAGATGTCTTCCTGCCTGTTATATGTATATTCGAATCTGACACTTGGCAGAGCCGTGGCATCCAGAAAAGGGATATGGGAGATTCGGGAATGTCTTGAAAAAGAAATGAAATATTCTTCGTCTGCGGAGGATAAAGCAATTAGTGTATTTGCAGGATATATGTCTTCCGTACTTTTGCATCTTCCGGTAGATGAACTTCCGGATGTGGAATTTTATGCAGCTGCACTGCCTCCTGGAATTAAGATGTTTTCTGCCTATGTGATAGCTCATATGGCGTATTTGAAAGGGGAGTACGGCAGAGCGCTTGGAATTTGTGAGGCAGCATTCATGTTCAGGGACGGCACCTATCCGATTAGTATGATTTATCTGTATTGCATGATGGCAATGTGCCAGATGAATCTGAAACATCAGCAGAAAGCAAAAGACGCATTGATGCTGGCATGGAATATGGCGAAAGAAGACGAATTCCTGGAACCCTTTATTGAACATCATGGTTTGCTGCAGGGACTTCTGGAGTCATGTATCCGTAAGGAAGATTCAAAACTATATAACAAATTATCGGATAAGGTTATCAGTTTTAGCAGAGGATGGATGGCAATCCACAATCCAATGTCAGAGAATTTCGTAACAGATGCATTATCCACGGTAGAATTCTCGATTGCCATGCTGGCAAGCCGTGACTGGAATAACCAGGAAATTGCAGATTATCTGGGATTTTCACCTAATACGGTTAAAACTTATCTGAGCAGGATTTATGTGAAGCTGAATATAAAAAAGAGGGATGAACTGAAAAAGTATATGCTGAAATAGCAAAATATACTTTTTCGAGGTGAAACGGAGATTACACGGAAGCAGTCAACATGATAAAATCTTTATATACAGAAATTACCAGCAAAATTCGATGTTTATTGGGAGGAAACTATATGAAAAAAAGATTTTTGAGCGTCCTGCTTACGCTGTTCATGGTTCTAATGATGCTGCCAACAACGGCATATGCAGATACAGCCTACTGCGATATTTGTGGTAAAGAGGTAGATATAGACTATAGTAACTATGAATATTTAAACGCGCAATTTCATCAGAGGTCTGGTTATTGCCAAGAATGTGGTTCTTTTGTTGCGAAGCCACGCTCTGAGCATAATTGGAGTGGAACGGCAACTTGCACAAGCGGACAGACTTGCACAGTTTGCGGTGGGACATCCAATCCACGTGGACATGCTTACGAAAGCACCGTGACTATCGAACCTACCTGCACTACAGACGGCGTTCGTACCTATGTCTGCAAGAATGACAGCAGTCACACCTACACCGAGCCGATCCCTGCTACAGAACACAACTACGAAAGTTCTGTGACGACAGCGGCCGCCTGCACTACAGACGGCGTTCGTACCTATGTCTGCAAGAATGACAGCAGTCACAC
>NZ_JAJCKS010000066.1:0-1766 GCF_020558815.1 Blautia sp. 210820-DFI.6.14
ACAATTCATCTCCCACCTATAGAGGAAGGAGAATTCTTGCTATGTTATGTTAAACTATCCTCTCCTCCTCTTTTTTTCCGTATTTCATTATGGTATACTAAAATAAATTCAAATCTTAGTTTTATGATATAAGCAAAACTTTTGATCATTATCGGATGAAGCTTATCAATCCGAAATACAAAAATTCCCCTCTTGAATCGGGAGAAAGGAAATGCCAGCGGCAATTATCATCCTCTGGCTGATTCATAAAAATGAAGGAAAAAGGCGTAACCACTATTACTTTAAAAAAAATAAACCGTGAAAAAGTCTATCAGTATATTTATCGCGAAAAACAGACTTCCAAGTTGCAGATCGTGCAGGATCTGCAGATGGGACTTTCTACAGTAAGCCAAAATCTGAATGCACTTGAACAGGATGGCCTGATCTGCCGGGATGGTTATTTTGAATCCACTGGCGGCCGCAAAGCTCAGGTAATTCAGATCGTTACCGATGTAAAAATCGCAATTGGAATCGGCCTTCTGAAAAACATGTTCCACCTTGCTGCTGTTGATCTGTATGGCGAGGCAATGGCAATGGATACAATTGCTCTCCCCTATGAAAATACGGCAGAATATTATGCAGAACTCGCACAGAATATTGAAAAATTCATCGATAAAAATGGTTATGACCGTGATCGGATTCTTGGTGTTTCTATTGCTACACAAGGTATTATTTCACCTGATGGTTCTGCAGTAACATATGGTGCGATCATGCACAATACTGAAATGAAATTATCCGATTTTACTTCCAGAATTCCATATCCATGTCATCTGGAACACGATTCCAAATCTGCGGCTTATCTGGAACTCTGGAATCATTTTGATCTCAACGATGCAATTGTTTTTCTTCTGAATCGTAACCTTGGCGGTGCTGTTATCATGAATCATCACGTTCACCAGGGAAGCTTCATGCACAGTGGAGCCATAGAACACATGTGTATTGATCCAAATGGTCCTCTCTGTTACTGTGGTAGCCACGGCTGCCTGGAAACTTACTGCTCCGCAAACTCTCTGGAAGCAGCTGCCGGTATGAGCATAAAAGAATTCTTCCCTGTACTACGCGAAGGAAAATCAGACAACCTGAATGCAATCTGGCAGGATTATCTTAAACATCTTGCATTTGCGATGCGAAATCTGAATATGATCATCGACAGCCCTATCATTATCAGCGGATATCTTGCCCCTTACCTGGTTCCGGAAGATCTCAATATGCTACTGCATCTGATCAATGAAAATAACCCATTCACTCTCACAGCTGATCAACTGCTGGTCGGCACACATGGACAATATACTCCGGCTATTGGCGCGGCACTACATTATATCAACCGATTCGTACATGAGGGAACTGCCCTCTGACCCGCCAGGGGACTTAGCCAGTCCCCTGGCAACCCCTGGGCCAAAATATTTGACGGAAATTTTGCCTTATGTGGTTCCCTTTGAAAAATCCTCCTGGTGTTTCAAAGCGGAAGACTTTCTTATAAATAATATAGCAGTATATAAAAATAACAGGACTCTTCTCTCTCGTATGGAGAAGATATCCTGTTATTTTACATTCTAATGATATAATTATATATTACCACAATTCTTTTCAGCATGGCCAATCAGGGGGAGTCTGAGGGGGACCTTCGGCCTTCGCAACTGTGAGATGGTCCCCCTCAGGGTTTCTTTTTTTCAAAAAATATTTACCCTGCTTTATAAAGCAAAATTTATACTTTTAGATATGAGACT
>NZ_JAJCKS010000067.1:0-1705 GCF_020558815.1 Blautia sp. 210820-DFI.6.14
CATAATCTGCGGAACAGTCTCGTTTGTACGGATAAAAAAATAAACTGAGCCACGGCTGTTCCAACATGAAATCAGCCGTGGCCTTATTTATATCATTTCACTCTTTTTTGAAATAGAACAACACCACAGCAACAACTCAAATCGACTTAAAATTCCAGACTATTCGCATTCAGCAAGAAATACTTCATTCCCATGATGACAAAACCTTCATCATTTCTCCAAGGCTTTTTGCTGCCATTTACAATGACGATCTTCTTGAAAGAGTCCGGGATATTACGCAGAGAATTGAACTCCTGCGTCTGTTTTTCTTCCGAAGTCATGTCATATGCAACCTGGATATAGTATCTCTGGTTTCCTTGATTCACCACAAAGTCAACCTCCAACTGCTTGCGAACACGTTTGCCCTCTTTATCCTTATCGAAGATATCCACGACACCCACATCAACATTGTAGCCACGGATCAGCAGCTCGTTATAAACAATGTTCTCCATGATATGAGTAGGCTCCTGCTGTCTGAAATTCAGACGTGCATTTCTCAGTCCCAGATCAGTAAAGTAGTATTTCAGATTTGCACCGATATACTTTCTGCCCTTAATATCGTATCGGCTTGCCTTGGAAATCAAAAAGGCATCTGTCAAATGGTCGATATGCTTGGAGATGGTTTTATTAGCATAAGTCATCTGGCGCTCACTGGCAAAGGTATTGGCAATCTTTGAAGGGTTGGTCGGTGCGCCGATTGCAGATGCAAGCACATCAACCAGAATCCCAATCTCATCCACGTTCTGAATCTTATTTCTTTCAATAACATCCTTCAGATAGACATTTGCAAAGATGTTCTTCAGATAGTCCGCTTTCTGTCGTTCGCTCTGGAAACTTACGATCTGCGGCAATCCTCCGTAGATCATGTAGTCATCCCAGGCATCATCATAATCACCGTCATAGACAGAATAAAACTCTGCAAAGGAGAGAGGGTAGATTCTAATCTCATCACCTCTGCCACGGAATTCGGTCACAATGTCGCTGGACAGGAACTTGGAATTACTTCCGGTGACATACACATCAATATTGCTCATGCGGAGCAGGCTGTTCAGCACTTCCTCAAATCGTGGCATGAACTGCACTTCATCCAAAAGGAGATAATACTTCCCGTCGTCTTTCATGGCATCCTTGATGTACTTGAAGCATACCTTGGGATCTCTTAATTCCTCGTTCTCAATACCATCCAATGCAATTTCAATAATATGATCAACATCAACGCCGTTCTCCAGTAAGTATCTCTTAAAGATGGTAAACAGCAAAAAGGATTTGCCACATCTACGAATGCCGGTAATCACCTTTATCATTCCATTATCTTTTCGCTCGATCAGCTGCTGTAGGTAAGCGTCTCTTTTAATCTCCATCATTGCACTCCCCATTTCCGTGCATCTGCACACTTTTTAGTAATGAGATTCTATCACAGAACGACCTGAATTTCAATATGTATTCCTATTTTATGTGCATCTACACACTTTTATGTAATGTTGATAAATATATTTTCAGATTTTTTTGATTGCAGTGTCTATAATCGACTACTCCAATCGTTATTATAAGTAGACAACAAAAAGAAGATGGTTCCGATGTTTCATTAAATATGTTCGTTAGTCTTTTACGCAAAGGATTCTATCTCCTCTGCGCCCTAATGCTTTTCGGATTCAGTTCAACAAAC
>NZ_JAJCKS010000068.1:0-1695 GCF_020558815.1 Blautia sp. 210820-DFI.6.14
TTGCCGAACGGACACATTCATTTTTTCTGCAAGCATTTCTTGTGTAAACCCATTTGCACTTCGCAGTTGTTTTATTTTTTCTCCCATTGTCATATAATGCACCTACTTCCCCAGAATTTATTTTACCACGTATTCTTCTGTTCATCTGTCACCTGCATCGTATCCGTATTTACCAGATAAAAATCTACCAATTCGGTCTCGTAATTACCGTCTGGATATACTTTTTCTAACACCAGTTCTTCGCAAGAATTACCATCCGCATCCGTCTTCGCTCCGTTGTCATACAGACAATATCTTACATTTACCGTATTACCATCTTTTGTTTCCTGCGTTTCACTGACAATACCATAGACTTCTCCTTTTGCATTCGCAGTGTAACTGAAGGCCATATTTTGAAGTGCATTATTCTCCTGAAGATAATTATAGACCGCCAGCATCGCATTCTGAATCGTCAGACCATCATGCTGTCCTTCTGCCTCATAATCTTCTACCACATCTCCGTTCTGAGTATCTTCTGTCACTGGGAAATCCTCTGTATCCGCATCCGATGATTCTTCGTTATCTTCTTCAGCATCCATTATATCCGAAGAATCCGAAGACCACCACAGACCATCCATACTCTGCATAACAAATGGATTATTGGTTCGATATCTCCGCTCGCCTCCATAATCCTCCTGCACGGTTATATACGTATATTTGCTGTCATGACCAGTCACCGTCTCCTCTCCATCCATTCCGAACACTACACTCAGACCACTCATTCCAATAATCAAAAGTGTAAATATCGCAGCAGCTCCAAAAATGATCATTAATGCCACTCTGTTTTTACCAGGCTGTATGGATAATGCCTGGCAATTGTGTCTGTACAAGCTTACGATTCCCCAGATTAAAAGAATCGCCAGACTGATTGTAATAACAGCAATCGATATTTCTGCGAAACGATATCTCACTTCATATCCCATATCACGGTTTATACCATACCACAATCCGTAAAAGAAGGTACTATATGCAAGAATCAAAGTAATGATACTGATCCGTACCGGATGCTCTTTCTTATCCGGCACTGCCTTTTTCAGTGCTTCTGCCATCTGCACTGTATCTCTCTGCTCTATCCACTCAGCAAGCTCAGTTTCTGTCGGATATACACATTTAGTATCCGGAATCCCTGCATAACGCATCTGGCTCTCTTGAAGCCCTTCTGTATCTCCTGCCACTACTGCTGTAACCACTTTCAGGTAATAATACACCTTCAACTGTGCCGGATTAAATTTATCTATACAAATATCTTCCATCTCCTGTGTAGCCCGTTCATAATTGTCAAGAAGTATACTCATCCTTGCCATAACCAAAAGCATCTGATTCGCCACAGCAGGGTAACGTTGATATTGTTTCTCATATAAATACTGTGCATACTCATGTCGTTCTTCCGGTGTTAACCGGTAGGACTTCTTTCTACTCTGTGCCAACATCGCGATTCGCATACCATAAGCCAATTCTAAAATCGCAATCAGCTGGCAGATAAATGCACCAAATCCCCAGATATCTGTTATACGATCCACATAGGTTACCAACACAATGCCTAGCATTGCCGGAATCACGATCAACCATTTTGCCCAATCTGATTTTCTCACACTAACACCCTCCTGAATAGTTTTTCTGAATATAGTATATTACCGCACACACCAATCAACCATA
>NZ_JAJCKS010000069.1:0-1672 GCF_020558815.1 Blautia sp. 210820-DFI.6.14
GGGGGTGGAAGTTAGTCTTGCAATCGTTTATTCTATAAGAAATACCAGGGCTCCTCCCTGGTCATATCCTCCAACTACCGGAAATGGGATATTTTTATTGTATAGGAGGATTCATTTATGTCTACTAAAGCTACTGGAAACAAAAAACACCTTACCCTTGCTGATCGTGCTGCCATTGAACATGGTATCAGCCGTGGGGAAAATTTCACGCAGATTGCCTGCAGAATCAACAAGGATTCTTCTACCATTTCCAAGGAGATTCGGCGTCACCTTTTCCGGGTTCCTCATTTTCAAAACGAAACCCAGCGGAAGCGCTCAGAATGCGAGCATTTTCAGAACTGTGTAAAGCAGCATATCTGCGGAAATCAGACTTGTAATTCCTTATGCTGGAAATGCCGCCCTAAGCGCTGTTCCATGTATTGTCCTGACTTTACTCCCAGACTCTGCGAAAAGTTAAAAAAGCCCCCCTACGTGTGTAATGACTGCCCTCAGATACGCAACTGTTCCCACGACTTCTATTTCTACAGGGCCAATTATGCCAATGATATTTACAGTGAAACAAAATCTTCTTCACGGTCTGGGATTAACCAGACTCCTGAGTCCCTGGAACAGCTGGACCGTCTGGTTTCCCCTCTGCTTCTGCAGGGACAGCCTTTGTCCCATATCTTTGCTTCTAATCAGGAATCCGTCCCTTGTTCTATAAGGACCCTCTACAACTATATAGACCAGGGATACTTCACTGCAATCAACCTCGACCTTCCCCGGAAGGTCCGCTACAAAAAACGTCGGCAGGTCCGCAGAGAACCTGACAACACTGGATATAGAAAAGACAGATCCTATCAGGATTTTGAGAGATATCTGGAAAAGTTTCCAGATACAAATGTGGTGGAATTAGATGTGGTGGAAGGTGCCGGGGGAAAATCAGAACAAGTACTGTTGACCATGCTTTTCCGTAATTGTAGCCTTATGCTTATTTTTCTTATGGAGGCTGACAGGAAGGACAACGTACAAGATGTGTTTCAGCGAATATATACCCATCTGGGAGCAGAGCTATATCGAAAACTCTTTCCGGTCATTCTTACAGACAATGGTGCCTCATTCAAAGATCCAGCTATTTTTGAACGGCCTGAAGGTGAACTTCTATCCCGTGTCTTTTACTGCGATCCCATGGCTTCCTGGCAGAAGGGACGTCTGGAAAAAAATCATGAATTCATCCGTTATATTATCCCCAAAGGTACGACATTCGCAGGCTTGGACCAGGAACAGGTAACTCTGATCACCAACCACATCAATAGCGTAGCAAGAGCCAGTTTAAACGGCTGCACCCCGTTTGAACTGGCTCTGCTGCTGATAGACAGAAAACTGCTGGACCTCTGCCAGCTGGAAAGGATTCCCGCCAACCAGGTGATCCTTAAGCCATCACTCTTGAAAAAGTAACTGCAAGATCCATTTCCGGTGCTGGTTTCATAATCAGGCCGGTGGAAGTTACTTTTTCAAAAGTACTTTCAGTGGTCCCAAAATCATGCCCATCTTCCAGAAAAAGCTTTGTTTTCTGCCCTTATTATATGTTAATTTTTACGAATAATCCAGAACTATATGGATGTTAGTCCTGCAAAAAGGTCTTATTTTACCTGTGCCAATGTATGGTGGAAGTTACTTTTTCATTCAACCA
>NZ_JAJCKS010000007.1:0-142685 GCF_020558815.1 Blautia sp. 210820-DFI.6.14
ACTGTTCTGAGGGAATTTATTGATCGGGGTGTAACATATGTTTGACAAACCTACAATGGTGTATATTAAATTATTACCTTACATAGAAAAAGCCAGCCACAATTATGTGACCAGCCTCTCTTCTACTTGCTCTATTTTTTGGTACGTTCTCCCTCAGATTCCATTACCTGTTGCATAGCTTTCTGTCCAGTGCGTCTTGCAACTTCTTCCTTTTTCTCATTCAGTTTTGCAAGGACAGATTCTTTTTGACGGTTCTTTTTATCTTTTGGTGCAGCATTATTCTTAAGTCCGTCAATCATATTATAATTTGCTTCCTCTGTGATTTCCGCACTTCGCAGGTATTCTCCATTCTCCATGTACTTCTGCCAGTTATCCAATTTCGGTTTATAGCCTTCCGTCTGCTCCTGCACTGGCGGATGCAGAGAATCAAGAATCTTCTGTTTTACTACATCATCAAATCCGTTGTAGGTGCTGTCTACAAGCACATTACCTTTCTGATCTAAGACTACATACGCAACATCTTTCCCATACTGCTCATGTTCCATAAGAAAATAATTTTTTCCCTCTACCAACAGGTAATCTATTACTTCCCATGTTCCGTCTTTTCCCTCTATTTCATATCCAACTGTATCTTTTGTAAGTCCACCGCTTTCTGAAGATGTGACTTTCATAAAATCAGGAATCTCTATAAAAGTGTCTTTGTTTACATAGTAAGTGGTCGTGGCACCATTATCATTAAGGATCAGCACATCACTGGTACTGACTGCATGACCTTTATAATTATGGGGCTGTTTCTTCTCCAGATCCTTTTTTATCTGCTCTGGCGTTTCTCCCGGTTTCATTGTTCCAAGATACACCTGTTCATAATTTGCCACCTGCACCGGAATCTGATCCTGTGCAAGTTCTTCATAGGTACGGAAAAGAAGATTTCTCAATTCCGGTTTCTTTTTTAACTGATAAACTGCAAACTGACTTCTACTCATTCTCCATCCACCTCCAGATCTGCTTTATAAATTTCTACCATTTTCTGCAATTCTTCATATCCCTCATCGCTAAGATAATAGAGCTTCTGAATCGTTGTAAAAATCAGCAGCTTCATATCTTCGTCCAGATAGGAAAAAATCTCATCCATTGCTTCCATTGTCTGTACCCGGTTTCCTGCATCAAAAATTGCCACTGCTATATATTCATCTTCCTCAAACCTTACTATCATAATGTTACATCTCCCTTCTTATGTGCATTGGATTTTTCTTTCGATGTATTCTGCTCCTGCTCTTTTATTTTCGCCTGACGCTCTCTGAGTGCCTGAAGAACAGATTCTTTTCTGCTCTTTGGCTGCGGAACATTTTCTTTTTGTACAGGCTTCTCCGCTATTTTCGTAAGCTCCTGCTTTTGAGCAAAATATTTTTCCACATCATCCATTGCTTTCTGTACTAATGGACTTTTCTTATAATGCTGAATCATATCCACCTCTTCCCGATCAACTTTTCCAAGTCGCATAAGGTCATGCGGTCCGTCGTAATCACTTCCATCATGCAGTTCAAATCCAACACCTTTTATTCCATTCATGCGATCTGCAGGAATTGTTTCATAAATGCGTAGGGCTTCTTCCAAGGTAAGGTTCTCATGATACTCACCCATAACAGGAAATTCCATACACTCTGCAACATAAAAAGTAATCGTGGCTTCTGGCTGTTCCTGCTCTGGTTGCCTGGTAAAAACAGAGAGTGTTTCCGCATTTTCCAGACGTGAAAGCAATGATCGGGCAGTGACTACATCACTGTCTATATCCGATTCTTCCGACACCTCAATCAGCCAGTTTTTTAAACCTGCTGTATCCTTGTTCAAAATATCCTCTGTGATTTTCTCGACCTGTTCTTCCCTATTTTCAACGGTATCCTTATATCCATAAGTATCATACTCATAACTAAAATTATCCAAGTCCACTGCGAGTTTCTTGATTTCCTGCTGATCAAGATAGGCTTCTGATTCCTTTATATACTCTGCCAGAGTAATTCTTTCTTCTAAGATTGGGTTAATGTCTACTTTAATGCCTGCTATTGCCATACCATAAGAATTCAATTCGTTAAAAAAACTATCCTCCCGAATATTTCCCCGATAAGAAAGCACTACATCAAGATCAGAATCTGCACGATACAGGTCATCTCTGCTTCTGGAACCATGTACTCTCGCCCCAATCAATGTAACTTCATTTTCCAGTCCCATTTCTTCCAGAACAGCTCTTGCATGAAATAAAACTTCATATTCAATTTCTGCCCTCCCCATTCCATTCAATGCTGTTTCACATCTGCCAAGTTCCGAAGTGAATCGAACATCTCCACTGGCCAGCACTTCTTTAGAATGACTGATTACCTTATCCCGAAACTCCCTGTCATCAACTTTTACACATTCAACATCTTCCAAACCTTCATTTTTCAGGCTGGCATACATTGCTTTCTGAATAGAATCTTCTGGATTTCCACAGGCATCTCCTGAAATTTCATGAAGTTTCTGATCATAAACCAGGTATTTATAGCCTTCCTCAGTCGGTTGCACTGTTAAATACATACCAGACATTTTAAATTGTACGGTTATTCCTTCATAATTTTTTAATGCCGGTTCCCTGTCATAACCATCAAAAAAAGCCTTTGGACAATTACGTTCAAACTGTATCTTCTCCATTCTCTCTTCTTCTGCATATTCAATTTCTGCATACAGTTCTTCATAATCCATCACATTTGCACCTTCTAGGGGCAATCCTTCTTCCTCTAAAATGTTCTCCATTGCTTCTGAAATAGAAATATCCGGATTATCGTAGACACCACCATCCAGTTCCAGATAGTCCTTATCATAGAATGTATAATCATAACCATCTTCTACTGTCTGGATTGTAAAATACTTCTCTCCAATCTGGTATGCTATCTCTGTATCATGCCCTGCCAAACTGTTGCGTATATCTTTAAAAGTATTGTATATCTGCGGATTCAACCATCCTTCCACTTTCTGACAATCATAGATCAGCGTATCTATTCCATTCTTACACTGGATGAAATCAAGACTGCCTCGCAGCGGTGCCGTATTTTCAATTCCAAGAGCTTTCATTTTATGGTTTGGCAGAGAGTAATATGCTCCGAGGGCAGCTCCAAGATCCTTATATCGCTCAATCTTCATTCCACCTTTTGCTGCCAGATCTTCGATCACATAATATTGGTCAATATAATGATTTTCTGGCATTTTCAGGTCAATGCCATTATTTTCTCTGACTTTATGTATCTCGAAAAAACTGAATTTCTGTTCTTCCCCCTGCTGATTCTGTCCGGTCAATGTCGGCTCCCATGTATCCGTACTGATTGACTGCTGTTCCATGATTTTCATAACTGTTCCGTCTGCTAAGATGACTGTTGCCTGGTCTGGAATGTCCATCAGGTCATATACCGTTACACCATTTTCTTCCAGATATTCTGAAATAGCTTCCCTGGCTCCTTCATCAAATCCATGCCAGATGTCTTCTGCCACCAGTGTTCCATTTTCCGATACGATAATATCTGCCACGTCCTGACCGTATTCCTCACTCCTCATCTGGAAGAATCGCTCCCCATGATACGTTTTCATATCCATCGCATACCAGGTGCCTGTATGTCCGTCTGCTTCATACTCTCTTGTAGTTTCAGTGATATGCTGATTTTTCACACCAAGCACCTCTTCCAGTTTCCGGGTACGGATTTCTTTTCTTGCCATATCAATAAATCCATTCAGGACTGCAGGATGGCTGCCCACAATATAGTCCCTGTTCAGATTTATTCCTCTGCTGATATTTTCCGGAATATCAATGCCATCTGCCCACCGTTTATTGCCATCAGAAAATCTTCCATCATAAGAAAGTTGCTTTAATGTGTTTGCCAGAACAAAGGCAACACGTTCTTCTCCATATTTTCCGATCACATCTATCGCAGTATCCGGGTTCAGACTCATGCCATCAAAGTTTTCTGTGATTGCCTGTTCGATTGCATTTTTACAGTCAATATTCAGTTTTCTGGAATCCAGGTAAGCATCTACATTTCTCTCCTGCATAGCCTTTTCCAAAGTTCCCATATAAACTTCCGGATATGCTTTTACCGGATTGGCATTTAACATCTCAGCTCTCTGTGCCACAAAGTCCGGCAGTTCTGTAAAACCAAAGGAATCCACATAGTATGCGGTTAATCTGCCGCCCCGGTTCATAATGATCACATCACTGACTGACATGGAATGCCCGGTAAAATCGTTTGGTCGTTCTATATTAAAACGCTCAAAAAGATTGTCCAGTGTCGTAGCATCTCTCAGTCTTTCACTGTAAACCATCTGATAGTCTTTGCCATCTACGGTAAATCCCATTTCTTTTGTCGCTTCCAGACTTAAAAATTGGTACCCTCTTTCTTCCTGTCCGCTGTTGATCTGGTAAATTCCATAGCGGTTTCCATCACTTTCTAAAAGAAGTGTTTCTTTGATTTTTGCTTTTTCTTCCGGTGTCATAACTGTTTCCAGGCTTCTCCGGTAATTTTCCCATTCAAATTTCGTCACTCCGAATAACCCGTCATGCTGTAAAATATCCAGTTCCAGATTCATAACCCTCTGTGACTGTTCCTGACCACTCACTGCTCCGGTCAGCCCGTAAACTGTTACTCCCTCATGGTGCAGTTCCACTGCCCGTTCCCTGGTAAGCGGAAGCATACTTTCTGAATAAAATCCGGCTTCATGCAATTCTGATAAACCGATCATCGAATCCGGCAGACTGTCAATCTGTTCCTCCGCTTCTCCAATCAGTTTTAGTACCGCTTCCCTGTTTCCATCCAGAATAGATTCTGCAAGATTCTCTGCCAGTTTTTCCGTTGCTTCCCTGTCATCCAGTTTATAAGCAAAATTCACGATAAGGTTTCTCTGGTCATTGCTGAAAATCGTCCGTTCCTGTTCCAGACGGTTGATGGTCTGCTCCGCATACTGCATGACACTCAGTTCTTCTGTCTGCTCCACAGCAGTTACTTCCTGCTCTGGCCTTTCGATATGAAGTTCCTTGAGTTTTTCCTCAATCTGTCCGATCATATCAGCAGAAGTCTTACGGATGGTGTCCATAGAAGCACGAAGCTCTTTCATATTTTTACCGGAAGACCAGCTCGCAATATAGGAAAAGGAATACTCCGATGTATCCAGTCCAAAATGGTTGCATACCACATAGGCAACACTTTCTGCTTCCACTTCCCTTGTAAGCTGGTCTTTTACGATGCCCTCTGCTTCCATCTGGTCACGATCATGCAATACTGCATGTGCCGTTTCATGCACCGCTGTTTTCATGGTCTGTGCTTCACTCATGCCAGGCTGGACAGCGATATATTTATCGACAAGCTGATAAAAGCCTTTCGCCTCCCCATCAATCTCAATAAAACGGATGGGAACCGGGGCAACCGTTTTCAGTGCTTCCATAAAATCATGGTAGATCAGAACATCCCCCTCCAGTTCTGATACCTCAAACTCTGGAATCGGTTCTCCTGTGGTCTGACTGACATCAAATACTGTCGTAACCCGGAATCTTGTAATGACACGCTCTACTACTTCTGTTTCCGGCTGTCCATCTTCCCCGATCACAATCTCTCCTGTTTCCGGATCAGTTTTTTCAATCTCCTGTTTCTCTTTAAACGGAGCCGGGGCAATGATCTGGATGCCTTTTTCCCCTCTTTTTACCTGCCGGTTAAATTTCTTCTGCCATGCCTGATACCCCGCTACCAGTGTCGCTTCCGGTTTCTGCATGGCGATCAGCAGAGTATTATTGAAACTGTAATTATGGAACTTTGCCATTGTATTCAGATATTCGCTATACTTTTCTGATGTGAATATTTCTGCAACACCCTGTTCCAACTGCTCTGTAATCTGCTTTAATTGTTCTTCTCTGTTTGCCATAATCAAATCCTCCATAGAAAAATCCCGCCAAAGCTCTGGTCACTCTGACGGGATACCCTTTATAACTCCTGTTCATGTTTCTTTTTAGGTTTCTGCTGTGTTTCTCTTGTCTGCTCCTGCTGTTTCTGTTCTTTCAGTCTTTCCAGAACAGACGTTTTATGAACACTGTCAGCAATTCTGTCCTGTCGTTCCTCCGGCATGTTTACTTCCGGGTTTTCCCCGATTCCCTCATCTGCCAGAAGATTTTCTCCCCCTTTCTCATCCATGTTGAGCATGGCATTTAATTCTGCCAGACGTTCCATTTTTTCACTCAGTTCCGCTTCTTTCGGGAATGGCTTCTGCACCTCTTCCTGTGCGGTCTTTAACTGCTGTTGTACCGTTTCCAGATTCTGCTCGGTATCTGCCAGCTTTTTCCCGATTGCAGAGAGTGCATTATGAATTCTCTGGATATTGCCCAGAGTATCCTTTCCGAACTCAATCTTATAAGAACATTTTCTCTTAATCGTCATGGTATAAGTATTCGACAGGAAATTATATTCTGAAGAAAGTGCAAAACCATGATATTCCCCGATCTGCCCTGCTGATTTCACGGACTTCAAGCCGGATGCTGCTGAAAGTAGTGCAACTCCCGCTTCTTTTTTATCGGTATACAGCTTTCCACCGACTGTCATTGCAAAGTGGTCATTATCCTGTAAATCTATTCCTTTAACCACATCTGCATCCACACGCATACCGGCAATCTTCTCTTTTAATGCGGTAATCTGTACTGGATACCGCTTTGCAATATCCGATTCCAGACGATAGATCTGACTGGTGTGGTTTGCTTTCAGAAGTTTCAGTTTACTTACCTGCACATCCAGATCCATCTTTTCTTTGATGTATTCGTTTCCTGTTGCCAGTGCCTTGATCTCTGCATAAGATAGAGCTGTATCATCTACATCTTCACAGGCACGCACCGGGGATTTACTGGTCATGATCTGTGAAATAAACTTCTGCTTGTTTTCCAGAATCTGCCACATGTACGAATCGAACGTATTTTCCGTTACATACCGGAAGATTTTTACCTTGTCATTCTGGTTTCCCTGTCTGAGAATACGTCCCTCCTGCTGTTCCAGATCAGACGGTTTCCAGGGGCAGTCCAGATGATGCAGTGCAAGTAATCTGTCCTGGACGTTGGTACCAGCACCGAGTTTCGGAGTGGAACCCATCAGGATTCTTACCTGCCCTGCCCGCACCTTTGCAAACAGCTCCGCTTTTCTTACTTCCGTATTATATTCATGAATAAATGCGATCTCCTCTTTCGGGATTCCCCGTTCCACCAGCTTGTTTCTTACATCATCATACACGTTGAATGTTCCATCATTTTTCGGTGTGCTGAGGTCGCAGAAGATCAACTGGGTAGCCTGTGTATCTTTTCCGTCCTCCCATACCTGGAAAGCATTCTCCACACAGGCATTTACCTTGCTTTCCCCTGCATCCGGTAGCATATCATTCAAAAGCCTCTGGTCTAATGCACATTTTCTTCCGTCATTGGTAATCTTGAGCATGTTATCTACCCTTGGATCTACTGCACCGCCCCTGACCTGTTCTGCACGTTCCGAAAAGGCTTCCACCATTTCTTTCTGTTCCTCACTCGGCTTTAATACTTCATTGATATATTCTGCTTCCGGTACAGGAAGATTCAGCATATCTGCAGTCTGAATATCCGCAGCTTCTTTAAATATGGAAATCAGTTCTGGAAGATTAAAGAAACGGGCAAATCGTGTTTTTGCACGATAGCCCGTCCCTTCCGGTGACAATTCGATTGCCGTAACTGTTTCTCCAAAAGTTGCTGCCCACGAATCAAAATGTCCCATTCCCATATTCATTAAAGTATCATACTGGAGGTATCTCATAATGGTGTATAATTCAGTCATACTGTTTGATACAGGTGTTCCCGTTGCAAACGTGATTCCCTTTCCCCCGGTAATCTCATCCATGTACCTGCATTTCATAAACATATCTGAACTTTTCTGTGCATCGGTCTGTGAAATGCCTGCCACATTCCGCATTTTTGTGTATAAAAAAAGGTTCTTGTAAAAATGTGACTCGTCCACAAACAGCCTGTCCACGCCTAGTTGCTCAAAAGTCACCACATCATCCTTTCGTGTCTGGTCATTCAGTTTTTCCAGTTTTGCTTTCAGGGTTTTCTTTGTCTTTTCCATCTGCTTGATCGTATACTGCTGTCCCGCTTCCTCTTTTGCTGCTTCAATAGAATAGGTAATATCTGCGATCTGATCTTCCAACAATGAAATCTGCCTTTCCCTGGAAAGCGGAATTTTCTCAAACTGGCTGTGTCCGATAATGACCGCATCATAATCCCCTGTTGCGATTCTGGAACAGAACCGTTTTCTGTTTGCCGGTTCAAAGTCTTTCTTCGTTGCCACCAGAATATTTGCTCCCGGATATAAGCGTAAAAAATCGCTTCCCCACTGTTCCAGCAAATGGTTCGGAACCACATAAAGACTCTTTTGTGCCAGTCCCAGACGCTTGCTCTCCATACCGGCTGCGATCATCTGGAACGTCTTGCCTGCACCTACACAGTGTGCAAGCAGGGTATTATTTCCATAAAGGATATGTGCCACCGCATTTTTCTGATGCTCCATCAGCTTAATTTCCGGATTCATTCCGACAAACTGAATGTGACTGCCATCATATTCCCTTGGCCGGATGCTGTTAAACCGTTCATTATAAATTTTGCAGAGTGTTTCCCGTCGGCTCATATCCTTAAAAATCCACTCTTTAAACTCTTCCCGGATCAATTCCTGCTTCTGCTGTGCCAGGGTGGTTTCTTTCCGGTTCAGTACCCGGTGTTCCCCATCCGCATCATGTATTGTGTCATAGATTTTTGTGTCACGCAGATTCAGTGCATCCTCCAACAGCCTGTAAGCATTTGCCCTTTGTGTTCCGTAAGTTGCGGTGGAAAGCGGGTTATTGCTGCTGTCCACGTTCTTTCCTTTTACGTTCCATTGTCCGGTCACTTCTGCATACTGTACTTTGATACGCTCATAATTGATATGCTGTCGTGGTGTATGGAATGTTTCTGCCATGAACTCTGTAATATAGTCCGGCGAAATCCATGTTGCACCAAGCCTTGCTTCAATCTCGGAAGCGTCCAGATCTTTCGGCTGTACCCGTTCCAGTGCCTGTACATTGACCATATATTCCGGGTGGTTCTCTGCAAACTGCTTTGCAATGTTCAGCTTCTCCCTGACATTCCCGGAAAGATACTCGTCGGATGGCTCCCATTTATCCGTAAGCGGATTCTTGAAGATAACACCTGTAAGCTCCTCTGTGACCTCCTCCTCTGTTTTTCCGGTAAGCTCCATCATATAAGGAATATCCACTTTTGCCTTTTCCCCGATAGATACCGCCAGTGCCTCACTTGCAGTATCTACCGATGTTACCGGCTCTGCCCTGCGGATCGTCCTTTTCGTAAATATGTCTGCTTTCCGCTTCAACTCGCCCTTTTCGTCCAAAAATTCAAGGGAAGTCAAAAGGCAATAGCTGCTGTCCATGCTGAACGCTCTTTTATTCGCATTGCTGCTGAGTAGTCCATATTTTGCAGTAAAGCTGTCATAAACCTGATTCAATTCAGCCTGTAAGCTGGCAACCTCTTCATCACTGCATTCTTCCAACTGCCGTTCCAGAAGCCTGTTTGTTGCATCCCGGATGGCAACCATGCCTCTGACACGTTCGCCTGTCACAACGGGAAGTTCCATCTTATTCATAACAGAATTTTCCCTGTAATAAATATCCTCTCCGACAAGTGCAAAGCTGAAGTTCTTAATGTTCGGATCTGCCGGTATGGATACCACCTGTTCTTCCAGTTCCGTATCCAAAATCTCCTGCTCTGTGATAGTTCCCTGGATATACTTTACCGCTTCTTTTATCTGCTCTGCCAGATCTGCTCCCTCTTTTGCCTTTACTGTTACTTCCTGTTTTCCGTACTGGGTACTTTCTGTTGTGAAATCCCCAAGCACCATTTCCGGGTGGTCAGCAAAATAAGAATTGACCGTATAGCCTTCTGATGTGGTTTTTAACTGTACCCAGTCTGGCTCTGTGATCGCAGCCCTGTCCCTTTTCTGGAAAAACAGAATATCCGCAACCACACTGGTATTGGCATTTCTCTGGAAAGCATTGTTCGGTAAGCGGATTGCCCCAAGCAGGTCTGCCCGGTTTGCAAAATACTGTCGGACTTCCGGATTCTGTTTATCCATTGTACCGCTTGATGTGACAACTGCCACCACTCCTCCCGGACGTACCAGGTCTAAGGATTTTGCGATAAAATAATCATGGATCGTAAAATGGTATCTGTCATACTTGCGGTCACTGACCTGATATGCCCCAAACGGTACATTTCCAATCACACAGTCAAAAAAGCTGTCCGGGTAACTGGTTTCCTCAAATCCCTGTACTGCAATCCTGTTCTTCTGGTAAAGCTGTTTCGCAATCTGCCCGGAAACCGGATCAAGCTCCACGCCATACATATTTGCAGCACTCATGCTTTCCGGTAAAAGTCCCATAAAGTTACCAACTCCACAGGATGGTTCCAGGATATTTCCCTGTTTCAGTCCCATATTTCCAAGTGCTTCATACATAGCCTTGATAACTGTCGGAGAAGTATAAAAGGCATTCAGCGTTGATGCCCTTGCTGCACTGTATTCTTCTGGCGTGAGGACTCCTTTTAACTGCGTGTATTCCTCTGCCCAGGCACTGTTTCTTTCTTCAAAAGCCTGGGGAATACCGCCCCATCCAACATATCTCGACAACACTTCCTGTTCTTCCGATGTTGCTAATCTCTGATCCTGTTCCAGTTCTTTCAGCAGCCGGATAGCTTCCATATTTGCTTTAAACTTTGCCTTCGGACCGCCAGCACCAAGGTTATCGTCCGTAATATGGAAATTATGAGGTTCCTGTTCCTGCACCTGTTCATTCTGCAGATATGGTAAAAATTCTCCCTCATAGCCAAACAGTTCGTTCTCCCCTGGAATATAATTTCGTCCGGTTTCCATACACCGGAAAATATCAGCTTTTGATGAACCACTCGCTTCGTAGAATCCTGCATAGGAATATAAAATATCTTCTTCTCGCTCGTAGGTAGTCAAGTGCAATTCTGTATTTCCTCTTGTCTGGTTTACCAGTTCTTTCCCTTCCAGACCTTGCGGAAGAATCCCCACTGCTTCAAAATGATACCCCTGATATTCAAATACATTCTCGTCCCACTGTTCCTGTACAACTACATCTTCTGGCTCAGATTCTGGTTCCCCTTTTTGTACCTCCTCCATTTCTGCAGACGATTCTTCCACTTCTGGTTCTTCTGTATTTTCTTCTGGTTCGGAGGCACTCACAATATCAAATAAAGACATCTGGTATCCATCTAAGCCATCTGCCTGATCTGGTACTTCCTGTGCTGGGAAAATCGTATAGCTGCCTTCCACATACTGATGTACTTCCGTCAATAGCTGTAATTTCTTCTCATAAGTTTCATTCACTGCTTCAAAATCCAATGGCAGCATTGCCAGCGCATCGTCCATCGCCTGTAACAGTTTCTGTGTCTGCTCCGAATCATTCAGCATAACGGGTAATTCTTTTCTTGCCTCTTCATTGAAGAAATCCTGTTTAAATGGACGCTCAATTTCTTCTGGAAGCCTTGCATAAAAGCTGATCACTTTTCCTGCAATTCGTTTTCTTTCATAATCTGGCATACGTGAATAATCAGCGGAACGTAAGAACTGCTGGTTATCAATCAGGTAGCCGACTCTTTTCGCCACTTTTGCCCAGGGAAGTAACACCGAAGTATCCGGATTTCCAATCTCTCCTCTCTTCAGTTGCAAACCTTTTCCATCATAATCTGCATAGGAATTGTCTGCGCCACATAAAGCATGACTCTGACCTCCTGTTCCGTATCTTTCTTTAATAAAATCCGTTCTGGCTTTATCATCTTCATTTAAGAGATAAAAGGAATAAGTAGAAAGCCTGCCATCGGAATACGGACCTCCACCAGCAAGAAAAGCGTCTATTTCGTCCTGGGTAATAAACACCTTATATTCCTGCCATGCAAACCCATCCCTGGCATTATATGGAATCACTTCTGCAGCAAATTTCTGGAACTGACCGGATATTCTGACCGGGTTATAGGTACGGAACCGCATAATGCTTTTATCTTCCTCATAAGCCATTGCCAGTCCTTCCAGACGCTCATTCATATCTGACAGCCACTGCGGATCTGCCAGCTTTTCTTCCAGATAATCTGTTATTTCCGGATAAATACTGCGAAGATGTGGTAAATCCTCTTCATCAAAGACAAGTTCCGCTACACCCTCTGCCATATCCGCTTTCATATAGGCAAGTGCCTGGGCATGTTCCTTTATCGCATTTTCCCTTGCAACATCAAGTACGGACTGTGGTGCATACTCACCCTGTTTCAAAAGCTGATGGATACGGCCACTCACATCTTCCCAGGACAAAAACGCCTTATCCAGAATCTGATCTGCAACCGTATGCCCTACTGCAATCTGCAATCCGGTTTCATCAAACCAGACCGAATACTCCATACCATTGATTTCAAAGCCCTTTCCACCAGTCCCATACTCCCGCTTCACAAACTCTGTATATTCTTCCGGTGTCTGTTCACTCATAAAATTATAAATAATGCGAAGCTGGCTTTTACTTCGGTTTCCCCCGGTTCTTAAAACCTCATCGACCACCTCACTTGGAATGGCAATCTCCCCGGCATAGAGGGCAGCTATTCTGTTTTCGATTTCCCTTTTCTGTTCATTTACAGATGGAAGTTCGGGCAAAGATAAAGCAGAGGCAATTTCTTCCTCTGCTTTACTTAACTGATCTTCACTTGTGTCTTCGATTAGCTGTATACCAATTCCGTCAAGATGCTCTCTTCCGCTGTTGCCGTCAGACTGTTCATATGTGCTGTCCACGCCATCGGGTTCTCCTCTTTCGACGGTGCCGGATTCTTCTCCAACAGTTTCTCCATCAATACTTCCAATCTCTCCTGCGCTGCTTTCTCGACCTCCTCCAGATGGCTGTTCAGTTTCCCGGTCAGCAACAGGCTCTGGTACAAGCTGTTCTTGTACTCCTTCAGAAATGTCCTCCGCAGCATTCCGTATTTCCCGATCTGTGCTTCTGTTTCCTGAATTGTCAGATTCGGAAATAGGTAATCCCCTTTGCGATGATATGTCAGTGCCATACTCATTTCCTCCTTCATTTTCCTGTGAATATTCTTTTTCTGTAATAGTATCGTTGTTTTCTTTACTTTCGCGAATTAACGTGTCAAAGTTATTATAATTCCTTTCTTCTGAATTTTCAATACCTTTTTTCATTTCTTCTAATGAAATGCGGTGTACATATCTTCCAATATCCACTAGCACAGACTCACTGGCCATGCTTGTCGCATTTCCAATAAATGTCAGCACTGATAAACTGTTATAGTCTGTGATATGTACGAAGTCCATTTCTTCCTGCCGTTCCAGCGGATCAAGTCCGCATCTGGAAGCCAGCGTATAATAAATGCTGTCTGTCAACAGACTGCGAAATTCGCTGCGTATGGTATCTTCTTCCAGCTCCTCCAGGTATGTTCCTTCCGTCACATATGTCAAGCCATCCAGGTATTCATCCAGATTTTCTTCTACCATATACTTCGCTGTTGCCATCAGTGCATCAGAAAGACTTCCTGTATCTTTAGCTTCCAGTCCATAAACTTCTTCTAAATGGTTTAATAACTCCTCCTGTTGCTTCTCCTGCAACCGCCACAGGTAAGGGGTTCTTCCACCTTTTACCTTATGAGTATCCTGAATATCAAATACATATCGGAGTCTTGTTTTCTGCATGGTTTCATCCAAAAGAGCAATTCCCTTTGCTCCTCGGTTTACCCACCGCAGCATTTTTTCATTCCATAATTCCAGCGAAGCACAGGCAGTTGCTTTTGGACGCTGTGCGTGGATCAAAAGCTGATCCATAAATGGATACCTGTATAATCTGGCTGCTGTATCCAGATAGTTCATCCAATCCCTGGGTGAACTACTAATACTGGATGCATGTGCTTCTGCAAGACCTCTTATATCTTCCAATCGAGCCATAACCTTATTCCTCCTTCCGTCAGTTCCTTATTTTTTCTTACTGTTTGTTTTCTTTTTAGGAAATTCCAGACTAAATCTGGCTTTTCCATCTTCTACCCCAAGTACAAGATCAGCATCAAATTTGCTGTCCTTTTTCTTGGAATACAGTCCTTTTACATGGGTACGTCCCTTTTTCAGAAGCTCCACTGCCATCTTTTTATCCATTGATTTTTTCATGCTTTCCAGAAACCTATTTGACTTCCATAAAGCAAACGGACAGCTTCTGTCAGAACAGTAATAATTGGTCTTACCCTCATATACATCAGAACCGCATACCGGGCATTTTCCGATTATTTCCCTTGCAGTCTGAAAACGATTGCGTTCTTCTTCTGGAATCTCCCTGCATACAGAAAGAATCTCAATGATCATAGATACAATCCCATCCATAAATTCATCGTCTTGGATTTTTCCCTTTTCCATCATCAGAAGCTGATTCTCCCATTCTGCTGTCAGGCTTGCGGATTTCAGATTCTCCGGCATTACATGAATCAGCTCACAGCCTGCCACCGTAGGAAAAATCTGTTTTCCTTTACGTTCTGCATACCCGGAAAATACCAGCTTCTCAATAATATTGGCCCTGGTTGCCGGTGTCCCAAGTCCTTTTTTCTCTGTATCAGAATCAAATTCCTTATTCCCCGCTGTTTCCATTGCTGCAAGCAAGGTATCTTCGGTAAACATCTTCGGCGGGGATGTATAATGGGTACTCTTCTCTGCTTTCACAGGAACAAGAGTCATTCCTTCCTCATATCCTTCTGGAAGTTCTGTCTTATTATCTGGTTCATCAGATTTCTTATCCTTCACACAATATTTCCGAAAGGCTTCTTCCACTTCTTTGAAGCCCATCTGCACAGGCAGCTTTCCTTTCGCAGTAAATTCATGTTCTTTGCACTGTACGGAAATTTCTGTCTGCTCATAAAGGTACTCTTCCCCTGTTGCCTGAACAAGCTGCTGTCCGATCAGCATCAGCAGATTTTTCTTTCCACCGGAAAGTCCTCCCATGCCTTTTTCCATTGCTTCTTTTGTCGGCAGGATTGCATGATGATCAGATACCTTTGCATTATTAACCACACGATCTATGTTTCCCCTAATCTGTCCAGATTCCAGAAACGGAAGAAAATCTGTCATGCCTTCGGCAAGCATTTTTACCGTTTCTTTCATATCCTCGGTTACATACTGACTGTCTGTTCTCGGATAAGTAACCATCTTTTCTTCATACAGTTCCTGCAGCATATCCAATGTTTTCTGTGCAGTGTATCCGAAAAATCGGTTTGCTTCCCTCTGCAGACTGGTCAGGTCATAAAGTTTGGGCGGAGAAGTCTTTTTCTGTTCTCTTTTCACTCTGGTCACAACAGCTTCTGTTCCATCACAGAGTTTTCTTAATTCTTCCGCTTCTGTTTCAGACTGAATATTTTCTGAAATTACCGCAAGCCTTCCATCTGACAGGGAAACCTTATAATAGGCTTCTTTCTTGAAATGCTCAATTTTCTCTTTTCTTTCCGTCAGCATAGCAAGCGTTGGTGTCTGCACTCTGCCAACTACCAGACGTTTTAAATATCTGGTTGTGTAAGCTCTCGTTGCATTCATTCCGATCAGCCAGTCTGCCTGTGCCCTGCATACCGCAGCATTACAAAGACCTGCATAGTCTCTCCCGTCATTTAAGGACTGAAATCCTTTCTGAATGGCTTCATCTTCCATTGAACTGATCCACAGACGCTTCACTGGTTTCTGACAGCCTGCCAGATCATAAACTCTTTTAAAAATCAGTTCTCCTTCTCTTCCGGCATCACAGCCATTCACCAGATATGCTACATCTGCCCGGTTCATCAGGCTGCATATCACATCAAACTGCTTCTTTTTATCCTCTGATACCTGAACTTTCCATACTTCCGGAATAATCGGTAAATCCTCAAACTGCCATTTTGCATATTTTTCATCATAGATTTCCGGTGGAACATACTCTGCCAGATGCCCCAGACACCAACTAACAATGCAACTGTTCCCCTCCAGATACCCATCCTTTCTCTGATAAGCAGATAAATTTTTTGCAAGACTCTGTGCCACACTTGGTTTCTCTGCAATCACTAAAAATTTCGCCATATTTTCCTCCTGTTCCTGTCAAAAAGGCAGTCCATAAAGAACTGCCCTTTCTCCATACCTTATGCTTTTTTGTTATTTCTGCTGATCTTCCGCATTTTCTTCATCTTCATTGATGTAACTGTCATCAGCAAATTCCAGACCTTCCTCTACAATACCGTCCTCTTTTTTCTTTCGAAATTTACTTAAAGCAAAAGCAGCTAAACCGCCGAATACCAGTACAATGCCGCCACCCAGGACTGCAGAACCAAACATTTTATTACCACTGGATTCCGGTTTTACTTCTGTTTCTGGCTGTACGGTAGTTTCCGGTTCTGGTGTTGTGGTTATTTCCGGAAGAACAACTGCAGATTCCTCTTTTTTCTCGGTTTCCTCATTTTCATCTAAGAACTCTGCCAGATCCTGTTCATCTACCAGTGACATCATGTACACATTTTCAGAAGTACCGGAACGATCAATAACCATATAAAAGGTATTTCCATTCTTTGTCTGGACAGTCAGAAACTGCTTGGAGCTGTCATTCTCCTTATCATCCACAAGTTGTCCGTTTCCCGGCGTGGAAAATGGTGTTCCCTCTGTGGCAGGCTGCTCCGTCGGCTGTTCTTCTATCACCTGTTCCGCAGTTTCAGCCTGCTCTGCGTTTTCATTTGCCTGTGCAAAAGCGGTCACACTGGCAGAACCAATCAGCATCGTTGCCGACAGCATAATCATTAAAACTTTTTTCATTACTTTATTCTTCATCTTCCAAATCCTCTCTTTCTTCTATCAGTCCGGTTGACATTTCGCTATCCATATTTTCTTCTTTCTTTATACCTGTTTCAGAACTATCCATAGAAAGATTGCCCTCTTCATCAAACTGCATGGTAACTGTTCCGTTCTGAATTCCATCCAGAAAAGTCAGCATCTTTCGGCTATCCATTTTCATGGAACGGATTGCCTTAATGATTTCTGCATCTTCCATCTGCTTTTTCTGGATTCTCAGTTGCCTTACATGCTCCTGCAGTTCCAGAATCTTGTTTTCAGTTTTCTGAATGTCATCCAGAACCTTTTTTAATCGCATATTCATCTCTTGTTCGCTCCCTTCTAGTGAAGTCTGCCAAATGCCATAAAATGTTGCTGCCAGTAAGAACTTGCAATGCTTGTATACTGAATCGGATTTCCACAATGAATCATCATGTTATTTCCTACATAAATTCCAACATGGCTCGCTCCCGGCGTATCATAAGTTCCCTGGAAAAAAATCAGATCGCCCGGCTTTGCATCAGATGGAGATACATAGGAACAATAAGAACGAAGTCCGTCCGCTGTTGCTCTTCCCACGTTCCATCCATTTCCGCAGTTATTGATTACCCAGCATACAAAACCAGAACAATCAAAACTGGTAGATGGCGATGCACCGCCCCAGACATACGGATAGCCCAGATATTTTTCCGCTTCCTGGATCATCTTGGCAAACTGCGGATCTGAAAGTGCTTCTGCCGGAATATCGTATCCAAAGCCTGCCCCACCTGTCGGAATCTTGTTAAGGTCAAACAGGTAATCACGATTTCCATAGTATTTGTTATAAGCGTCATACTGCTCCTGCTCTTTATCTGTCATACGGTTTCTTAAAACGGCATCCAGATTATGGTTTGTAAGTGTTACATCCAGCCGGTTTACTTCTCTTGTTGTAGTTACTTCCACCTCCTGGCTTCCATTACTGTCTGCTATGTATGCTTCCCAGGTCTGGTGCCCATGTGCTGATGCAGAAGCGTGATCGCTGTAAAATACATCAAACTGAACACCATAGCTTGCAAATGCTCCTGTATCTTCTACTACATATTCCACTCCATTCATAACAACATGGGTTCCCATTGGCACAAATGGATTGGAAGCATCCACCGCAATCGTGTGATTTGCCTGTGGATATGCTCCACTTGCAGTCGGGCCTCCACTCCACTGCCCGCAACAAATCGGACAGTTGCAATATCCACTGGTCACAACCTGTCCCAGCGATTCTCCAACCCTGACAGTTTTCTTTTCTGTTACAGTTTCTCTTGTCGAATCTGTATATAAGCCATACTGCTCCCTGAAAATATCCTGAATCTCGTCTGCAACCTCAGCATAGGTAAAACCGCCATACTTGACTGTCAGATAAGAAATAAGCTGATACGGATTGTGTCCGATCTCATCAATCTGGAACTGGAACTCATCGTAGTCAGAATGACTTGCTTTCATCTGGTTAATCTGTTCATTCAGTGCATTTTCCAAGGCTACATAAGCATTTTCCGCAGCATAAATATCCTCGTCCTCACTGGAATAACTGGTAGAAATAATGGCATTGGAACCACCCTGGAATAATGCTGCACAGCTTGAAAGACTGGTTGTCATCAATGCAAACAGCAGAATCAGAACTCCTATGGACAGGAGGATATTTCTGTTCTGTGCCACGATCTCCTTAACCGCAGCCTTGGCTTTCTCCGTAAATCGCTGTGCATTTACAAGAACTGCATCTTTCGCAGCCTTTCCCTGTTTCGCAGCCTGATATTGCTTCTGGTAACGCTTTTTCTGCAGTAATTTCTTTAATGCAGACTGTTTCTTCTGCTCTGCTTCTTTCTGAACCGCCTTTTTTGCTTCATTGGAAACACTGGTACCAAACTGCAAACGGGATTTTTCTGTTTCTTCCAGAACAGATTCCCTTAACCGATTATTTCTCTGTCGTTTTTCTTTCAACCGTTCCCGAACGTAAATTGACTTTCTTGCAAGACTTTCTCCCGCAAGTTCCATCTGATCTGCTGCATCAAGAGCAGCATTATCATCGGTATCCTCTCTGATTTTTTTCTGACCATAGGCAGATACCGTTTCTGAAACAACGGTTGCTCCCTTTCTTGCCATTCCGCTACCGGGAATCATACCTTTACTTTCATCTTCAAAGGAAAGACGGGATTTTGATTTTTTCTGTTCTTTTAGCGTCTGTTCCCTTTTCGTCTTTCCTTTAATCTCTTCCCGAAAATCTTCCATTGATTTTTCATCAACTTCTGACTTTTCATGGTAGCATTTCTGTTCTTTCGCTGCATAAGCTACAACCATCTTTTTCTTTCGGCTCTGCCTGTCCGGTTCCGATGTTTCAGCATCACGTTCCGGATGCCCCCGGATACTATCTTTCCGAAGTCTGGAACGTGAAACAGGCGGAGATTTCTCCCCGCCTGCTTTATCATCACTCATTTCTGAGTTTTCCATTTCCTCCGCTTCCGCAATTTCTTCCTGTTCCAGAAAAGCGTGTCTGGACTGCAGTCTGTGTTTTCCTTCTTTCACTCCCTCAACTGTTTCTTCTGCAGTATGAGTTTTTCTGACCTTTCCAAAGTCCAGCTCCTGTTCCCTGTGTCCGGCTGTTTTCTTCTCATCTGCCTCACGCCCGGTAATCCGCTTTTCCTTTTTACTGCGGAGATTTTTTTCCCGGAGTCCATCCCGGCTCATCTTCTGGACAGTCTTATCCCTTGCTTTATATTCATGCTCCTGCATGGTCATCATCTCCTGATCTCTGGTAATTTTCCGTTTTATTCCTTTCCGTTATTTTTCTTTGCAACCAATACCATACGTCCATTTTTCTGGGAATACTCACAAGTAGACAGTGTAAGTAACTTATCTCTGTATTTTGCTGTTGTTCCTGTTTGATAAAGTGATTTTTCCTTAACGGAAACAACAAATTTTTTATAATCAGCCACTGTTCCAGCTTTGATAAAACTGTAATAATCAAAATCATTTCCTGTATAAACAGGCGTTGTAAATGCTGCAAATATCTGATACTGTTCATTTCCCCATATCGTGCGGAACAGGATTGTCGGATGTTCTTCGTAAAATCCTTCGTCCTTATATTTCTCAAGGTCAGCAAACATCTTCCCACTGTTCATGTGATGTCCATATATGATCAGATTGTCCGAATCCCCTAGTACACATTCCTCTGCCAGAAATAAACATCCATTTGCAGAATATTCCCCGTTGAAATCCCGATGCAGATAATAATTTTTATCTCCCGGCCGGTACATGACCGGATAGTCTATTCTCGTTCCATCAATGGTCAGCCAGCCAATACAATCCGGATTTTCTTCATGCAATGCCAAAATTCCAGCATCCACCTCTATCAAAGAATCGCCGGAAACATCTTCTTCCGGTTCATCCTCTCTTTTCTGCATTAGCTCCTGCAGTTCCTGCTGTAACTGATTATCCTGTCTTTCCTGCATAAAAAATCCCATTAAAAAATACAGACTGATCGTAAGCAATATAACAGATATAGAAAGTAACAATCCTGCCACCCATTTTCTCATGCTCTGCTGTCACCCCTTTAACTATCGTCTCTGCCTTTGATGCCGAGTTTTTCACGCTTCTCTACATCTTCTGGTTTCGATGACATTAACGCATAAAGCATAAGGGTATTATCGAATCTGTCCTTAAATGGAATAATTGTATTTCCATAAAAAATCAGCCCTTCTCCCTCTCCACTGTTTGTTACATAGGAAAGCTGGTGTGTTGAAATATTAAGCTGTTTTGCCAGAATCTGTCGATCCCCGGATGCCTGGTTGAGCATCAGGATAAAATCTGAGTTTTCAAAGATATTCTCGATTTCCCTTGAAGCAAGCAGATCTTTTACATTCTGCGTGATACCAGTCGGGATACCGCCCCACTTACGGAATCTCTTCCAGATTTCCACACTGTATGCTGCTGTCTGTTCCTCTTTCAGCAACAGATGGAACTCATCAATATAATATCTGGTGGATTTATGAGCAGAACGGTTGACTGTTACCCTGTTCCAAACCTGATCCTGAACGATCAACATGCCAAGTTTTTTAAGCTGTTTACCAAGGTCTTTAATATCGAAACATACCAGACGATTGTTCAACTCTACATTTGTGCGGTGATTAAACACCTTCAGGGAACCATTTACATAGATTTCCAGTGCAGTTGCCAGCCTCTGCGACTCTGCCTCTTCCTGTTTGCGAAGCAGATTATATAAATCTTCCAGGATTGGCATTTTCTCTGGAATCGGATCAGCAAGATAGTCCTGATATACCAGACGTACACATCGGTCAATGATTGTTTTTTCCACTGGTTCCAGACCGTTTTTTCCTCCTACTACCAGTTCACAAAGCGAAAGGATAAAATCTGATTTTAAAGATAGCGGATCATCATCATCCGCATAATTGATGTTAATATCCATTGGATTGATGTAATCGTGACTGGTCGGAGAAATACGGATAACCTGCCCGTTAAATGCCCGGACTAACGGAAAATATTCACCCTCCGGATCACAGATGATAATGTCGTCTTTTGTGACAATAAATACATTGGTAATCTCTCTTTTTGCCGCAAAAGATTTACCAGATCCAGGAGTACCAAGTATCAGACCATTTGGATTTTTCAGCTTTTTCCGGTCTGCCATGATCAGGTTATTAGACAGGGCATTTAATCCATAATAGATAGATTCCCCACCCATAAACAGTTCCTGCGTTGTAAAAGGGACAAAAATAGCTGTTGACGTGGTAGTTAAGGCCCGCTTGATCGGAATCCAGTTTCTTCCCAGCGGCAAGCTGCTCATAAGTCCCTGTTCCTGCTGATAGTCCAGTCTTTTCAACGCACAGTTATATTTCTGTGCAATACCTGCGGTCTGAAATACCACATTTTCCAGCTCCTGTTTATTTTTCGCTGTATTTAAGAACACCACAGTCACAAGGAACATTCTCTCATTCCTTGACTGTAAATCTTCCAGAAGTCTTTTCGCTTCCCCTCCGTATGTGTTCAGATCAGATGGGATAATATCCATATCATATCCGGAACGTACCGCTTTTTTCTGTTCCTCGATTTTCATACGGTTAATGTCCGTAACCTTACTCTTTACCAGCTTGATTGCTTTCATCTGGTCAATGGACTGGATATGCAGATTCACAAGCAGATTACAGTCCATTTCCAGAAATTCGGCAAGCATTTTATCCGTCAGCTCTGGTGCCAGTATCTGCAGATAGGATACTGCTCCGATGGTATCTCCCATCTGAAAATCCTTTCCATTTTTGAACAGGAAACTGGATGGTGCAATATAATCCTTTGTATTCAACCCGGTACGCAGCATATCATCATAGCTGAACTTGAATGGCACTTTGACATTCTGGTTGAATGTTTCATACATGATCTGCAAACGCTCCGCACCATTTAATGGATACGCAGATACCCCGAAAGCCTTAAAATTATTGAGTATATCTGTTTCGATACGTTCCAGTTTTGGTTTTGCTTCCCGGATATTGTCAGCTTCAATTCCAAATGTAATATACTTGGTTCTGACAAGACCATTATTTCCTTTTGCCAACTGATTTCTGAGCATCTGGGCAAACTCCATACGCAGATCATCAAAGCTGTCATTCTGCTTTTTAATACGGATCACGTCTTCATATTCCGTCATGTTGCTGTGATGATTGATAAAAGACAACTGAAAATGGATGGTGCTGTCAAAATAATTCAGGAAATCACACCAGTTCTCAAAAATCGCATTTTTATCCTCATTCTGTGCCAACTGATAGTTGATGTCATAAAAACGAATCGTTTTTGAATAATACCCATCCTCCACACGACAGATTCCGTCTTTTCCCATTTCCCTGTATGGAATGGACTGCTGTGCGGTAATGTTTTTCCCTTTATTTCTATTGTCTTTATTTGTACTGGATATTTTCTTTACAGTACCTTTCTTTCCGCTGGATTTTACAGAACCCGGCGACTTTGTCTTTTTTTTATGCTTTTCTTCTTTCTTTGCCTGTTTCTGTGCCGCCTTTTCTTCACGAACAGCCTGTTTTGCCGCCTGCTTCGCAAGTTTTCTTTCTTCTTTTTCGTGTGCCTTATGTAATTTCAGTTCATATTTCTGGGCTTTTTTCCAGGCACGTTTTTCCCGTCTGCTTAATTTACGTCTTGGTCTGCGGACACCTCGGTGTCGCTCCAGTGCTTCATACCCAGTAACCATCGGTACTCCCGTCAAACGCTGTCTGTCCTTTGCATAATCTTCTGCCTCGTCCGGATCAAACACTGGTAAACCATCAGCAGAATCCTCTTCATCCAGCCACCAGTCATCCGGATGGGAAAATTCTTCTGTCTGCTCTGGAAGATTCTTATCGTTTCTTACTTTTTCCACGAACGGTACCTCCTTTCGCTTTTATCAAAATTTTCTTTTTTTCATAGAGGTTTTCCACCTCATATTTCCGTACCGGGGGACGGATAAATTTTACTGTAATCACGTTTTTGAGGACTTTCTCTAAAGGAAGTCCATCTTTCTCATACATTGCAAATAAAAAAGCCGGAAGCATCAACAGACACATTCCGGTTGCCGCATTACTCGAACCAAGCAATCCCCTTGACAGGAAATAAAACGGAAGCCCTACTGCCGCTGCAATACCAAAGCAGATAAGCTGTCGTTTTGTAAGGTTGAGAATAATTTTATTTTTCACTTTTGTCAAATCTTTTGGTACTGATACAAAAGCCATTTTCATCGTCTCCTTTTCCACATTTAGTGTGCATTAAAAATACTCTTCGAGAAATTAGCTGTTTTCATAAGACTGAAACACAGTATCACCGTATATGCCATTACACTGAGCAGTGCCGTATGCACATTGTCTGATACCTGTATGTTTGCAACCAGCACAGAATAAATGCCCACGCACACCATGATAAAAAATCCCTGGAATGCCAGTGCGAACAATCCTCTTAAATAATTGCTGCCAATCTGTCCCCATTCCCGGTTGCTCATAGTGGCAAATGGAATTGCACCGATTGACGAATACAGATAAATTTCTATCATACGGCCATATAAAATGACCGTTATAAAAACGGATATAACCTTTAAGCACAGGCTCGCCAGAAGCGTTTCCAGTGCCAGTATAATCAGCTCCCCTACTTCCATTGATTCCATTGCAGTCTCCATCGAGGTGACTACTGAATCAATGTTAATTGCCGTCTGCTGGTTGATAACACCTGCCGCCCGGTTCACTACATTCTGCCCGACATCAAAAATTGCCATTGTGATCGTAAAAGCATTGCTCACGAACCAGACTGCTACCCACATCTTGAAAAAATATTTAAAAAACATCCATGTATCTATGTCATGCATGTTGTTCTTTTCGGTGAGCATGGAAATCAGCTCATAGCACAACACAAAGGTTATGATCATTCCGGCAATCGGTACGATCACAGAATCCGACAGATTTTGGATCAGACTAAAAATACTGCCACTCCAGCCCTGGGGCGTTTGCCCAACCTGACTTGCAATATCACCGGTTTTTTCATTCACATCGGTAAACATGTTCGTCAGGTTTGAGCTGACCATGCCTGTAAGGAGGTTACGCATCCATTCTTCTATGGACTCAAAAATCTTATCCATGCGTGTTCTCCTTTCTTACTGCCCCGGCTAAAACAAATTCGCCAGTAATGGTACAAGCTGTGTACCGATCAGAACGACACCTCCACCTGCCATAAGCTGTTTTATCCCCAATTAGGTGTAAAACTCTGCTCGATGGCGGGCGGCGGCGTACAAAAAATCTATATGGTGTTTTTAAGAGAACCGTCCCGGCGGGACAGGTCAGGCAGTGACCTGTTCCACCTCCGGGATGGGTTTGAGATTAAAATGAATTTCGATAGAAATGTGTCTTGTTTTATCTTCGTCTATGCGCTCATGCACGACGATTTCTTTGATTAAGCGGTTGAGGGTGGCTGCGTCCAGCTCTGTGATGTTGGCGTATTCCTGAATGGCTTCCACCCATTGTTTTGCGTCATTGGCAAGCTGGACTTCATCGGACAGCCGCTTTCTGCCCTCGGACACTTTTGCTTTAAGCTCCGCTTGCTCGGTCTGTGTCTTTTCCAGCATGGTGTTGAAATTCTGTTCACTGATACGCCCTGCAATCATATCCTCATAAAGCCGCATTACCATTTTGTCCAGAACCTCAATCCGTTCCTCGTCCCTTGTGAGGGAGCGTTCCATTGCTTCCCGCTGTTCCCGCTGCTCAGCTTCACAGGTATTGGTCAAGCGGTCGGCAACCGCTTCCCCGTCCATCAGGGCGGCTCTGGCACATTCCCGGATTTTCCGCAACACATGGCTGTAAAGGGTGTCATAATCAATCCGGTGCTGGGTGCAGTGGTTCTTTCCAAAGGCATTGTAGGTCTTGCAGGAGTAAATCCGCTGGGGATGTTTTGCGTTTGTGTAGCGTATCGTCAGCGACTTCCCACACTCGCCGCATTTTATCAGTCCGGCAAACAGGCTGATTTCATTGGTCTGCCCCGGACGCTGGCGGGATTTCAGCTTGTTCTGCACAATATCAAAGCTCATGCAGTCAATCAGCGGTTCATGCTGTCCCTCCACCACAATCCAGTCCTCCGGCTTCTTTTCCCCAATCGTGCCGATTTTGAAGCGGTAGTCCTTTTTCTGGGAAGCAATCGCCCCGGTGTAGACGGGATTCATCAAAAGGTCTTTGATAACGGAGAAGTCCCACATATACCGCCCATTTTCCGGGTCTTTCTTTTCCCATTTGGTACGGGTATTGCGAAGCCCCCGTTCCCGGTTCCACCATGTGGGGCAGGGGATTTTTTCTTCCTCCAGCCGTCTGCGGATATAGTTCGGACCATGACCGTTTAGGGCATATCCGAAAATCAGCCGCACAATCGGGGCGGTTTCCTCGTCAATGAGCAGATGGTTTTTGTCCTCCGGGTCTTTCCGATACCCAAACGGGGCAAGACACCCGGTAAACTGTCCTTTCTGCGCTTTCAGAAGATAAGAGGAATGGACTTTCTTGGAAATATCCTTACTGTACATCTCGTTCAGGATATTCTTGAACGGGGCGATGTCGTTGTTATCCCGCAGGGTGTCGATACCGTCATTCATGGCAATATAGCGGACACCGTTTCTTGGGAAAAAGTCCTCAATCAAATGCCCGGTTTGCAGATAGTTACGCCCCAGTCGGCTGAGGTCTTTCGTGATGACAAGGTTGATTTGCCTGCGCTCAATGGCTCTCAACATTCTCTGTAAATCAGGACGCTCCATATTAAGACCTGTGAAGCCATCGTCCTGATAGACTGCCACAACCTCCCATCCCTGCTTTTCGCAGTATTTTTCCAGCATATCACGCTGGTTTGCGATACTGGCACTTTCGCCTTGCAGGTCATCGTCCTTTGACAGTCTGCAATAGACCGCTGCACGATAACCCCTGGCAAGTGCCGAACCTATTGTTCTGTATTCCATTTCATTCATCATAGCCATTTACCCACACAATCCAGACGGTATCTGGCTCTTTTGAACCTCATCTTCATTATACTTCAAATCTTTCTTTTTAGCAAGATATTCTTTCGTATTTGTCTTTCCGTATTTCTGGGAAATCAGGCTGACGAACACATCGGTTGCGTCCAGCTCCCCGTCAAATACAGTGGTCACATGAATCTCTGTTTTGTTTTTTGCCATAGGCAGTTATCCTCCATACATGAAAATAGCCAGACAGAGGGTGTCGGCAACGAAGTCCGGCAACGGGCTTCAAAAGACCTTGCAAACAATCTCAATCTGGCGATGGTTACTATTTATACTTTTCTTTTATTTTTCTGTTGTTTTGGTTGTTATAAGGGAGAAAAGCCCGGAAATAAGGGGTTTTCCCCGGCAACCGGCTCGGCAACGGGATAGCAACAGAGGGTGCAACGGGCTGTCATTTTCAGAATGGAAGCTCCATCTGTTCTGTGACCTCCACAAAACCATCCATCGTTTTTTCAGACGGGTTGCCGGAGTCCGTTGCCGGGTTTTCACGCTCCCAGCCCTTTTGTCTGCCATATTCTGAAAACATTCTTGGGTTCGGGAAGTACCGCCAGCCGGAAATGCACTGGTTCATAATCTCGTTGATTTCCCGGATTTCCCATTGCTTCGGTTCGTCAAAGGCATGGTTCAAGGCTTCCTTGTAGAGCTGCTTGGAACAGACCATGCTCCCGGTGTACTTATCAAGATACGCCTGTATCATTCCGGCTTTGGTGTCCTCCGGCATAAAATCCCGCTGGTGTTCTTTGAGATACCGCTGCATGGCGGGGCTGAAAGCCAGCTTGAACCTGCCGCTTCGGTAAATCTCCATCGCTTCTGCCCACATCTGCTCGATATAGGCTCTGGAAGCAGCTTCGTCCTCTAAAATGTGAACCTCGGCTTGCTCCGGGTACACCATGACGGGGATAAAGCGGCGGTTGCCGGAACGGTCAAGGGGCAGGAAGTCAAGGGCATTGGAAGTGCCGCCAAACACGCACTGACGGGGGCGGTCTGCCGGGTGGGTTTCATAGGGTATTTTGTAAACCTCTTTCTGCCGGCTTAAAAATGACTTGATTTCCTCAATGCTCTTGGCGTTGGCGGTTGCCATCATTTCTGACATTTCGATAATCCAGTGACCTTGCAGCTTGCGGTACACATTGTCATCGTCCAGCTTCCGCAAATCATCGGAGAACCACTCGTCCCGGACTGCCAGCAGACGGAAGAAGGTGGACTTGCCAGCCCCCTGACCGCCTACCAGACAGAGCATGATTTCAAACTTGCACCCCGGCTGAAAGGCTCGTGAGATTGCACCCAGCAGGAACAGCTTCAATGCTTCATAGGTGTAATCGTCTGCGTCAGCCCCCAGAAAGTGCCGCAGGCAGAAACGGATTCGTTCCGTCCCGTCCCACACAAGGGTATTGAGATAGTCCCGGATGGGATGGTACTTGTTTTCATTCGCCACAATCCCGATGGCGTTATCAATCTTTTTCTCATTGGTAAGCCCGTAGGTTTCTTCCAGATAAAGAAGCAGATACTTCATGTCCGTATCGTTCAGGGCTGTGCTTTCCCTGTGGAAGCCGATGGGCTTTATGATGTCCTTGCGGTCGGTCAGGATGTTGTATGCGATAGCCCCGGAAAGCAGCGGGTCACGCTGGAATACGGTCAGGCAGTTCCGTATGCTCTGACGGACACCGCCTTTCTCGGTAGTTTCCAGCCCCGCCTTGATTTCCTCAACGCTCTGGGGCGGCTGCATGGCGTTCATGGTGTTTTTTAGTTCTTGCTGCGTCTGCGGCTGCAAGCTCTGCCATTCGCTGTTCAAGCTGTATCACATCCTTTCCGTAGTCCGTAATCAAAGCCGCTTTTTCCTCTGTTTCCCCGAACAGCAGCACATCCAGCAGATATTCCACTTGGTCTTGCTTCTGTAAGGCTTCCACAAACCGGGGATGAAAGATTTCCTCTGGGGAGTGCGGGGCATATTCCTTTCTCCACACTCGGAGTAGGTGGAGATAATCGGCAAGGATACGGAAGCAATGGTTTTTTGCTTCCTGAAACTGTTCCTCCGGGGATTTCTGCCGGGACTTGGGCTTTTTTGCCTTTCCCGGCGGTTTCCAGTCCTCATAGGAAAGCCCGAAGTCCTGTGCCAGTTGTACGGCGGCTTCTTTCTTTCCCAGCCCATACAGGGCGGCGGCAAAATCAATCACATCCCCATCCGCACCGCAGCCGAAGCAGTGGTAACGCCGATCCAGCTTCATGCTTGGGGTTTTATCGTTATGGAACGGACAGCAAGCCATCCCGTTCCGACCTACATGGATTCCATAATGCTCCGCAGCCTGTCTTGTTGTGACGGACTGCTTCACAGCTTCAAATACATTCAAATCTGTCCCTCCTTGAAAATAAGAAAAGCACCTGACATTCTCTGATTGAAAATGGCAAGTGCCTGTTAAAGTTCCATATCCTGTTGTTTGTGTTTCGTCTGTGCCGGGACAGTTCTTTGTGCTTTTTTCTCGTCTGCCTTATCCTGCAAGACTTCTTTGATGGGCTGCTTCTTGGGCGGCTCTTTGCTTTCTTCTGTGCCGGGGGTGGCTTTCCGTACCCAGTAGCGGATGTCCCGCAGCTTCTTCAAATCCTCCTGTACCTCGGTCAGTGGTACTTTCAGCTCTGCGATTTCTTCCAGAAGTTTTTCCTGCTCCTCTTGCAGCTCCTTTTGGGTACTGTCCTTATCGTCTGGGTGCTTGGCAAGGTAGGCGGCGGCTTTCGCATACCGGGCAACCTCCGGGTGTTCCTGTTTGAATTTCTCCTTTGTTTTCTTAAAAAATATCTTCTGGTACTTCTCATAGACAGGCTTACATTCCTTGCAGGCTGTCTGGCTGGCAAGAATCCCGTCAATCACTTTGCTGCGGGCTTCCTTTGGCTTCATCTGATTGCGGTAATCTGCGGCTGATTTCCCGGAAGATTCCAGAAATGCTTCTAAGTCCTCCACAGTGGAAAGCCCCTTTTGCCGAAGATAGGACAGGGCTTCGCTGACTGCCTTTAAGTCCTGTGAAGTCCCCCGGTTCTGTCCAGCCCTTGTCCAGTCCTTCCGTTCTTCCTTTCGTATCTCCATGTACTTCATCAGCAGATTGGGAAGAAGTGTCGCTTCCTCCGCCGCCTTTTGTGCAAGCAGCTCTTTCCGTTTTTCTCCCAGCTCGGTAATCCAGCCTTTGAGGTTTTGGATAAGCTGCCGGATGGACTTCATCAGACTGTTGGCGGCTCTGATTTCCCGGTTCAGGTTTCCGATATTCGTCTGGATACCACGCTTTTCCATCTGCCGGACAGCAGCCCCCTCATGGACAGTGGGGACAATATCAAGCCCCTGTCTGGCATAGGAACGCAAGTCCACACGCTCCGGACGGTCATTGGCTTCCAGATAGCGGTTCTGGATGACCTCCCATTCATGCCGCCAGATTTCGCAATACTTCTGGTCGTTCCAATCCACCGTATCCTCCTTGTGGCTTTTCCATCTGCCGGACGGAAGTTTTATCCGTTCCCCGTTTTCGTCAAGGTCATAAACCTTGCGGCTCTTGGGAAGCCATTTTCCATGTTCGTCCATTGCCCTCATAGTGAGCATGACATGGGCGTGGGGATTGTGTCCCGGCGGATGGGGGTCATGGATGGCAAAGTCAGCAATCATGCCTTTGGAAACAAACTGCTTCTGGCAAAACTCCCGGACAAGGACAGCATACTGGTCGGGCGGTATCTCTCTGGGGATGGTAAGCACCCACCGCCTTGCAAGCTGGGAGTTCCATTGTTTTTCCACCGCTTCGGCGGCGTTCCACAAAGTATTGCGGTCTGCATATTCCTGTGGGGCATTAGGTGGGAGCAGGATTTCATTGTGGACGATACCACGCTTTTCCGGGTAGTGCTTCACTTGCTGGTCATATTCACAGAACAGTTTTTCGCCACTCTGGTAAGCAGCGGCGGCAACCGCAGACTGCCGCTGACTGCGCTGAACAATCGTGATTTCGTTGTGTGGACAGGGCATTTCGTGTCCCTCCTTTCGCTAATTGGTGGACGGGGTGGCGTTTTACCACCTCATTTTGGGCAGAAAAAAGCAGGAAACCTTTCTTTCAGATTTCCTGCTCGGTGTGCCGCTGTGTGGGCGGCGGGTATTTAGTTGTAAAAGTTCGGGACAAGTTGACCCGATGTGAAGCTGACGAACTGGAATTTATTTGTTGTTATTTTCTATCAATCCCCAAAACATCATAGTATTCATCACTATACTCAATGCCACTATTGTCAAAGCGAGATTGCAGTTCTTTTACATAGTCATAAGGGTTATCAATAGGGGAAATTTCTAATTCTGTTTCAAGATAACTTAATGTCGCTTTCTGTTCCTCTGTGCGGATTGCTTCTTCCTCTTTGAGGTGTTTTTCAAATTTGTCTTTGTCCATCCAAATAATCTGCTCAATAGGATTAGTAGAACCACAAGCAAGAATAAGTCTCATAAAATCCTCAAAGGTTCTTGCCAGTGGATAAACAAAAACATCTGCACAAGTATCAGGATTGCAGGCAAAAACCATTTCCCCATACGGCTCAATAAAGCAATACATAATACTTCCTTCAAAACCTATTGCCTTTGCATTGGTCGGATAGCAGAAGTAAGAATAAATATCTTCAACTTGTTCAAGACAAATCAAAGAGCCATTTATATTCAGTTCTTTGTATTGGTCAAAAAGTGTTTCCATTTTATCACACTCCTTTACAACTTCTAATTTTTCAGTTCTACAAGTTGGAAGTTGTCGCTATGAAATTTCTTTTTCATCATCTCTTGGTGGTCGGACATAACATAACATTTCTTTTTCACAAGCACCAAATTTTGAGAAATTGGATTTCGCTTCTTTTAGCGTTATTCCATGATTAGAGTCGCTTGGTTCGTTATCAGAAGCAATGAACGGGTCATTCTCCCAAAAACAAACGGGGCAAATATACCCACAATCTTCATTTGCCGGAACATTATAGGTAAAATATCCGCAGCAAGGACATTGGTATTTTTTCATATAAACCTCACGTTTAAGCCTTGACCTCAAATTCCTGATTTATTTCTGACTTTATTATACTTCATCGATTATCGAAAAGATAGCATATTTTATGAAACTTGTCGGCTGGGAACAGCTTGCACCGCAAGGTGTCCCCAACAGGCAAGTCCACAAAAGGGTAGCTGGCGGCAGCCAGCGCAGGGGAAGTGTAGCGTCCCCTGTATGATTTGGAGCAGACCATGACTGCGGAAAATCACAGCCCTCCGGCGAGGAGCCTTCGGAGAACGCAATGCACCAACCTCTGGGTGGTGTATAATTGCGCCCTTAGTAAACTAAGGGGTTTCCGGCTTCTCCCGTTCCAGCAGTTTTTTCAATAGTTCCTGCGTGTCCTGCCTGTGAAAAATGAGTTTCAACAACAGCATGACATCATCATCTGTCAGGCGTTCCGGCTCTTGCAGAAAACTTTCCAGCATACCGCCACGAGTACAGAGCCGGTGCGTCCGTTCCTTTCGGGTAAGCTGCTTTAACTGGTGCTGCAATGCCTTTTCATCATTGATGGCTTTCCGCAGTTTCTTTTCGCTTTTCTCCAACTCCCGATTGAGTTTTTCCAGCTTTGAGGTATCAGGCAAGGGCAGCGTCCTCCTTTCCCGGTATCAGCACATAAATCCTGTTTGGTTCTCCAACGCCCTGACGCACCCGCATGATAAGTCCGGCGTTTTCCAGTTCATTCAAAGAACGCTTGACCGTCATAGAGCTGCGGGACAGGACTGCGGCAATGGCTGTGACAGGGAAGCAGACAAACAGGATTCCGTTCTCGTCCTCCTGCCCATTGGAGAGCATAGCGTCCAACATCCGGCAGTACATGATCTTTGCGGTGCTGCTGACTGGAAACCCTGTCAACGCTCTTGGAAAAGCCATACAGGGCGGCAATGGTGTGTCTATCGTCATAAATTCAAAAATCATTCGGTGTGTTCCTCCTTTTTCTTTGCTCGTTTGGATAAATAACGGGGGCAGTCAATCACAACCGCCCGGAAGCTCTGCTTGCACCCATGCTGGCATTTCCGGCATAATTCGTTGTAAGTGACACGCCCCCGGTCATTGAGGTAAAAAGAAAGCTCATGCTTCCTCTTTTTGCTCATTCTCGGCATATTGCGCTTCCTCCCGTTTTCGTGTATGGTTTCGGGGCGATTTTCGGCAAAATTACAGCCATAGAGCCGCCTAAAATCTCCCGAAGTATCAGAGATAGGGTAGACTATCCCCCTATCAGATTGTCGTGTTTCGGTATCATTTCGGTGTCAGTTCGCCAGTTCTCCCCGGTGTCGTTCCTCCCCTGAATCTCACAGCGGCGTATCGCTCCCTTTGGTATGCTCGTTTTGGTCAGGGTTCCTCCATATCCCTGCCAAAAGTCATGGCACTACATCGCCGGGGAAGCATATCCCACACAGGCTGGTCATTCGATTGGAATAATCCATCGATGAACTACCTGTATCATAGAACATTTTTGTGCCCTGTGCCGTATGTCCACAAAGTAGGAATTCGGGGTAAAAATCAGAAATTTCCACGATTGCGGAATTGATATGGTATAATCAATTCAACGGTTATAAATGTCGTTAGAAAGGGGGAACTGCTTCAATGAACGGAGCTACTACAATACAGGAACGGCTAAAAGATTTACGATTAAACAAAGGATTAAAACTGGAAGAACTGGCTGAGCAAACGGGTATTTCAAAATCGGCTCTTGGCAGTTATGAAAAAGACGACTATAAGGAAATCAATCATGGCAACCTTATCCTGCTGGCAGATTTTTATGGGGTGTCCCTCGATTATCTCTTTTGCCGGACAGAGAACCGGGCGGAGATCAACACGTCATTGACGGAGCTGCATTTGAATGATGAGATGGTAGCACTTCTGAAAAGCAGTCGGATTAACAACCGTCTGCTCTGTGAGCTTGCCACACATAAAGATTTTATCAAGTTTCTTGCAGACATTGAGATTTATGTGGACGGGATTGCCACCATGCAGATTCAAAATCTCAATGCACTTGTCGATACCGTCCGGCATGAAATCATTGAACGGTATCGCCCCGGCGAAGATGACCCGCATTTGAAAGTGCTGCAAGCCGCCCATATCAGCGATGATGAGTATTTTAGTCACATGGTTCTGGATGACCTCAACCTCATTATCCGGGATATTCGGGAAGCCCACAAAAAGGACAGTGAGAGTGCACCCCAGACCACCGTTGCCGATGAACTGAAAGAAAATCTGGAAGCGGTCGAAAATTTCAAGGGCAGCCGGGATGAAAAGCTGGTTGTCCTTTACTGCAAGCAACTTGGTATCAACTATAAAAATCTGTCAGATGAAGAATTTCGCTGGCTCATTCGGATTCTCAAAAAATCAAAGAAAATGGGAACGCCTATCAGCCAAAGGAAAAAACGGTAAAGAAAAACCGCTGTTGCATGGTTTGTTAGCTTCCATGTAGCAGCGGTTTTTACTGTGGTTATTCAGTTGAAAATCAGAACGATAAACTGGGATTTACGAAAATCTTTTTTGAATCTTATACAGCCATATACTACAAATAACAGCTATAAATAATATAAATATAACTGCAATAGAAATAGCATAATCTTTCGGTAATATAACTGCAATCACTCCAGAGAACAAAAGACAAATTCCTATCAATAAAACAGGCTTTCCTAATGCTTTTGCATATCCTTTTCTGTCGTTTGTGGTTTCAAATACTTTGCCATGAACAGAAGAATAATTTCCTTTTAATAGAGAAAAACTAACAAATATGAGAAGAGCAGAACAGAACCACATCATTATACTAAAGCCTATCATAATATATCCCTCCATCAATTCTAATTTTCTTAGTTCTATAAACTGAAATTTTGTTATTTCATTTTTTCTTGACACTCGCTACATTCTTTATCGTGAATAGAAATAATGCCACCGCATTTAGGACAAGTATATTTTATTTTCTGCTGTTCCATGAAATGTTCCAAACCATGTCCTTGAACAAAACGGCTATTTTCTATAAGACTTGCTTGATACCGTTTATTATAGCTTTTTTCAAGATTTTTAATCAACTTACATGGATATTCAGCACATTCAAAACAATAGGATAACGATTTTCCTTTGATGCAATCCTTTATTTTGCATTTACGACAATGTTCTGGTTTCCCTTTATCACTATTCAAGCACCCAGAACAAGTTTTTTTATTGTAACAGTGCTTATAACAAACCTTACAATTCATTCCGCATGGGGCAAACATGCTTATATCAATTTTTTCTTTTGACATTTTCATAGTTGTTTACTCCTTTCAACAAATTCTTATTTGTCATAATCATTCTACCATACCGTTATGAATAAATCATCTCTTGCAAAATAATTTCTTCTGCCCGGTTGTGAATGTTATTGCAACGCCGCACCCATTCCATTTGTTGGGTTCGTTTCAATTCCTCGGTCACGCCCTCGGCATCTTTAATCTGCTCCATGATGGTGTCTAACCGTTCCTGTGCCTGTTCGTTCAGGTCTGCAAGGTATGTCCATAACTCCCCTGTCAAGGTCAAGGTGTTCAATTTGGCTGGGTGGACTTCTCTTAAATACTCCCGGTGCATCCGTCCGTACTTTCCGATAGGGCGGTGTTCCTCCGGCAGCTTCAAATCTGGGATATAGTAATCTCCGACAAGGATATAATCAATTCCGTTTTCCGTTATTCTTGGTTTCAATTCGCTCATGCTCCTTACCTCCTGTGGAAGCAGGCTCGTCTGATACTAACTCAATCACATCGGTAATCTCACAATTCAGCGTTTCGCAGATACGGGCTAATGTATCCATGCTGATGTGCTTTCCCTCTTTGCTCATGTTGGCAATCATATTCGTTGTCATACCAGCAGCAAGCCTTAAATCTTCTTTTCTCATATCACGCTCTAACAGTGTATGCCAGAGTGGTTTATAGCTGATGTGCATATTGCTTTCCCGCCTTCCTATCCATACCACCGGGGCGGCTGCCCCGGCAGGAACTTTTCTCTTATTATAGCACCAATCTTGTGAAATCACAATTTATTCTTGTGGACTGCCGCTGATACCGTCTGGATTGTGCTTTTCCTTTCTTTTTGTTCCCTTTAATTAGCCATGAACTGCTTGATTCCCTGGGACTTGGCTCCGGGATTGTCATTTCCATATCCTTCCAGGAGATTGATAACTCCCCAAACTGCCAGACCAGCTCCGATTGCAACAACCAGAGTCTGTAAAATATTAATTGCAGATGTAAAAAACGCCATAATCTATGTTCTCCTTTCGTAACTGCTGTTTTCATTGTGATTTTTTAACGGTTACTACTCGGAGGGTTCCGCCCTGATGGGCGGTCTTTCATGCTTACGCATATCGCTACCTCCCAAAAGGGCATAAAAAAAGAGCTATGTATGTTTTACGTTACATGCTCTGTGCCTTCATTTTCACTATTTGATTGTTCTTCCAGTTCACTGCCTTCATACATATAAAGGTCGAACTGTTCTTCCGGATCTAACCGGACTTCCATCTGATGTTTCATGTATTCTTCCACATGGAACTCATTCTTTTTATCATAATCGGATAACTGCTTATACCGTTTATGTTTTGTAATATCAAATTTATCACTGTAAAACGGACGGACACCACGAAGCTGTAAAATACACTTGTTGCCGTCCATGACTGCCAGTTCATCCCGGCTCATCAGTTCTTTTCCTGTTTTCTGATAGTTCAGACCATAAGACCTGCTCTGTCCTCTTGTATCAGAAGTGTTATATAAGTCAATGGTTTCCTTACCCAGTGTTTCTGAAATTTCTTTCAGAGTGGTACTTTCCTTACCTCCAAGGAATAACATTGTGTCGCAATTCCCGGTAATGGTTTCGGCTGCATCCTTGTAAATGGTCTTGAGCTGCGACTGGGACTGGAGTATAATAGAAGCAGAAATTTCCCTGCTTCGGATCGTTGCAATCAGCTTATCGAACTTCGGAATCTGACCGATATTTGCGAACTCGTCACAGAGGATTCTTACATGATAAGGCAGTCTTCCATGATGAACGTCATCGGCTCTATCACATAACAGATTGAAAAGCTGACTGTACATCATGGCAACCACAAAGTTAAATGTATCATCCGTATCAGAGATTACAATAAACAATGCAGTTCTTTGATCTCCGATCATATCCAGCTCCATCTCATCATAAGACATAAGCTCCCGCAGTTCCGCAATATCAAAGGGTGCGAGTCTGGCACCACAACTGATTAAAATACTTTTTGCTGTCTTTCCTGCAGCCAGCTTGTATTTTTTATACTGCCTTACTGCAAAATGATTCGGCTCGTCTCTTTCCAGCTCCTCAAATAACAGATCCACTGCATTTTTAAACTCTTCATCTTCTTCCCTGGTTTCACTGGCATTGATAAATTCCAGCAGGGTTGAAAAATTCTGTTCTTCCTCTGGTGCTTCATAATAGATATAACCAATCAAAGCACAATACAGCAGACGTTCCGCTTTTGTCCAGAAATCCTCGGAAGATTTTTCTCCCTCTCCTTTGGTATTTACCATGATCGTATTTACCAGTTTCAGAATATCTTTTTCCGAACAAATGTAATGAAACGGATTATAGTGCATACTTTTGGCAAAGTTGATAGTATTCAGCACCTTGATTTTGTAAGGAGCCATTACCACTCTGCCATTTTTATCACGCAGGATTTTCCCATTTTTATCTTTCTTCGGTGTCCCTCGTGCTAACATCTTACCACATTCTACGATAATTGTCCCCTTGGGTACTATTTCGTCAAGTAGGAATTTCAATAAATGCTTATTTTTTTCTAAATGCCAGCAAGCCCAGTATTTATGCTGGATTACGGACTTCCATATCTAACTCTGCCTTCATAATTTTCATTACTTTTTCCTGCATGGTCATGCTAGAGTTTTGATTAAAATAGTAATTAACCTGATAACAGGTATTCCCGATTTTCTTTTCATAATCTGGATTTTTTTCTTTTGTAGTCTGAACTATATTTTTATCTTCCATAAATTTTCTCCTTTCGCTAAATTGCCCGACAGAGAGAAGGATTGTTTTGTCTCTGCCGGACGTATTCATTTAAAGCTTTAATTTGCAACTGGCAACAACATGGTTGAAACTTTCTTTCAAGTGTTTTTCACCACTCATTTTCCCAATTTATAACACTACTATTTTCTTTTTTGAAATATCTTGTTGCCACCTAGTAAAAATAGCTGTAAATCCTTTAAAATCAGTGGTTTTCGGCGGATACAATAGTGGCAACAACCGATAACCAACCGGGTAAAAATCAGCCTTCCGGCTTCAAAAACTGTCCTCTTTCTCTGTCGGGCTAGTTAAAAGGAAGTGCCATCTGTTCGGCTTCGGAAAGGTCAATAAATCCCTCTCCTCCTTCGTTGTTGCCACCATCTGTATCTCCCCGAATCCAGCATCTCTGCTTCCCATACCCTTCCTTTGTAAAGCGATGATATCCGCCTCTCTTCCACCCGATAATCTGAGTATCCATGATCTGACAGATTTCATTTGTCTCAAATTTCTTCGGCTCTCCGTCATAATGGTTAAAGGCATTTTTCCAAAGCTGAATAGAGCAGACATAATTTCCGTCATAGCTGTCAAGCCACCCTTGAATCATTCCTGCCATTGTATCTTCCTGCATGAACTGTTTCCGATATTCATTGATATTAAATTCCATCTCACTGTCAAACCGCAGTAATTCCGATTTATTTTCAGCTGCATTAAGCAATACCATTGCTTCTGCCCACAGCTGGTCAAAATACTCTCTGGCTTCTGGCTCATCATCAAGAATGTGCTTCTCTGCTTTGCTGCTATCAATTTCAATCGGCAGAAATCTTCTTGCCCCGGTACGATCAAACGGAATGAACTGCCGGTTATTTGATGATCCAGCAAACACACATTGCCTTGGTCTGTCTTCCTCATATTTTTCATAAGGATTTCTGTGGGTTTCCTTCATTCTTGATAAGAAAGATTTTGTTTCTTCGATACTCTTTGCACTGATTGCAGCTGTCATCTCCGACATCTCCAAAATCCAGTGTCCCCGAAGTAATTCATAAGGTTTTTCCATATTCAGGTTTTTCAAGCTGTCTGAAAACCACTGATCGTCCAGTGCCAGAAAGCGGAAAAAAGTGGATTTTCCCGCCCCCTGCTGTCCTACCAGACATAACATTTCATCAAATTTACACCCTGGACAGTAGATGCGGTTTAAGGCTCCCATCATAAAATGTTTCAGCATTTCATAAACCATATCCGAATCGTCCGCACCCATATACACTTTCAATACATTACGGATTCTTTCTTTCCCGTCCCATTCAAGAGTTTCTAAATATTCACAAATGGGGTGGTATTCTTTACTGTATGCTTCCAGATCCAATGCATCGTCCATAACACTTTCATTGAACAGACCATAATATTTTTCAAAGAAATACCGAAGTGCTTTTCTTCCTTTGTTCGTTAATACACATGGTTCTTTATTCCACCAGAGAACTTTTGTTACGTCAATTTTCTCTGTCAATCGGTTATATCGAAGACTACCTACTAACAGCGGATCTTTTCTTAATACGGTCACATAATTCTCCATTGAATTTTTGACTGTCCCTTTTTCCGTCATATTCAGGGTTTCTCTGATTTCCCGACAGTCCCCCGGGTTCACCATAAGAATCATTTTCTTTATCAAATCTTTTTCCTCTTTCATTGAAATATCTTTTACATTTTCGCTCAATATTCTCTATCTCCTCTCGCTTTTCTCTCACTATTGTTTCTTTGTCCGCAGGCTCTCCAAACAGCAAGGTATCCAGATAATAATTAACAATCACAAGTTCTCTCAGGGCAGTTGTAAATCTATCGTTCCATTCTTCTGTTCTTGTTTTGGGTCTGTACTTTTCTTTCCATTCCAGCAACATAATCCGATAATCCAGATAAGCTTTCAGGCATCTCATATATTCTTTTTCCCATTGTTCTTCTGGTGTCGGTTCTGGCTTTCTCACCAAAATGTTTCTTCTGCTTTCCAAGGAATCTCTTCCTCTGGCAGAGTAGTTAATTCCAAAATCATCTGCCAGTTTCATTGCCGCATCTCTTAATCCCAGTCCAAATAACTGTGCTGTAAAATCAATCGCATCTCCTGTGCAGCCACAGCCGAAGCAGTAATATCTTCGGTCTACTTTCATACTGGGCGATTTATCATTATGAAAAATACAGCGAATCAGCCCACTCCTGTTTGGCTTCAATCCATACATCTCCGCAGCCTGCCGGACGGTTACATTCTGTTTCACGTCATCAAATAATCCCAATTCATTTCCTCACTTTCTCAAATCTGCTTCCCAAATCTGGGAAGCAAGTTTTCAATAAAAACAAAAAAGCACTCTGTCCTATCCTTACGGAATCAACAAAATGCCCTACATCTCTAAATCTCTGGAATGTGATTTTCCTTTTTTCAGTTGTTTTCTCTCCGCCTCTTCTCTTTGAATCTTTGCTACATTCAGTGCAAGTTTTTCTCTGATAGATGGCTTCACTTCTTTTCTGATTTCCTCCACAACCGCTTTTTTCTTTTCCGGCTGTTTCAACTGGCTGGTAATCCTTATGACTATCTTCTCCATCGCAGTTTCAATTTTCTGTATCAAACCATCCAATCTTTTTATTGCATATTCCTTTTCTCTTCGGGAAGCTTTATGCTTCGGATCTTGAATCCACTTTTTTGAATCTTCCGCCAGACGGATATCATCTCTTCTGGTAGCCAGCATTGCTTCTTTTGCCACTTTCTCCACAGCCTTGTCATATGCTTCACTGGAGACTTCATCAAGCAAAGTTTCTACATCTTCAATACGAACTGTAAGCTGTTGCAACTCCTGTTTCTGTTCTTCAATCAGATCACCTTGTTTAAATATCCGATCAGAATTATTTGCAAATTCTTTGTCCTGCTGTTTTATTTTTTCTTCCTGTGACTGGATAATTTCTTCGTTTGCATTTACACGACTTGATTGTTTTGCAAGTTCCAGACGATTTTCATTTACCTTATCTATCTGCATAAGGATTGTTTCCTGTCGGTCTGCAATCTCTTTTTTCTGCTTCATACGGATATAATCCTGTTTCTCCAGATACTGTCGCCCACCATAAGCTGGTTCTTCATCAAGTTCCAATCCATGCCGTTTACAGATATCCAGAAACATCGCCCGGCAGGCAGAATCAAAAACGACCTTACGGTTATTTGTCTTTGATCTCTTCTTTTCTGGATTTGGAAGTTCAAAGCCAAGTTCTTCCAGTGCTGCTTCCTGTTTTGGCTCAATCTCTCCATATCGGTTTGTAGCATCAAATACATGACGCTCATGGATATGAGGAGTTGCTTCGTCCATATGCAGTGACCAGTCAATGATATGAACATTAGAGCCAAACCGCTCATCAAATTCTTTTTTAAATTCATCAAAAACCCTGATCAATGTCTCTACAGAAGCATGTTCATCTATCGTCCCCAGCTGATAGATACTTTCTTCAGGGCAGGTCTTTTTATTTTTCAAAATCTCTTCCACACCTTTGCATCTGTCTGGGTGTCGAGCTTTCTCATGTCGCTTATTTTGGTTAATCACATAGTCACTGTAATGCTCCGAATAGTAAGCCATTTCAATCTGGCTAAAAGAAAAATTATCCTCTTTTCCCCGGTCTTCCATTGTGGTATATCCCTGATAGCAGTCCCAGTAAATATTTTGGCGAACTCTTTCATTGTCGATATGCTCACTGTGTTCTGGATCAAATCTCCGATCATTGTGAAGCGGATTATAAACTCCATCTTTTCCAGATCGTCCGTTATGCCTTGTTCCTTTCAATTCACATTTCCCCTTTCTTTCATGTTTTTCCCCGAGTGGAATTGCAGCGAAGCTGCTAAAAGTCTCTGTCTCCGTTACAGACAGTACCCAGTACCATATGGCGAAACGCCATATCACTGGGCAATGGCTGCCGCCCTTAACCTGCTAAAGGGCTTCGCCCCTTAACCCCAGCAAGGTGCTGCCACCCTTTGCAATCCTGCCACAAAGGACTCACCGCCCTCTGTACTCCCGTCAGCCAAAACAAAACTCTTGTCGCTGTCCCTTCGACAAAATTTCTGTTCCGTCTGTTTTTCAAAAATCCTCTGAATCGGATTTTGTGAAAATAAAAAAGCCGACACATTTCAGACCTTTCTCAAAAGTCCCAATCGTATCGGCTTAATCCATTTGACCTGTGCGGTCATATTCAGTTTGCCCGGCAGATTAGATCACTACCTTTTCTAATGAGCAAAACAAAAGGCACTAACTTTTTTACGGTTAATGCCCTTTGGGTTAATCATTATTGAAATAAACTTTTTTTCACAGTTTCACTTACAACATCTATTAAAAGCTGTCTCATCGAATTTTTTAATATATCTCCTGCACTCTTTATTCCCTTCTTATATTTTGCAATGGCTATTGGCGTTGCCGGAGTTTCAGTAATAAGATCTGGAATAGCAGTTTTTATTAACTCTTTCATCGGCTCATCCAATTCATCTTCTAAAGAAACTAACATTACTGCATTATCCAAAATCATTTTTGTCCAAGGATATGGTGCTCCACAATTATAGCAATAGTCTGGTCTGTTATAGCTTCCCGACAAATCAACAATCCCTTCTACTTCGTATTTCCCACGAATAGGAGAATTACACTCAGGACATTTTGAATATGTTTCTTTTCCACATTTGGAACAAAATTTTTGATAATTTTCTTGATATTTACTAACAACATGACCGTTTAAACAAATTGTAGCATTATTATAATGTCCCATCTTTTATTCCTCCACTTCAACAAAATCTTCTTCCATCTTTAAATCAAAAATAGTTTCTTCTATAACTTGTACGCATTCATCAGTATTCTTCAAAATGTCTTTTCCCCAAAATCTTATAACTGTCCAACCTTCAAACAATAACTGCTTTTCAATTTCTATATCCCGTTCTCTATTTCTTGATATTTTCTTTATCCAATAGTCACTGTTTTTTGCTTTTTGTAATTTCGGTTTAAGTACTTCCCAATCTTTTCCATGAAAGAATTCACTGTCACAGAATATTGCAATCTTATACTTAGTTAAAACAATATCTGGCTTTCCCGGCAACTTCTGATAATTTTTTCTATATCTATATCCTCTACTCCATAATGCCTTTCTCAACGCAAGTTCTATTTTTGTATCCTTGCTTTTTATATTTTGCATATTTTTCTTTCTTTGTTCAGTTGTCAGATTATCTGCCATTCTATCAACCTTCTGTATTTTACTTAATTGCCTCTAAAATGCTTTCAGCAATTCTATTTATGACTGGAACACAAACTGAATTGCCCGCTTGTTTGTATAAACGAGCATCGCTTTGTTTCGGAAGTTTATAATCTTTTGGGAATCCCTGCGTATTAAAGCATTCTCTTGGTGTCATTTTGCGTAATCCATATTTTGTTTTCACAATGCACACATTATGACCGCCTTCCCCCTGATTGGCAGTAAGTGTAGGAACTACTCCACTTTTATTCTGTCGGACATATTTTCTTCTCCACTGGTAAATAGCTGGGTGATTTATATCTTCATCCTTTGTTGCTTCAACCAACAACTTATAAATGTCCCCTTTATATTTTCCTTCTGTATAATAATACTTATCATCAACCTTTCCTTCAAAGTCAATAATATCTTTAACAGTTGTTGTTAATGGAATTGACAGTGGCCAATGAAATTTATTGAGATCTTCTTCATCTTTAAATGCAACAATATAAATACGTTCCCTGTTTTGAGCCATATTTCCATAATTCATAGCATTCAACACTTGATAAGTATAATGATATCCCAATAAGTCTAATTGTTCACATATCACTCTAAATGTGTTTCCATTATCATGTCCAACTAGATTTTTAACATTTTCAAATAATGCAACTCTTGGCTTGTTTGCTTCGACCATACGCATAAGCTCAAAGAAAAGTTCTCCTCTTCCCTTCTTGTCCTCAAAGCCCTGACGATATCCAGCAATAGAAAATGCCTGACATGGAAATCCTCCTATAATTACATCTGTTTTTGGAACATCCTCCACAGGAACCATATGAATATCTCGCTGATCAACTTTTACTTCCGGATAATTCAATTCAAATGTTTCACTCGCATATGAATCAAACTCATTTGCATATACCGTTCTAAAAGCTCCGGTTTCCTCAAATCCTAAATCTATACCGCCTACACCGGCAAAAAAAGATGCAACACTAAACATTATTATTCTCCTTATTCCGTAATGTGATTATATTATCACATATTGCGGCGCGCCGCAATATCGGTTTATAAAAGGCAGAGATAAAACACTCTGCCTTTCGTATTATTTGCCTATTATTCTTTTGTAATATTCTGACACTCGGTCATAAGCCCTACATCTTCTAATATCGAAAATAATATCAGGCTCTAAATTTTGTGCGTCTACAAACAACGCTTGCAGACTAACGTGTGGTCTTCTTCCCTGGTTTTTTTGTTCCTGTATTGTCTGACTTTTATTAGCTGGATATTTTCCAAATTCTTCCGAATTGATATGCAAGTCATAAATATAAAGCAAGTTATCATCCAGCTTAAATCTCAAAAATACCAAGTCATCAAATACACATTTTGGTCCAAAAGATGATAAATCTCCTTCAAAGCGGGAAGTTGCTTTAAATTCAATTTTTCGTCCTGTACTTGGATCTGTTGCATCGCCTACCTCATCGCCACGGTTCCATAGATAGCCCAGACAATAGCATCCCATCGGTTCACTAATTGCATCCGGCATATTGATACCTCTGTGACTGTTGTTAGATATATACGTATTCAAGTCCTTCCATTTGAAATAAGCATTGCATGTTTCATCAATTCTGGCATCATCTATCGTGATGTACCCAAATTCATTATATACTGCCATATTTCCTGTTAGAGTGTTCTATCTCTGCACAGAAAAATTATAGCATACTTTAGTCACCCGATACCAGTCATTTATGAAAGTTGCGTTATAATGAGTTTCATCAGCTTTTTCAATTTCATTCCATCCCGTAATCCTAAGCGATAGAAGAATTCCTCTGTCTCCGCTCCGCTGTTAAATATGGCATTGCAGTATTTTGTAATCGTTTCCTCCTGCTCTGGTGTAAGCATAGCAATAACTTTCTGATATTCTTCCTCAATTCCATCTGGTTCTGTTACAGAAGGTTGGCTCATTTTCCACTCTGCATACGCTTTTCCCATGTGCTCTGTTATTGTCAGGTTGATAAAATCTTCAATTTCTTTTGTCATTTTCATTCATGGTCACCATACCTTTTTCACTTATTACTCTGTTAATATATCCAACATAGCCTGTATTGCTTCTTTCAGAATTAGCCCGTCTCTTAATCCCATACGGTAATAAAATTCATTCAGATCACTGCATTTGTTTGAAGTTTCTGTTATGTAATCAAATACAATCTTCCCCTGTTCCGGTGACAGTTTCCGAAGTACTTTCTGCAATTTCAATTCTAATTCCTCATTGAATGGATCATACTGTACTCCATCTTTTTCCTGATAAACCTGCTCCATTCTTTCCCCGATCAGGTCATTCATAAATTCTCTCATTCTCTCTGTTACTTCCATCTGCTTAATCTCCTTTTAAAATGATTTTGATTGTTTCCAGCCATACTACAGTCCAGCCCGAAAGAACAGGCAAGGTGTACAGCACAAAACCTATCACAAGCATTCTGATTGTCTCTGTGCCTGTCTCCTGCCCGAATCCATAGCCTAATATAGCTGTGATACAAATAATCCCCGACAAGACATGAAATATGATGGCAGACAGCCATGTAATGAACATAACCACCAACTGTATAATCGTCAGGCACATTCGCACTGGCAATAACAGAACTCTTATTATAATTCGCATAATCACCATGACTGTCCTCTCCTCTCACTGCTTCAAATATCTGCGGTAACTGTCCATAACTGAATCTGTGACACCGTTTTTATACACCTTTCGGATATCTACAATCTTTTCATCTTTCAACAGTTTCAGCCAATTCAACAGGTCTTTTCTGCTATTGGCAAAGTTACAGCATTTTCCATCAGCATATTCAATTCGGTATCTCATTAGCCCCTCCTACACATACACAATTCAGTCAGTATGATTTCATCTACCCGGCTTCTCACGTTGTTTGCCCGGCGAACCCACTCCATCTGGTCTTTTCGTTTCAATTCCTCTGTAATTCCTTCCTGCTCCATCATCTGATCCATCAGATAATCCCTTCGTTCTACACACTGCTCATTCAGGTCTGCAAGGTAAGTCCAGAGCTTTCCACTCAATGTCAGATAGGAATACAATCCGCTTTTATAGTCTTTCAAGTAATTTCTACGAATACTTCCGTAGAATCCGATATCACGTTTTTCATCCGGCACTGCAATCAATGGCAAATATATTTCTCCGACAAGAATATAATCCAGCCCGTTTTCTTCATCATGAATCAATGGCTCTAATTTTTTCATTTTCTACTACCTCTCTGCTTGCTTTCTCCCTGTCCCTGTGATACGATCAAGCCGAAGCGGTGACAGGTAAATCCTGATCCGGTTCAAGTTCAGACGGCTCTGGTTCTATTTTGCAGGTAGGCTCCAGAGCCTTCTTTTTTTGCTTATCTCTCCATTTTTTCGTCCTTGCAGTCGCTTTCTTACGTTCTTCCAAAACCTTTTCATATTCTTTCATAGCTTTCGGATCACCAGCCTTTGCAGCCTGTTCTATCTCTTTTGCTTTTTTCTGCCTTTTCTGGTAACTCCTTTTACCACTTGCCCGGTCTCTTTCCCGTCTTTCTCTTTCTTTTGCAAGAATCGCTTCATACTGCCGGATTGCTTCTTCATCGCCAGCTTCCGCAGCTGCTTTTATTCTGGCACGTTCTTCTGCTCTTTTCTGTGAACACTTTCTTGAAGCTATCCTCTGTCGTTCCCTTTTTGCTTCTGCCTTTCGTTGTTCCTCTTCCTGTCTGGCTTTTCGTTCCTGTTCCAATTCTTCTTCAGAAAAAGGTACGGCAAACTGTCCGATAAAATTGAAGTAAATATCAATCTGCTGTGTCCGTCCAGTTCCTTTTCCAACCGCTTCATGAACCATAATCTTATCAATAAATTCATTCAACATTCTCGGTGTGATTTCATCAAAGCTCTGATACTTTTTTACCAGCCGGACAAACCGATCTCCATTTCCTGCTGAATCCTCATTCTCTCCAAGCTCCTGTTCCAGTTCAGATACCTTTTCTTCCAGTTCCTGCTGTTCATCATCGTATTCCTTCATCATGCGGTTAAAATGTCTGTCAGGAATCTTTCCCAGCACATTTCCTTCATACAGGTTTTTAATCAAAGTATCCAGCTCTTGAATACGGTTCTTAGCTGCACGGATCTCTTTCTGTGAATCCTGTAAGAATCTTTCACTGTAAGTCTGCCTTAGTTGTCCCACCTGCTCCAAGAATTCTTTCTGATCGGTCAGCACAAATCTGGCAACTCTCCGTATGGAATCATCAACCAGCTGATCCAGTGCCGATGATGTTATGAAATGAAACGTACACTCTTTGTATTTATTTCCGTATGCGGAACAAGTAAAACTGCTGTCTGAATCATAACTTTTTCCATCTTTCCTTTTCTGGGCTTCTGGGCTTCGATAACTCATCCTGCTGCCACAATCCGCACAATACACCAGACCGGACAGCCTGTGCTTATAAGTTCCATTCGCAACACGCTTTGTAACTCTTTTTCGCAGTTTCTGTGCCTGCTGCCAGGTATCTTCATCAATGATTGCTTCATGGGTATTCTCGAAAATAATCAGTTCATCTTCTCTGGCTTTTCTTCTTTTCTTTGTCTTGAAGTTATCACAGATTGTTTTTCCAAGAATTGTATGTCCCATATATTCTCTTTTATCGAGAATCCCACTGACTGCGGTAGCATTCCATATATACGGATCATGATAGCTGTGATTTCTGCTCACTTCTCCATGCCTTTCCAGATACGCTGACGGAATCAAGATATGCTCTTTTGTAAGCATGTCAGCAATCTGTGCCGGTCCATATCCTTCGATTGCCAGATGATATATCTTTCTGACGACCACCGCTGCTTCTTCATCAACTAACAGATGATTTTTATCCTCTGGATCATGCTTATATCCATATGGGATAGCACCACTGCATCGTTTGCCGGATTTCATTCTTGACTTGAAAATAGCCTTAATCTTCTTACTTGTATCTTTGGCATACCATTCATTCATGATATTGAGAAACGGAGTAAAATCATTATCCGTAGGTTTGGCACTGTCAATGCTGTTATTGATCGCTATGAACCGAACATCTTTCTCCGGGAACAAAATCTCTGTGTAGTATCCGACTTTCAGATAATTTCTTCCCAGTCGGCTCATATCCTTTACACAAATGGTATCAATCAGTCCTGCTTCTACATCAGCAATCATCTTCTGGAATCCGGGACGATTAAAGGTAACACCGCTAAAACCATCATCTGTATAATGCCGGATATTGGTTAATCCCTTTGCCTGTGCATATTCCTCAAGATAATTCTTCTGATTTGTGATACTGTTGGACTCTCCCTGCAGTTCATCATCTTTTGATAATCGCTCATAGAGAGCTGTCAGTTTATTACTCCTTGCCATGTTCTTTTCACCTCCTTTCACTGAAATTTTTGCAAATACAGACAAATAAGCGTTTCTTTACATCCTTTGTTGTGAAGCAACGTTTGTTTCTCTGTACTTTATATATTAAGCCCTTGGGATCAGTAACCACAAAGCTCACATTATCCGGCATCTGCATAAGCTGTGGTTTCACATAAAATCTGGTCTTGCCGCTGCCAGATCCCCCGATTACTATGACATTCTTGTTTCTGGCATACTTTGGTTTCTTCGGTCTGCTGTTCATGGTCAGACGTTCCGTTTGTGTCAGCAGAATATTGTTCTCAAAGACCGGATCAATAAAAGGGGCTATATCCTTTTCATTTCCCCATCTGGCAGAACCATATTCTTCTCCCTGGCGAAACTTCTTTCCATTTTTTCCCTTAAAATATACCACTGCCCACACACTGACTGCAGCAATAGTTCCCGCAGCCAGACTTTTCGGTTGTATACTTGGCAGCAACTTTTTAAACGCTAACGGATAGTTCATAAAGAGAACCATCAGCCTGTCCACCACTGTACTGCCTCTGCAATACTGATACAGCCAGGTACATTTATTTACCACATAAAATACAACCACATACGGAATATGCAACAGAACCTTTTTTATCACTTCTGCATTCGGGGGACGCACCTGAAATCCTTTCAGTTTTTTCTTTATATTTTTTATCCCACTCATAAGCTCGGCTCCTTCTGTTTTTCTTTCGATTTTTCCCGTTCTCTCTGTTTATCCTGGCTGCGGGCTGCGATTGCCTGCTGTAATTTCTTACGGACAGACGGTTTCTTTGTTTTATTCAGCGTCTTTCCGGTAAATTCCCGAAATGCCGCTGTCATCACATCCACATCCCTTGCCTTGAAGAAAACGAAATATCGGGGTGGATCTACGGACTTATCACGTTTCAGACTAAAATCAATGCCATATTTTTTTGCCACTTTTTCAAAATCCTTAATGTTGTTATCCGTAATCTCAATGTTGGAAAGCTGAACATTCTGCTGTGCCAGCTTCTTTAAACTCTGCTTCCCATGATAATCTTTATCTGGCGGTCCTTTTACCTGCTGTTTTCTTGCTTTCTCTGCTTTTTCTTTCTCTATTGCTGCCAGAAAACGCATCATTGCCTGTTTCAATAAGCGAACTGTCACTTTTCCGCCAGTGATACACAGGGACACTGTTTTTTCATTCACTTCTTCCTGCATCAATCTGCTCCTTTCTATGGTTTTCCAACAGACGGTCTTCCTTTGCTCCTACCCGGATACAGCAGTACAGAACAAAGTTGACTGCTAATACCAGAAGAATCCCTGCAATAATCAATAACGTTCTCATTTTATACCCCTTTCATCATTCAAAAGGGCATCTATGACTTCTGCTGCTCATAAATGCCCCTCCATTAACTTTTATTTTCTTTTTTTCGCAATCCAGAATGCTGATACACTGCCTGCCATACCTGCTACTGCAAGCAGAATCCAAAGCAGCATATGTGTATTATCTCCGGTTTTCGGTGTATCCGTTACCTGTGTAGATGGTGTTTCCGGTGTTGGTGTTTCTTCCGGTTTTACCTCATCTTTCATCACAACTTTCTGAATCTCCCCGGTATCCTCTACTGTGAACTTCACGTCCTCAGCTACCAGATAGCCGTCAGGGGCAGACTCTTCACGAAGTGTATACTCCCCTATCGGAAGCATTTCAATGTAATGCGGTTTCTCCTCCGAAGTCCAGCTCTCTACTGTCTTACCGTCTTTGTCAAGAATGGTCAGTTTTGCTCCTGGCAGTTCCTTACCGGAAATATCTGTTTTGGAAATTTCTACCTTGGTCACATCATCTTTCATTTCGATTTTCTGTGGCTTTGCAGTGTCTTCAACGGTAAACGTGATGCTTTCTGCTGTCACATAACCATCTGCCGGTTTTGTTTCTGTCAGAGTATATTTCTGTCCGACTACCAGTTCTTTGATGATATGAGCTTCTTTACCGGAAGTCCAGGAATCTACAACTTTACCGCTTTCATCAGTTACCTGTAACTTAGCTCCTTCCAGTTCTTTTCCGTCTGTCAGAGAAGTCTTAGTGATCTCGATTACAGTCGGCTCGTCCTCAAAAGTAAAGGCATAAGATACTTTTTCCTTTTCTGCACCCTCGTACTCAAACGTGAACTCCTGTATTTCATCCGTCGTTGCAAATCCAGATGCCGGTGATGTTTCTTTGATATAATACGCAAAGCCAATCGGTAAATCTGCCGTAAAAGTCAGCTTGCCTTCTTTGTCCGTTGCCAGTTCCTCAATCACAGTATCTGCTTTCAGAATTACTTTTCCGTCTGCTCCTGTAATATCCTCTTTGGCACAGAGGGCAAATACCGCACCTTCCAGTACATGATCAGAATCTTTCTCTTTTTTCACAACTTCCACTTCCGCTTTCTGGCGGTTATTCTGCCAGTCAGCAGAGTAAGTAACCTCTGCAGTATCCTGATCCCGGTATGTCAGATCAATCTCTCTTGCTTCATTATCCAGTACAAAACCATCCACTGTATCTTTTTCTTTTACATAGTATTTGCCAAGCGGAAGTCCGGATATTTTTGCAATACCGGTATCATCTGTTGTAATGGTTGCCACCAGTTCATCTTTTTTATAATAATCTTCACTTTCTCCGTCAGCAGACTTCACATCTTCTAAAGCATAAACTTCAAAAGTAACATCTTTCAGACTGCCTGTTACATACTGGAATAAATGTTTAATCCAGCCTCCAACGGAATCCAGTGCAGTTACTTTATCCAGAAATTCTCCATTTTTATTGATGATAATTGTTCCTGTCGGCACATTATCTTTCATTTCAACTTTCTGGATTTCCCCGGTATCCTCAATCGTAAAAGTAATCTCTTCTGCCTTGAGATATCCATAAGGAGCCATCTCTTCTCTGATCGTATAGGTTTCCCCTACAGTAAGTCGTTCAATCAGATGCTGCTCGCCTTTTACAGATTTCCATGTATCAACTACATTTCCATCTTTGTCCAGAACAGTAAGTGTCGCACCTGACAATTCCACGCCAGTAGTTAAATCAGACTTGGAAACCACAACCTTTGTAGGCTGGTTCTTAAATACGGAAGATAACTGTACTACTTTAACATTTTGTCCCTGATATTCTGCTTTTACTTCCAGAACTTCATCAGAAGATACATAACCGTTTGGTGCCGCAAGTTCTTTGATATAATACTCACCAAATAGAAGATCCTGTGCAAATACCGCCTTTCCATCTCCTCCGGAAACAGCTTTTCCAAGCAGTGTGTCTGCTTTTACAATTACAGCTCCATGAGCTTTCATATCATTCTTTGCATAAAGTCCAAATTCTGCTCCTGCAACGGCTGCTTCTGTATCAGCATCCTGTTTTACTACAGAAATTTCTACTTTCTGACGGTCATTTTCAAAGATAGCTGTCTGCTCAATGACAGGTGTTTCCTGATCTTTGTAAGAAAAAGTGACGGTCTGTGCTTCGCTGTTTAAAACAAAACCATCTGGTGCTGTCTTTTCTACAATCTTATAGCTTCCAAGCGGCAGATTTTTCAGGACCGCTTTCCCATCTTTATCCGTTGTAACCGTTTTTACCAGTGTTCCTGCCGCATATTCCAGAATACGGTTTCCATTATCATCTTTCTGGAAATCTGCAGTATAGATGTCCTCGGCAGCGTAAATCTCAAACTCTGCCCCTTCCAGATTTTCTGTCTGATATGTAAAATCATCCTTGAATCCGTCCAGAACTTCGCCCTTTTTCACGATAGTCAGTTCACCTTTAACTGGATGGTTCTCATAAACTGCTTCAATGATCACATCCCCGGAAGTTCCGTCCATCTGGTATGCAGTATTGGAATCTACTGTTACCTCATAGTAATTTTCATTCAAAGTATATCCATAAGGTGCATTTACTTCCTCAATGCGGTAATGTCCGATTTTAAGATTCTGCGGAAGAATCAAATATCCCTGCTCATCTGTAAAATAGGATTTATGTTTTACCGTAGCCGGATAAGTTGTTACCTGCTCCACATATTTTTCAGTGTCCATATTGAAAATCTTGAACTCTGTATTCTTCTGAAGCACTGCCTTTTTCGTCTCATCATCCTGTTTGATGATTTTCAGTTTTGCTTCAAACTCGTCATCCAGAAGCACTCTCCATGTCTGTGGCTGGTTCGGGTTGTTCTCAGTGATACGCACTGTGAAATCATCTACCGGAGTGTAATTATGAGGTGTCGTGGTTTCACGCACAATATAAGTTCCATAAGGAATCGCAATACTGCAGGCATAACCTTTTTCATCTGTAAAGATTTCTGTTGCTCCGTTTTCCCCGATCACTACCGGTTTTGTAGAATCAAAATCATAGCTTCCATCCTCTTTTACTTTCAGGGAAGATACCAGATAAGCGGTAAATCCTGCCCCTTTCAGTAAGTCGGCATCGGTCTTTCCGTTATTTGCCGCCTTGATAATCTGGAATGGCTGTTTCATTACCTGCTCCAGAGACAGACAGTCACGTTTTACTTCTGCTACAAGATCTCCTTCGTAATTGCAGACCAGATCATGTTCTTCTTCATCTGCCAGATAACCAGTTGGAGGAGTAATCTCTTTCACATAGTAATTACCAAGATATAATCCATCCACAGAAGCCTGTCCATTCTCATCTGTCGTAAGAGTGGCAACCTGTTCTCCTGCTTTATAGATCACGCCAGTAACACCATCCGGATGCACAATATCCTCACGAGCATACAGTCCATATACTGCTTTTTCCAGAGTGGCATCGCCCTGTGGAACTGCCTTTTTGGTTTCTTTATCCTGCTTCTGCAGAGAAATCTTAGCTGTCACACGTTCATTTTTGAATGTATGCTTGAATGTCTGTTTTGCTTCTTTATCATTCGTATAAGAGAAAGCAAACGTATAAACATCATCTGTGTTTCTCACATACCCTTCCGGTGCCTGCACTTCTTTCACATCATAAGAAAATCCAAGCGGCAGGTCTGCTGTAAACTTCGCTGTTCCGTCTGCTCCTGTTGTCGCTTTCTGGATCAGTGTCCCTTTCTTTACAATGACGGTTCCATCCACGTTGGTAATGTCACTTGCAGCATAAAGTCCAAAGATTCCTCCAGCCAGAGGATTTTCTGTATCTTCATCCTGTTTTGTTACCATTACTTCTACTTTCTGTCTGTCATTAGTAAAGGTTGTCTCAGTGAAAACAACATCCACATTCTGTCCTGCATAGGATAATGTTACTGTCTTTTCCTCTCCGGCATTATAGAATCCTGTCGGAGCCTGTTTCTCTTTTACGATATATGTACCAAGATACAGATTTTTAAGAACGGTAGCTCCGTTTGTATCTGTTGTCAGATTCTCTTTTACTAGATCACCCTTGCTGTAAACTTTTGTACCATAAGCAGTTTTAATATCTGCTCCAGCATACACATCATAAACAGCACCACTCTGTCTGCGTTTCTCATACTTAAATGTTGTTCCATTTTCTGTTACATCTGCACCAACCAGAACCTCACCTTCTTTATAAACGGTAAGCTGTCCCATCTGTTCTTCATCTGGAACGGTAACGGTTGTGGTCTTGCTGACTTCCAATTTCACATTGTAAGCTGTTGCATTGATACGATATCCGCTTGGAGCTGTAATCTCTTTCAGATATACAGTATCCTGTGTCTTAGTGATCTGTACGGACGCTTCACCGTTTTCATCCGTCGCAGGTAACTGTGTGATCAGTTTTGTGCATTCTGCATCACTGTATAATCCAAACACAGCACCAGACAGCTTTGCGTCTGACTTGGCATCTTTCTTGATCACCTTAACACTTGCCTGCTGTACCCAGGATACTTTGAAATCTACATATTTCTCATCATCAACGCCTTCACCAAATACCAGAGCCAGATCCTGGTTTCCGGAACCTGTTGAAATCTTATAAGCTGAATAATCTTTGGTAATGCTTCCTTTCATGGTTGCAGACCAGCTTCCTGCCACATCACTCACCTGTGTTAATGGTGCAGACAGATAAAACTTTGTACCACCACAAATTTCCACACTTTCTCCGGCTTTACTTGTTTTACCTGTTGTCAGGTTATGAAGCTGTACACCTGCTGGAAGTTTCATGGTAATGGTCTGTAACGCATCCGCATTAAATGTAATATCCTTTGTTCTCTGACTGTTGCCATCCACATAGGCTTTTACATCTGCATCCGAAAAGGACATTGCCACATCTGGAATTTCCGGCTGTGAAATACAGTAATTATAGAGTTTCATTGCCAGATTCTGTGCTGTACTGTTTGCACCTGAAAAAGCATCCCCACTTCCATTTGCATAAGATGCTGCCAGATGTACCAAGATAAATCTGGCTCCTGTACTTAAATTGCCATATCCGTTTTCTTCTGTAAAAAAACCATCATCACCAGAAGCCTTTGTACCGTAATAGCACACTTTTGCAAGTGCTTTCCCATCACCAACTTTATTGATCGTATAGGTTCCACTTCCTGGCCCTGGTTTGGATGGCTGCACACAGTATGCTGTGGCAGATATATTACCGAATTTTACAGTGTACTGATAAGTAAGATATGTTCCATATCCATAATCTGCATATCGGTATTCTGCCCCTCTGGTCACAGAAACCTGCTGTGAACTTCTGGCATTGCCTGCCGCAACCATAAAGGTTACTGTTTCGCCTTCATTCATTGCATACAGATTAATTCCATTACTCTCTGCCTGCTCCAGTGCTTCTGAAACAGTTAATTCAGATTCCAAATCTGCTGTACTTTCAGAATTTTGTGTTTCCCGGTGCGACTCCGAATCCTCCTCGCTCTGCTCCGTATCTCCAGTATCATCGTCAGCATTCACTGTACTTTCCGAAGCATGCTCTAACTGCACTTCTGTTTCCGGTTCTTTCACTGTAATGTTTCTGCTGATTCTATAAGCAGGATGACCGCTGACTGTTTTTACTGCATAGACAGCTTTGTAAGTATCCGGTGTATGTGTGTCAAAATCTGTACCAGTTTCGTTCTTTGCTTCATGGAATAAAATCTTGATTTTGCTTTCATCTACACCTTCGATTCCCGACAGATCAACTTCTACATCAAATTCCTGCCCGTAAGAAAGTTCAATATCATTTGCCTTTACGATTTCATCCGGATCAAGGGAATCTTGAACGTCTTTTAATTCTGCATACTGCTGTTCAAATGGTATTTCTTCCGGTTCTAATTCAGAAGCCGAAACTGCTACTGGCTGAATAATGACAGAAGCCAGTGTTGCGACTGCCATAAATCCGGACAAGAATCTTTTGAATCTCATTTTCATTTTGACTGAATCCTCTCTTTCTTCTATTATCTGCTCTGTTTTCATGCAGGCTCACACCTGCATTATTCAATCATTGGAACCACCTCCCACATCTTATTACTGATACAGAAATAACTCTGATAACAGCACATTCATATGGCAGTGCCTTTTTTGAAACACCGCCACATGGTATCTGCTGTCATCCTGTAAAACAGGAATGACACTCAGGTAAAGTTCAGGATCAAGCATTAAGCCGCAAGAGGTAATTCGTAATCGTTCCTGCAAAGGGTGCCTCCCATCTGTATCCCTTCACGTTTTCACCGGATTCCCGCCGCAAAAATGCGTAGCTGAAAAATTCCGGGTATCCTCTCGCTGCTGGTATGAAATTGTCAAGGTGCAATTTTTAAGGGGATTTATCTTCTTGAATTGCAAATAGACATTTGCCCCTTCACTAACTGCATGTGTGAAAGGGCAAAAATTAACCTGTTTGAAAAATTTTTTAGATATTTTTATTTCAACATTGTTTTATGTGTTTTCCAGTTGTTCTTTTAATTTCTCCAATACTTTCTTCCTCCGGTTTCTGATCGTCTTTGGGCAGCACCCAAAATACTGTGCTGTTTCTTTTACTGTAAATTCTTCAAAAAACAATAGCGTTATCAGTTCCGCATCCTCTTTAGTCAAATATCCCAGAGCTTCTTCCAGTTCCTGTATTTCTGACAATCTGATAATGATTTCTTCCGGTGATAATACCGAAAAAGAGCAGTCATAGCCTTTTTCCTGTAATTCCTCCATACTACATACTCCATGCCTCTGCATTTTTTCAACCTGGTATCGCTCTTTTCTTCCAGCCTGATACCAAGCCAGATATACTGCCCTGGTAACTTCCACAAGCGTGTCATTTACACGCAGCATATAGCGTTGTCTTTCTTTTGGCTTTTTACCAGGCATACTTCCAGTCTCCTTTTTTCAATACTCTGGCAGAGTCATCCGAATTATTCCGCATTTTCTGCATTGCCTGTGAAATGCACTTTGATACTGCCGGAACTGTAATACCCAGTTCATGCGAGACTTCTTTTTGTGTCTGCTGCTGAAAATAAATACGCTGGATCATCTGTCTCTGTCGCTCTGTCAACAGATTCATCAACTCCCTGACTGTTTCCTCTGCAATGATTCTTTCAAGCAGACATTGTCCTTTATCTGCCACTTCGCACCATTCTTCGGAAATACAGCTATACGAAATGCAATTATTATGTTCTCGTGTTTCCCTGTTTCTCCACAGCCTGTCTTCGCCTTCTAATATCAGCCTTACATACCAGGGTTGATCATCAAAAAAATTCTCCTCAACAACTGCTATTTTTCTTTCTGCTTCATACACATAATCTCGACAGGTAAATAACGGAAAAACCGTTGCATAGTCCCCCACACAATAGAGAACATATCCGGTCTGATATGCGATAATTTCCGCACAATCCATCAACCTTTGCTTCGCAACTGCTACATCGTTTTCTCTTAAATATTTAGCGGACGGAACCTTTCTTCTTTCTTCCCTGTTACTTACAACCTGTTTCAATTCCTGCAATGTAAGCATAATTACCACCTTTCTGCCTGCTGGCAACAGGTGCCCATCGGCAGAAAGGATAGGATTTTTACTGATCAACTGACAAAAAGGACAGTAAAAAACAGCTTCCGGTACACCCGTTTTTTTTAACGAGAGCCTGAAACTTCCTTACTGCCCTTTCTAATAGTTACAATATTCTCTACTTTATTTTCCGTCTGATGCCAGGATCAGACTTCTTGGCATTTCTTTCTGCTTTTATGTTCTTTTCATTTTCCATCAAAACAGAATAGTCTCCCATTGCATCATAAGGACACTGCCTCCGATAAAGCAAATTTTCTTCCCTTGTCATCCATCCTATCTCCCTTCTTTATCTCTCTGTTTTCCATTTTAACAGCACAGGATTCTATTATCCTTAGCATATATGGGGAGTGTTTTTATTTTGCACCCCATATATGGTGAAATTTCACCTGTACTCATTAAAACTGTCTATCAGAGAATCTATGGTCTGCATGATAATTTTCTGCTCTTTCCGTTCCATCTTCTGAATCCGGCAAAGCACTTCCTGAATTGATTCCTGCTTCTCTGTACCGCCTCCCTCTTTTCCCAGCAGGAGATTGGCATCTGTTTCCAATATCTCAATTATCTTCCTGAAAATCTCAACAGACATTGCCGTTTGCCCACCTTCAATCCTGCTGACCGTATTGACACTGATACCTGCTTTTTCCGCAAAAGATTCCTGTGACAACTTCATTTCCTGCCTGCGTTTTCTGATCCGTTCTCCCAATTCAATAAGTTCTGTGGAAATTGCACGATTGCTCAATACGGTGTCTCCTTTCCTGCAATTTGTCCCAACTTTACGCCATTGTGTCGCAAAGTTTCCCGAAAAAAAGCAGCTAATTTTTGTCTTAGCTGCTTTTCAAAAAATCTATTTCATTTTATTCTCGGTATTTTATGTATCCCTGTAAGAACTGTAATCAGAAAAACGCAGAGATAAATGATCGCCTGTCCAATCATTGCCAGAAGAACGATGCTTCCAATCAATCCTCCGATCAGAAGATTCATTGTCCAGACTGCCAGCGTTCCTCCGAGGTCAAAACCTCCTGGAACCATCCAGACACACATTTTTCCGATTCCAAACGGTATCCCCATCAGGAGTAACAGCAAGAAATAATTGCACTTCCCATCCTGGATACAAAACGGTCTTAATACTGCAAACAATACCGCAATCACCAACACTGGTGCTATTACTTTTTTAATCATCTTCTTCATGTCCCTTTATCCTCCATACATATCGTGATTAACCTCAGCCTGATAATAGCTGTTTATCGTTGCCGGAGCATTATACAGGGCGGTCAGAAGATAGGCTTTAATATTTCCAACCTTGGTCGTATTCCGGTTCAGGCAGAACAACACATATTCGATATGTGAATAGTTCAGTTTCATAAACCTGCTTTTCACCAAAGCAACTGGCTTTTCTACTCCCGCAATGCGAATCATACTGTCCTCCGGCATCATCATAACTTCCACTATCAGTTCTACCAGTTCATCTACATCTTCCTTTGCATGATATTGATAATCAATGTTTTCATGGATCACTTCACGATATGCTCTCATCTCCTCCATCACATCTTTTTTCTTTGGGAAATTATTTGATGTGATTGGATAAGATTGATTTATCTCAGTTTCACTAATATCAGTCTTGTTAATATCAGTATTATTAGATTGTGATTTCGGGTATTCTGGATTTGTGATTTCCACTATTCTGGAATGATGATTTTCACTATTTTGGAATTGTGATTCTGGAAATTCTGGATTTGTGGTTTCCACCATTCTTGAATTGTGATTTTCACTATTCTGGAATTGTGATTCCCCATAATCCTGAATTGTGGTTTTCACTACTCCTGAATGATGATTTTCACAATTCAGAGAAATGCCTGTTTTCCCCTTGTTTTCTGCTTCTTGTTGCAAATTTGCACATTCCTTACGTCTTTCCTGTTTCGATTGCAAATCTGCAATTTTTTTATGATCTTCCTGCTCAGATTGCAGATCTGCACAATTACCTGTCGGCTTTTGATCTGGAACCTCTCTGATCATAAAATTTTTCACATAAATAACATTCGGTTTTCCCAGTCCCAGACGTTTCTTCTCTATCAATCCAATCCCATTACTGCTGTCCAGCTCTTTTACCAGTTTCACTGCCTTTTGAGTTCCGCAGTTCATCAGCTCTGCAATTTCTTCCACAGTGAAGATAATGTATACTCTGTCCTCTGAATCCAGCCATCTATTTTTAATGCTCAGGCTCATACGGTCCAGCATCAGACCGTATAATACCTTTGCTTCACAAGAAAGAGTTTTAAAGCAGGATTCTGTAAACAGCACTTTAGGGACACGATAGAAGCTGTATTGTTCCGCTTCCATCCCTGTAAAATAATCAAACTGTATCTTCTGCATCTGCTACTCCTTCTTTGTTTTCTTTCCATTTATCCAAAAGCATGAAAATGACTTCTTCTATCTGTTCTTTAGAATATGTCTCCGGAAAATAATTTCCAATTTTCTTTGCCGGAATCGTCACATTGATCTTACTGCTTTCCTTTTTTAATAAAACAGCATAGATATAACTCTGGTTTAATTTTCCATTTGCACTGCATTCTTTTAACTGTTCTGCCTGTTGTTTTGTCGGAAAAATGCTGCTGTTGGTAATCACTTCCAGAAGCCACCCCTGTTCCTCTGGCTTCAGATAAGACAGCTTTTCTCCCACAATCATAGGAATTTTATTATTGTCCACATATTCCAGCAAAGCATCTGATAATGCCGCCAGACGGATATACCTCTGTACGGTTCTCCCACTGTCCCCGGCAGCTTCCCCAACCATATCTGCTGTATATTTCTCACCTTTACTTCCCTGATGCTTCATTGCATCATATTTCATCTTATAGGCATGAGCTTTCTCACTTGGCAGTAGATTTTCACGCTGAATGTTGGAATCGACCATAATAATGACCGCTTCATCATCCGTATAATTTCGGACAAGAGCTGGCAATGTAGTCTTTCCACACAGTTCACAGCCTCTTTTTCTTCTATGCCCGGAAATCATCTCATATCCGCCATCTGGTCGAGGTCTTACCAGCGCAGGAGTCAAAACACCGTATGTTTTAATGCTCTCTACGGTTTCTGCCATTTTTTCATCATCATTTACATGAAACGGATGATTTTTAAAGGGATAGAGCTTTGCCAGATCTATTTCCACAACCTGGTTCATACTCTTTTCCGGTGTTTCCTCTAATCCCAGTAATTCATCATAAGAGGTAAGCTGAATATCTTTTTTCGGTCTACGCATGTTTCAACACCTCCTGAACCAGTTCCAGATAGCTGTCTGCCCCCTTGCTTTTTCCATCATAGGCAAAGATACTTACACCCTCCGATGCTGTTTCTGCAAGGCTTTCTGTTCTCGGAATCGTCTGCTCAAAAATCCTAATGTCACTTCCGTATGTAGTTTTGATTGCCTGTTTGTTTCTCTTTGCATTATTGTAACGGCAATTATCCATTGTGAATAAAATGCCTTCTATCTGTAAATCCGGATTGAACCTCTGATGGATTCCCTTAATTACTTTCAGTAATTCCATGAGTCCATCTGCCGCATAATATTGTGGCTGCACTGGAATCAGAACACTGTCCGCTGCACTCAAAGCATTGAGCGTCAGCATTCCCAGGGATGGCATACAGTCAATCAGAATATAATCATACTCATCCTTCAGCAGTTCCAGATACTCTTTCAGCACCTTTTCTCTGTCCTCTACTGTAAATAAAGACATATCCATTCCGGCAAGCAATTTATTGGACGGAATTAGGTCAACACCTTCTTCATGGTGCAGAATTGCTTCTTTCGGATCAAATTCCAGTCCCATGATAATGTTCTCCATCATGCTTTTTAATGTTACCTTGAGATTTTTAGGGAATCCCAATCCCATTGTCAAGTGTCCCTGTGGATCAGCATCTACCAGGACTACTTTTTTCCCTGACTTCACCAGTCCGGCTCCCAGATTGATTGTTGTCGTTGTTTTGGCTACTCCGCCTTTCTGATTTGCAATAGCAATTACTTTACACATATACTTTCCTCCGATTTACTCTTTTTCTTCTACTTCAACATAAACACGAAAATATTTGCTTGTTCCTTTGTTCGCATAAGCATCCGATACTTCCAGAACATCCAATTCTTTATGCTTTTCCAAAATACGACGGAACCATTGAATATCCTTTAAAGTACCCTGTAATCTAATTTTCAGCATACATATCCTCCCAGTCTTTGTAAAAACAATACTCTGGATAACGGATTTTAATGGCTTCCCAAAAATACCGGGCATATCCGCAGCAAAACAGATCTTCTACGGTATAATACTGACACTCTTTTAACTGATCTTCCTCTGCTTCATAATCTCCGACACTTGGTGTCCCATTGCAGTAAAGATTAAATGCCATGCGGACGATCCGTAAACTTCCACTAGTCTGCCAACCTTCCTGCAGGGATTCCGTTTTTACACATCCAGTTTTAAAATTATAGATTTTATTCACATTTTCTCTTGTGTCTCTGTCGATACCCAGGCAATAAACCAGAGCCTGATGATAAACATCCTGATATCTGCATTTTTTCAGATATTCCATATAAAATTTTTCGTGTTCCTTGCTCTTGAAAGTAATTGTGCGAGAATTGCTATTCTCTGCTCTTAACGCTGTGTTTGTCATTTTCATTTTCCTCCTGAATTTTTAATATTTTGGTATAAAAAAGACACTCCATTTCTGGAATGCCCCATAAAAAATAGGGACACCCGCTTTTAACAAGTATCCCTATAATCTATCAATGATCTGATAGCTCTCTATTCATTTTCATATTCAAGATTCTTTGTGTTCCCCGTACCGAGGTCTAAGGCAACAACTACGGTTACTCTCTGCACAAGTATCTTTTCCTTGTGATTTTCACCGATTTTGTTGAAACTGAAAAACTCTACAAAGTGCGTAAATTCAAGGATTTCTAGGTATCTTTCCTTTGTAGTCCCACCACAGTCTCCACATGCACAGTCTGAGGGAATTGGTCAACTCCACACACTTTCTTTAACTCATATCCATTATCACACAAGAATCTCAAATCCCTTGCAAGTGTCGCACTGTCGCAACTTACATAAACCACTCGTTTGGGCTGCATCTTAAGAATTGTTTTAAGCAACATCGCATCACAGCCTTTACGTGGTGGATCAACAACGATCACATCCGCATAAACACCATTTTTCTCATATTCTCTCGGCAGAACTTCCTCTGCTTTTCCAACAAAAAATTCCACATTCTCGATATGATTGATCTGTGCATTTCTCTTTGCGTCTTCAATTGCTGCCGGAACAATCTCCACACCACGGACAAACTTTGCCTTCTGCGCAAGGAACAGAGAAATCGTCCCAATTCCACAATACAGATCCCATACCGTTTCTTCACCATGAAGATCCGCATATTCCAGTGCTTTGGAATACAACTTCCAGGTCTGCTGTGGATTTACCTGGAAAAATGAAAGCGGTGAAATCTCATAGGAAATATCGCCAATTTTATCTGTGATATATTCTTTTCCCCAAATAGTCTTGACCTTGTCACCAAGGATCACATTACTTCGCTTTTTATTCATATTCAGAGAAATACTGGTCATTCCTGGAATCTCACAAAGTTTCTCAACCAGTTCCCTCTGATGTGGAAGATCCTGTCCATTGATAATCAGACAAACCATCAGTTCGCCGGTAAAAAATCCATAACGGACAAAAATATGCCGCACCAGCCCCTTACCGGTTACCTCGTCATATGGCGCGATATTATATTTTTCCATATGTGCTATCACACGGTCAAGTACATCTTTATTCTCTGGGATTCCAAGCGCACAGTCACGGTTTTCAATAATAGCGTGTGTACGTCCAGCATAAAAACCAGTGACAATTTTTCCTTCTTTATTTCTGCCTACCGGAAACTGAGCCTTATTACGATAATGATAAGGTTCATCCATTCCAATCAATGGTTCCATCGGAAGATTTGTGAACCCACCAATACGTTCCAGATGACCTCTTAATTTTTTCTCTTTAAACACTTTCTGTTCTTCGTATGAGACTGCCTGAAGCTGACATCCGCCACATTGACGGGCAGACGGGCACACCGGCTCCACGCGATATGGTGAAGCATTGAGAATCTCCATCAGGCGTCCATAACCATAATTTTTCTTAGCCTTCATAATTTTGGCTGTAACAGTATCTCCAATGACTGCGTCCTTTACAAAAACAGTGAAGCCATCAGCTTTGCCAATGCCTTCACCATCTGTTCCGCAATCCACTATTTCTAACGTAACAATATCATTTTTACGAAATTCCATAAGGATTAAACGTCTCCTGTTCTTCTCAGATTAGATTCAAAAAGTCTGTTGTATCCAAGCCACTCTTTCTTACCTTTGTCCGCCGCAAAGATTTCCGTAAGTGTTTCCATACGTGCATCTGTATTATCTGCAAGGTTCAGAGCTACTGCCTCTGCAAGTGCCGGCTTCTTTGGAGAACCATATTCCAGTTCACCGTGATGAGCCAGGATACAATGAACCAGCTGATTTTCAAGAGTTACCGGAAAATCTGGAATTTCTTTAGCCAGGTCATGGATCATCTGAGCACCAATGATAATATGTCCAAGAAGCTGTCCTTCATCAGTATAATCATTCAGTGGAAAAGAAGAGAGTTCTTTTGTCTTTCCGACATCATGAAGCAGAGATGCTGTAATAAGCAGATCTCTTTTCAGAAGGGGATAAGCAGCTGCCATGTAATCACAAAGCTTGGTAACACTCAAGGTATGCTCCATCAAACCGCCGATAAAACCATGATGGACTGTCTTTGCTGCAGAATGCTCCTGAAATGATTTCAAAAATTCTTTATCTTCTACAAAAAGCTTGTTCAAAAGTGCTGACAGATATTCGTTCTTAACGCTTTTGATCATTGCAAGTAGCTGTCCGTACATATCATCTGTACTGTTTTCACTGACCGGAAGATAGTCTGCCGGATCGTACTCACCTTCCTGTGCTTTTCGAACTCTCTTAATGTTCAACTGCATAGCTCCTGCAAAAGTTGTCACATCTCCGACTACATCGATATAATCCAATGCATCAAAATCATCGATTCCCAATGAATTCGGATCCCAGATTTTGCCATCCAACACCCCTGTTTTGTCCTGTAAAATCAGATTCTCATATGGCTTTCCATTCTTTGTCATTGCCGACTGTTTCTGTTTGCAAAGGTAAATTCCGTTAAGACGGTCTCCCTCATGTAATTCGTTAATAAAACGCATATACTGTTTCTCTTTTCTTTCTATTTTTCTTTGATCAATACATTTAATTCTACATTTACATATGTACCATAGGGATTCTTACGATATACTTCAAGCTTGACTCTTGAGCCTTTGACCAGACTCTGAAGAATCGCCGAATACCTATTCATGGAACTGATTTCTTTTCCGTTCAATGCATGAACAATATCTGCATTCTGTACTCCTGCCGTCATAGCCGGTGAATCTTCTTCCACCGCATCTACATATACGCCTCGTGGAATGTCCAGATTTTCAGACTGATATTTTGAAATCGTTGTTCCCTGAATTCCAATATAGCAGATATCCTCACCATTTGCCATACCTTCCAGAAGTGGACGCAGCTGTGCTGCTTCAACAGCTCGAATCACGCTGCTGTTTTCATTTTCCTGACTGCAGATGATTCCTACAACTTCACCGGACATATTCAGAAGAATTCCTCCTCCGTCCTCACTTCCTACCATATTTGTTGTAAGCATTCCATATTCTTCATCCGCAATTTTCATGCTGCCCGTTACAGAAGTAACCATACCACTGACCAGTGAGTCATAATCCCCAGTTGGACTACCGATTGCAATAACATCATCCATTTGCTCCATGTTATCTTCCGTGGCAAGTACAGCCTCAGAAATCTCATCTTTTGTAGAATCGTTTAACTCTGTGAATGGAACGCGGAACACATAAAAGCCTGTCCGGACATCTTTCTTACACAGCTGTGCATCTGCCATATCTCCATTTGAAAATGTCACCTGAAAATTTCCTGCATCATTCATTCTGTCGGAATATGTCATGATGTAAAAAGCTTCCGTATTTTTTAGGAAAACAAAACCTTCTTCTTCTCCGTATTTCAAGAACGAATCATCCAGTAGATCTGAATCTGTACCGAGTGCTGCTATTCGCACAAGTGCTCTGCGCGGTGTCTCAGATACTTTTCTCACCTGTTCAGCCCATGTACCCGACTTTTCATCCTCTGCATCTATCTCTGTTGAAGGTTTAGTATTTGCCAGTGCTGTTGAAGCGTTTTCATCCTCTGCTTCATCCACACGTGAAGCAGCTGTAACAGATGGCACCAATGTAACATCGGTATACTGTTCCGAATGTTTTCTCAAAGACGGTGCTACTTCTGGCAAAATCAGTGCTACAGTGCCTGCCGCACAGCCACCAAAAATCACTCCACATACTGCTGCTGTCAGGAACTTATGCAGCAACATTTTCCTGTCCGCTGGACGCTCTTTTATTGTTTCCTTTATAAAAGGGTAATTCTCCGAAGATGGCTCTTTGTCATTTCGTTTTACCATAAGAATTCTCCTATAAATTCCAACCTGATAATTCGGGTTATATTTTAGCAAAATTTTATGAAGTTTTTATGAACAATTCTTTTCCATTTTTCGTCATGTTTTATCAAGTGCATTTTTCCTTGTATTTACGGGATTTTCTGGACTTTTCATTCGTCTTTTCGTTCCGTCTTTGTTCATCACGTTCCTTTTAAATGTCACAAAAATTGTCACAATGAAAAAAGCTATTGCCTGGTAAAGACAACAGCTTTCTGATTCTATCCCATTTTCACGACTTTTGCAGCCTCCGGATCTACTTCCAGCCTTCCATCTTTTCCTTTTTTATAGCCATATCTGGCATTTACCGGAAGGCGTGTACCATTTCTCGTTCTTGTCTGCAATGCTGATGAAATTTTCTTAATAGAATAAAACTCTTTTTTCTACAAATATTTTTATATTATATCATCCACACATGAAATCAAATACATAGCACTGTAAAATCAAAGTAAATATTTCGATCAACAGAACCTTTTATGACAACATCTCTTTCACACAAATACTTCGATAATCACTCGGTGATATTTTATATCTTTCTTTAAATACTCGGTTAAATGTTCTCTGACTTTCAAATCCACTATCCAGACAAATGTTTGTAATAGAATCACTCGTATTTTCCAAACGCTGGCATGCATAGTTCAGCCTTGCATCGTTAAGATATTGATTAAAGTTTCTATGGAATGTTTTGGAAAAGAGTCTGGATAAAACATATTTGCTCACCCCCAGGTCTTTTGCCATCTCTTCCAACGAAAACTTCTTCTTGAAATTTGCTGATATATAGGAAACTGTCTGGTAAATAAGATCATTGCTCCCCACACTACTCTTTTCTACCAAATTTAATTTTCCTATGCAGCGTGCCAACACAATTTGAAGATATGCCTGTGCAACAGTAATATCCGACTGTTCTGTCTCTAAAATTGCATTTATAACCCTATATACCTCCGGTTCAACCTTTTCCGCTTTGATGATTGGGTATTCAGGAGCCATGGATTGCATGATATCTGCAAATTTGGCTATCGTAAATGGCGATGCAATCAGATAAGTCGCTTTATTTACACCGGGTGTCAGTACCTGATAGTGATGAATAACATCTGGAAATACAAAGCCTATATCTCCTTTTTCCATATGGTATAGCTCCTGTCCGACACCAAGTTCTAATAATCCACTTGTTACACAAACGATCTCCAGTGCATTATGAAGATGTGGTTCAATATGTTTTGACTTTCTATTTATTGCTATAATCTCCTCTTTTGTGTCAACATATTTTAACTGCATGAAATACTCCCCTTTGCAACATTTGTCTATATCTTCTTTCGATTTGGCAAGCAATCCTTTTACACCTATCTTATAATCAACTTGTAAATAAGGAAAGGAGGAATTGCAAATGAGCAACCTAAAAAAATATCTGAATGACCTTTTAGTATTCTACATTGAATATTTTGAGCATCCTTACCATGTATAAATACTAAAAGGACTATTTTGTGAAAACTGAATATTTTCTTAAGGCCATTTCACAAAAATGAAGTGGTCCTTTTTTATTTTCAAAATACAGTTCTATCACTTTATATATAGAAAAAAGCACTGTCTCATCGAGCAACGACCAGACAACGCTTTCTCCTGTCAATTCTAATTTATGTCTAATGCATCTGTTACTTCATCTGCAGCAATTCCTTTTTCTGCTCTCAGTTTTTTATTTGCATCTTCTACATTCATTCTTGAAAGTACAAACATAATCAATACATCAAAGATTAACGGAAGCCAAAGATACATGAACTGCATCATATCAAGTGCAGACTGTGGCTGAGTTGCATTTGTTCCGACATATCCACTGAACTCAAGCATCCATCCAACAACAGCGGTTCCAATACCTCCACCGATTTTTACACCAAGAGAAGTACAAGAGTACATCGTTCCGTCAATTCTCTTTCCCTGCGTAAGATAAGTGTATTCAGAGCAAGATGCGATAACTGCATTCATATCTCCCTGCCATGGTCCCTGACCTAAGGCTGCAAGAGCTGTAAATGCCATCATCAGCGGAACACTGCCCATATATCCGGCAACAACAACAAGTGCTCTACCGATGACTGCTAAGACGTAACCTCTTAAGTTCAGTTTATACATACCTTTCCACTTACCAACTAATGTCGGTGTGAAAATCAGGGCAATGATCAGTGGAATATTTACTGCCCATGCAAATTGTCCAAACAAATTCTTATTTTTCAGTACCCATGTCATGTAATAAATGCCAGCTCCAATCATGGCACCATATAACTGCTGTAAAATATATGTTCCACAAATCATCATGTAATATTTGTTTTTAACAAGAAGCTTGAATGCCTGTACCATTCCGTACTTTTCATTATCATTCTTTACTTCTCCTTCATTAAGTTCTTCCTCCGGAAGTTCCTTAACAGAAAGTGCTGAAATCGTATTTACGACCAGACCAATGATTGCATAGATAATAGCAACCGTTCTCCATGCCGCAGCATCTCCACCACATTTATCTACAAATCCAACTGTAATCGCCTGAATCAGAAGACTTGTTGAAAACGCAAAAATAAAACGGTAAGATCCCATCTGCACACGCTCTTTGCTGTTCTTTGTAATCAGTGACGTAAGTGCTGAGTAAGCAATATTGTTTGCTGTATAAAACACACCATTTAACAGTGTATAAGAGATAAAGAACCATGCGTATTTAGCCGTTGTTCCAAAGCTGACTGGTATTGCAAAGCAGCAGACCAGCGTAATGGCACAACCAATGTATCCGTATAGCATCCATGGCTTCGCTTTTCCCATTTTACTGTGTGTTTTGTCAATCATTGATCCAAAAAATATATCCGTAAAACCATCAAATAGTTTTGATACGGCAATCAGGGTACCTACGACACCTGCAGCAAGTCCTACTGAGTCCGTCAGATAGACCATCATGAAAGATGTCAGGAAGGCATAGACTACATTACCTGCAATATCACCTGATCCATATCCAATTTTGTTATACCATTTCAAATACTTTTTTTCTTCCATCGAATTTCTTTACTCCTCATCTTCATCGCACTTAGAATCTCAATATGTCTAATCGTATGATGTCTAATTCTAATTTTTTCTCTGTTTTTGTCTGATTGCTCTGTATATCCGGACTTTACATTACAATCAGACTCTCTTTCCTTGTTTACGAGTTACATGAAACTTTATTATCCCTTTACATACGGTATCAGCGTAAACTGGAACCGGAATAATACATCATCAAATCGGTACTGATCCAATACAACTGGACCACAACTATTAGAACCAATGCCATTTAATGCGTAGTCAACGCAAAATACTACACTATCTGATTCTGTCAGTTCATAATTATGCGTTTTCTTCTCAAGTTCTTCCTGCGTATAATAAGAAGCATTGAATGAAAAGGCATTTTCCGCAGATACCACAATTCCATATCGGCTGTTGTTAAGCTCTACATATTCACAATCATAATGGCTTCCATTTTCCTGTGGACGGATATAGTCCTCATGTAAATCCCCTACATCTGCCCGGTACAAACCGTGGCTCGCAGCCTGATGTTTATCACAATAACTTTCCTGTGGTCCCATTCCAAAGTATCTTACAGCTGAAAGTTTTTTATCCAGGAACATCCTCACACCAAATCTCGGAAGATCCGGGAATTCATCGTCTTTTGTTACTGCAATATCTGCATCAATCTTTCCAGCAGCTTCTATTTTCCATGTAATCGTCACATCAAGAATCTTCTGTACTGTCTCTGCCACAACGGAAGCATGGCTTGTAATCTTCACACCATGTTTTCCCTGCACAACCTCTGTCGTATAGGCTCTTGTGTAAGCCTTATCATAGTGGGCTTTCTTCCATTCAGACTTGATGTACATATCATTATCTGTTGGTGCCCTCCAGATATTTAATTCCATCGGGTGGTTCAGATATTCCCGACCTGCAAATTTCATCTCTGTAAAGAGTGCAGTACGTTTGTCTATGGTATAAGCAAATTCACGCCCCTTGATATGGATCTGTGTATCATTTTCATTTACCTGTAACTCAGAGTCCACTGCTGTTTTTTGTAGCCATTTCTCAGCAAGTTTACATTTTGCACCGTCTTTGCTTACCTCAATTTCATCGAATCCAAGAATATGGTCTTCATCCAACAGTGGCAATTCCTTTTTCAGATGGTAAATAAATTTTAAATAACATTTTCCACTCTCTGGCACATTGATTTTAAGGTTTATTTTTCCTTCACTGTGTGGTGCTGCTGAAACTTCTGGAAGTTTACCTTTGCAGATTACAAGCCCGTCCTGCGTCAGTTCATAACTGATCTTCACATAATCTTTCAAGTCATCAAAATCCATGTAGTTATGAAGCACCAGTTCTCCGCTTTCTTTGTCATAGGAAATAACCCTTGCCGGGCGATAAACATTCTTGTATTCCAAAAGTCCTGTATGTACTGTTCTGTCCGGATATACTAATCCATCCATACAGAAGTTGCCATCATGAATTTCTTCGCCATGGTCGCCCCCATAAGCATATATAGTCTTTCCATTCTCAGCAGTTCCATGAGCAATCGCATGGTCACACCATTCCCATACAAAGCCGCCGCACATTTTATCATTATCCTGAATCATCTGGAAGTAATCTTCAAAATCTCCAGGTCCGTTTCCCATACTGTGGCAGTACTCTACCAAAAGGAAGGGTTTGCTTCCATCTTTATCCAGATATTCCTGAATTTCGGAAAGCGCCGGATACATCCGGCTGTACACATCCAGATTGCTGTAATCATATGTTTCATCATAATTACGGTATCTTGCACTCTCATATTGTGTGATGCGTTCTGGATCAAAATTCTTCGTCCATTCCAGTGCTTTTTCAAAGTTGCAGCCATAAGCACTCTCATTTCCCATTGACCACATAACAATACAGAAACGGTTTTTGTCACGTTCCACCATGAGTTTTACACGATCAACGATTGCCTCTTCCCATGCCGGATCATCTGCAATCATCTCATTCCATCGTTTGAATCGATTGTAATCGGTGTCTTCTTTTCTGTAGATCATACATGGACCATGAGCTTCAATATCTGCTTCATCTATCACCATGAATCCATACTTGTCACACATTTCATAGAAAAATGGTGCGTTCGGATAGTGGCTGGAACGGATTGCATTAAAATTATGCTGCTTCATTAACATAAGATCGGTTGTAAGCTGTTCCAGACTGATTGTAAATCCAGTAACCGGATCGGAATCATGTCGATTGACACCACGGAATTTAATCTTCTGTCCATTTAGGTAAATGACCTGGTCTTTAATCTCTATCTTTCTTAATGCAATGTGATCTACAATTACTTCATTCTCTGTTTCAAGAATCAGTTTATATAGATATGGATTTTCTGTATTCCAAAGTTCCGGACTTGCAATATCTAATACAGCTGTTCCTTCTTCAGCAATACTTCCTAGTGCTACAACTGCTCCGTTTCTATCTTCAATCGAAATTTTTACATTTAAGGGAGAGTAGAATTTCATTTCAATTTCTACTTTCGCAAGCATATCCTCAATTCTTGTTTTAATATGATAATCACTGATTGCCTGTTTTGGGCGTTTCAAAATGTACACATCCCGGAAAATACCACTCATACGGAATTTGTCCTGATCTTCCAAATAGGAACCATCACACCATTTCATTACCAACACTGCCACCGTATTCGTTCCATCCTGAAGTACATCGGTAACATCAAACTCACTGGTCATATGTGAAACCTGGCTGTATCCTATGTAAGAGCCATTGATCCATACATAAAAGCAGCTGTCTACTCCTTCAAAGTTCAAAAAAGCTTTTGATGCTTTCTCATCTCTACTGTACTCAAAATTATGTACATAAGCTCCACACGGAATATCCTGTGGCACATATGGTGGATCAAACGGAAACGGATACCGGATGTTTGTATACTGGTGTGTATCATATCCTGCCATCTGCCATACACTTGGAACCTGAATCTCATCAAAATTTTCTGTATCATAATTCTTCTCAAAGAAAGAATCCTGAATGTCATAGATGCTGTTAAAATACTGGAATTTCCAAGTTCCATTCAATAACTGCATACGATCTGATTCTTCTCTGTGTTCCACCAAGTTATCCATTCTTTTGGATGTCGGAATATAATAGGCTCTGGCTGGCATTGTATTTTCGTGCAGTACGCTTAGATTTTCATAATAACGTGGCACTATCATAAATAACTCTCCTCCAATACATATACTTTTTTGTTCTTTGTTTCCCTAAAGCAAACCTTATACTTTACTTTTTTGTTTACGTTCCTTATTTATGCTATATATAGCTTATCCTAATCCGCAAAATATGTCTATGAATTGGATTAGACAAAATATGCACTAAATGATACAATGATAAAAAGTGCGAAAAGAGGTGCTGTCCTATGTATTTGAACACCGGTTATTTGAACCACTCACATATGGATTTCAAAGACAAAAGTCGTCCGCTGATTGTAGGTAGCTGTGGTACTTACCGTCTTTCCAGACATCCCAAACTTCCTACCTACCGTCCAAGGGGTCGTCTGGATTATCAGATTATATATATCACTGCTGGTTGTGGGCATTTTCATTTTGATAATGTAAATAACGAAACGATTGTTCCAGCCGGCAACATTGTACTGTACAGACCGAAAGAACTTCAGAAATATGAATATTACGGAGAAGATAAGACAGAAGTATACTGGATTCACTTCACAGGAAGCAATGTGAAAAATATCTTACGTCAATATGGGTTTCCGGATAAAGAACGTGTCTTTCAAGTGGGTACATCTAATGAATATGAACAAATTTTCAAACGTATCATTATCGAGCTCCAACGCTGTCAAGATAATTATGAGGAAATGCTTGTCCTTTTGCTACGTCATCTTCTGATTAGTTTCCACCGGGAACTGACAAGAGAGCACATATTAAAAAATGAATATCTTGATCATGAGATGGATAATGCTGTTACCTTTTTCAGTGAAAACTACAATCAAAATATCAATATTGATGATTATGCTGCCTCACGAGGCATGAGTGTCAGCTGGTTTATCCGAAATTTCAAAAAATATACCGGTTCTACACCAATGCAATTCATTGTGGGAATCCGCATCAACAATGCTCAGATGTTACTTGAAACAACAACTTATTCCATCAATGAGATTTCTAAGATTGTCGGATATGATAACCAACTTTATTTCAGCCGGCTTTTTCACAAGCTGAAAGGATATTCGCCGAGAGAATACCGAAAGCTGAGAAACAAATTCTGAAATCCACAAAGAGGATACCACCGAATTATCAAAACAATGATTTGTAATATCCTCTTCTCACTTTTGCTATTCTTATTTTACAAACTCAGCCGAATAATAATACATGTCTGACAAGTCCAGGAGAATCATTATATCTATATCAGAATCTGCCTTATAATCTCCTCTTGCATAGGATCCATATAAAATTACTGTCTTTAAATGACTTCCATATATCTTCCGTAATATTTCGGTATACTGATCTAACAGCATCTTTATCGTTACCGGCATTTGTCACAACAATGTCACAAAACCCTCATTCCCCGCTCACTGCCTATTCCCGCAAGCCCTGTAAATACAATACTTAGGGGAAATCATACCCGGATTTTATGAAGTTTTTATGAACAAAATTTCACATTTTTCTTTTCATTCCTGTCAAAATCATGTAGAATAGAGACTGGTGAATTAAACCAATTTAAGCAACGAGGAGTTATTATGAATCAAAAAGCATTAAATGCATTGGAATATCCAAAAATCATAGAAAAACTTACAGAAAAAGCGTCTTCTTATATGGGAAAACAGCTCTGTAAAAACCTGGAACCATCTACAGATCTGGAAACGATTCGCCTGATGCAGGTACAGACAAAAGATGCTTTAACAAGACTATTCCAAAAAGGATCCATTTCTTTTGGAAATGTCAAAGATATCCGTGGTTCTCTGAAACGTCTGGAAATCGGCAGTGCTCTTAGTATTCAGGAAATTCTGGCAGTCTGCGGACTTCTTGAAAACACTTCCAGAGTCAAAACTTACTCTCGTAAAGAACGTAACGATCTTCCTGGTGACTCTCTGGACAGCATGTTTGATGGACTTTCTCCACTCACACCTTTGTCCACAGAAATCCGCAGATGCATTCTCTCCGAGGAGGAAATCAGCGATGATGCAAGCCCTGCTCTCCGCCAGATCCGCAAAAACATGAAGATCACCAACGATCGTATCCATACACAGCTTGCAGGGCTGGTAAACGGCAGTGCCCGCACCTATCTACAGGACTCTGTCATCACTATGCGAAATGGCAGATATTGCATTCCTGTCAAAGCCGAATACAAAGGGCAGGTTCCCGGTATGATCCACGATCAGTCTTCTACCGGCTCTACACTTTTTATCGAACCAATGTCCGTAGTCAAGTTAAACAATGACATGCGCGAACTGGAACTTCAGGAGCAGAAAGAAATCGAAGTGATTCTGGCTGATCTCAGCCAACAGATTGCTACTGAACAGGAAGCAATTTCACTCAATCTTGAACTGATGGTTCAGTTGGACTTTATTTTTGCAAGAGCAACGCTTGCGATGGAAATGAATGCAAGCGAACCTGTCTTTAATGATGAAGGACGCATCAACCTCAAAAAAGCACGTCATCCCCTGATCAACAAGAAAAAAGTCGTTCCAATCGATATCCGTCTGGGTGATGAATTTGATCTGCTTGTTATCACCGGTCCAAACACCGGCGGCAAGACTGTTTCCCTGAAGACAGTCGGTCTGCTCACTCTCATGGGACAATCCGGTCTTCACATTCCAACTCTGGACCGCAGTGAACTTGCTCTCTTCCACGAAGTTTATGCTGATATCGGTGATGAGCAGAGTATTGAACAGTCATTAAGTACCTTTTCTTCCCACATGACAAATATCGTCTCTTTTCTTGGAAAAGCAGACCGTCATTCCCTGGTTCTGTTTGACGAGCTCTGCTCCGGAACTGACCCGACGGAGGGTGCTGCACTGGCCATCTCGATTCTCTCTTATCTGCATGAACGCGGAATCCGCACCATGGCAACTACTCATTACAGTGAACTGAAAGTTTTTGCCCTTTCCGCTTCCGGTATCGAAAATGCCTGCTGCGAATTTGATGTAGAAACATTGAGTCCGACTTATCGCCTGCTGATCGGTATTCCTGGAAAAAGTAATGCATTTGCAATTTCTTCCAAACTCGGAATCCCTGAATCCATCATTGAAAAGGCACGCGAACAGATCAATGAACAAGATGAATCTTTTGAAGACGTACTGACCTCGCTGGAAGAAAGTCGTATCACAATTGAGAACGAGCGCACAGAGATTGCACAGTACAAATTGGAAATTGAAACGCTTAAGAAACAGCTGGAAAACAAACAGGAAAAACTGGATGTTCAGAAAGAACGTATCATCCGTCAGGCAAACGAAGAGGCACATAAAGTTCTTCAGGATGCTAAGGATTACGCTGACCAGACTATGAAGCTTTTCCATAAATTCCATAATGAATATGTAGACACCGCCGCTGTTGAACGTGAACGTCAGCAGCTTCGCCAACGTCTCAACAAAGCAGAACAGAAAATGGCTCAGCCAACCCCCAAAAAGAAACCAAAGAAAGTGCTCACAGCAAAAGATATCCACCTAGGCGATACTGTCCGTGTTCTCAGCATGAATCTCAAAGGTACAGTAAGTACCCGCCCGGATTCTAAAGGTTATCTGTTTGTTCAGATGGGAATCATTCGTTCCAAAGTCCATATTTCTGATCTGGAGCTGATTGATGAACCAGTGATCACCACTCCGTCTCTTTCCAAGACCGGGGCCGGAAAAATCCGTATGTCCAAATCAGCCAGTGTCTCTACGGAAATTAATCTTCTTGGAAAAACAGTCGATGAAGCAGTTGCAGAACTGGACAAATACCTGGATGATGCTTATATTGCGCATCTAAAAACTGTACGAATCGTTCACGGCAAGGGAACCGGTGCACTCCGCAAAGGCATTCACAATTACCTGAAGCGCCAGAAACATGTAGCCTCTTATCGTCTCGGCGAATTCGGCGAGGGTGATGCAGGTGTAACAATTGTAGAATTCAAAAAATAAGTGAAAGGCGAATACCATGGTAACAAAACAGAAAATCTTAATCGTAGATGACGACAACAACATTGCTGAACTGATTTCTTTATATCTTACAAAAGAATGTTTTGAAACCAGAATTGTAAATGACGGTGAACAGGCTCTGAAAGACTTTGCTTCTTTTCAGCCAGATCTGATCCTCCTGGATCTGATGCTTCCTGGCATTGACGGCTATCAGGTCTGCCGAGAGATCCGTCACACATCTGATGTGCCGATCATCATGCTTTCTGCCAAAGGCGAAACCTTCGATAAAGTACTTGGTCTTGAACTGGGGGCAGATGACTATATTATCAAACCGTTTGATACCAAAGAACTGGTTGCCCGTGTGCGTGCAGTCCTGCGTCGATTCAAAGTACGTCAGCCTGCTGGCAATCCGGATGAAAAATGTGTCAGCTTTCCAGATCTGACAATCAATCTGACAAATTACTCTGTCACATATATGGGAAAACAAATTGATATGCCGCCAAAAGAACTGGAGCTTCTCTATTTTCTGGCCGCATCTCCAAACCAGGTATTTACCCGCGAACAATTACTGGATCATATATGGGGATATGAATATATCGGTGACACTCGTACCGTAGATGTCCACATTAAAAGACTGCGCGAAAAAATTAAAGACCATCCTCAGTGGAGCCTCTCTACTGTATGGGGTATCGGATACAAGTTTGAGGTCAAAAACAAATGAAAAAGAAACTGACAACGGTGTTTTTTACCGCATATATACTGCTTGGTGTCCTTGGTTTTTTGCTGGTAACATATGTCGGTTCTCACCTGTTAGAAAATCGCCTGGAAAAATCCATAAGTGCAGATATGTACCAGACAGCTCACCGCATTGCAGAAAATAATCTGGTCAGTCACAACATCACTTCTTCTAATATGGAGGAGATTCGGAACAATCTTTCCCTTGCTGCAAACTATCCTGATACGATCATCTGGATCATCAACAGCAACGGACAGATCATCCTCAGTACACGCAAAGATATCTCACCGGATAATCCAATTAACTTAGAAGGCTTCAACCCAGCCTCCTGGGACAGCAATTACTATCAGATTGGTGATTTCTACGGATATTTTCCCGAGACACATCTCAGCACGATTGCACCAATCACCGAGAATATGACAACGCGGGGATACGTTGCCATTCATTATCTGATGAGTGACTTGTATCAGAACCGCAGCACTCTGCTCTGGATCATTCAGATTTTGTATATTCTCACTTATCTCGGTGTAGCTTTACTGTTTTTCTTGTATATCCGCTGTATACGCAGGCCATTTCAGGAAATCACAAAGGGAGCTTCAGAATTTGCAAACGGAAATCTCTCCTACCAGATTCCTGTCGATTCAGAAAATGAGCTGGGATATCTTGCCAAGAATCTGAATTATATGGCTGATAAACTAAATCGTAACGGTGAATACCAACGACAGTTTATTTCCAATATTTCACATGATTTCCGTTCACCGCTTACTTCGATCAAAGGTTACGTGGAAGCGATGATCGACGGAACAATTCCAGTGGAAATGCAGGAAAAATATTTAAAGATTATTTCATACGAAGCAGAACGTCTGGAAAAACTTACCCGCGGACTTCTGACTCTGAATGAACTGGATATCCAGAAACGTATGCTTCATATCCAGCCCTTTGATATCAACAGTGTGATCAAAGCGACAGCTACATCCTTTGAAGGCTCCTGTACCAGTCGCAATATTCTTCTGGAACTGATTTTATCCGGAAAGGAACTGATGGCACAGGCAGATATGGAACAGATCCAACAGGTGCTGTATAACCTTTTGAGCAACGCGATCAAATTCAGCCCGGACAATTCCACGATTACACTTGAGACTACCGAAAAAAACGGCAAGATCTTTGTTTCTGTCAAAGATCATGGCATTGGAATTCCAAAGGCAAGTCTCCAGAAAATCTGGGAACGATTTTATAAGATTGACCGATCCCGAGGCAAGGATCAAAAAGGAACCGGCCTTGGTCTGGCAATCGTCAAAGAGATTCTTCATGCACATGGACAACACATCAATGTGATCAGTACAGAGGGTGTTGGAACAGAATTTATTTTTACATTGGAAAAGGCAAAGTAGAGAATTCATCCACTTTGCCTTTTATCGTTTATATTTTTTCTTATTCCCACGTATGGTTATGAAGCTGTCCCTGAAGCTGCATATGATCAAAATGATTCTGCCGCAGTGCCTCATAAAGCACGATTGCCACTGAATTACTCAGATTCAGTGAACGGATCTCATTAATCATTGGGATCCGTACGCAGTTATCTTTATGTTCCATCAGGATTTCTTCCGGGATTCCGGCACTTTCCTTGCCAAACATAATATAACAATCTTCCTCGTATTGCACATCTGTATAAGTCTTCAACGCCTTCGTTGTTGCATAATAAATTTTCGCATTTGGATTCTTTTCCAGAAAATCTTCGTAGTCCAGATATGTCGTTACATCCAGATCTTTCCAGTAATCCATACCAGCTCTTTTGAGTGCCTTCTCACTGAGACTGAATCCCAGAGGCTCGATCAGATGTAGTTTCGTATCTGTTGCAACACATGTTCTTCCTATATTTCCTGTATTTGCCGGAATTTCAGGTTCCAGCAGTACAATATTAAGCTTTGCCATCTTTTCTGTCCTTTCCAGGTATAATTTCCGTCAAATGGAGTCTCGGACGTTCCAGATATCTGGTAATTTCTCCACTGTGAAGCAGACGGTCGTTTCCACTGTCTGCATATCCAATCACAGCTGCATGGATTCCATGTGCCTCTAATTCCCGCACCAGTGCATCTCCCTGTGCAGTGCCAATCAGCACAGATCCCTTCGCCTCCAGTTTATACGGATCCACATCCAGCCGTTCACAGACTTCTATCGTCTCCTGCCGGATTGGAATTCTGCGAAGATCTACATCCATACCAACTCCAGAAGCTTCTGCCATTTTCCACAGACCACTTAAAATTCCACCGTTCTCTGTAAAATACAATGCAGAAAACCCAGCTTCTTTCCAAAATACATCTTCTTCTGAAATCATACAATTTTTCAGTGTTTCCACCCCCATACGGAGAAAACTCTCTGAAAAATATGTTCTGAGCTTATCCCACTCCCGGCAGATCAGTTCCAACGTACCTGATATACCTGTCTCTCCTGCCACCACCAGGTCATCTCCCGGATATATTTTTCCTGTAATTTCCGCCTGCAGTGCTTCTAACGCCTGCTGTCCTAGTTTCATACTCTTCCTCCAGTGTTCTAATTTCCAGTTCTCCTTTTATAATAAAATAGAAAGAACACTTGGTACAACCATCGCAAGAACCAGTATCACTGCGATCACCGCTGTAATAATTTTTCTTTTTTTCGGGTCAAACATTCCCATCTTCGTCCTCACCTCTCCTATTTTCAAAAATGCCTCAGCATTTTTATTGCTCGCCACCTGCAGAGGTGTGAGTCATCTCACATCTGATATAATCAACTTTTTCCACTTAGCTATTTATAACTGAACAACCTCTGTATATGCATTATTCGACAATGGATCACGTTTCTCATAATCAAACAAAATCACCGTTCCATTCTCAAACACTTCAATATGTGCTGTTTTGGAAACCTGGTTATTCTTCCGGTAGTTCCATACTGCTGTCTCATACTGTTTCTGATCCGGAGCAAATACAGGGCGCTTCTTAAGTTTTTCTCTCAGGTAAAGATCATACAACATTTTCTGTGCAGCTACTTCTGTCGGAACATCTGTTTCTTCTTGCAGATATTCCAAAAGTATCTCATAACGCCGCATCCTGGAATGCGAGATCTCACTGTAACCTTTTTTCTCATAAAAAGAACCCAGTTTCTCGTAAAAAGTAAAAGCATCCTTTTCAAACGGTACCAAATATTCCAGTGTATGCCAAAACTGACCACTATTATAATACACTTCTACCATACTTTCCACCATTTTTAATTTTAGAACTTCTCCATAGGTAAGCCAGTTCGTGGAAAGCACTTCATATGGTTCTTTTTCTTTATAAACGATCCCGTAGACTTCGGCCTCTTTCTGCATCAGCGAGCCTTTCAGAACTTTCAGGAATCCAAGCTGAAGCTGATCCGGTTTCATCCGGTATACATCATTAAATGATTGATGAAAAGTATCATAATCCTCATACGGAAGCCCTGCAATCAGATCCAGGTGCTGATGGATATTTCGGAAACTGTGAACTCTGTTTACACAATGTTCCAGTTTTTTCAGATCCATATGTCGATGAATAGCCCGAATCGTCTCCGGATTCGTTGACTGCACACCGATTTCCAGCTGAATCAGTCCAGGGCGCATCTGTGACATCAGCTCCATCTCTTCCTCTCGAAGGAGATCTGCGGAAATTTCAAAGTGAAAGTTTGTCACACCATTATCATGTTCCAGAATATATTTCCAGATTGTCATAGCATGTTCATGTTTACAGTTAAAAGTACGGTCCACAAATTTCACCTGTGGAACTCTGTGATCCAGGAAAAACTGCAATTCTTTTTTGACCAGTTCCAAATCCCGGAAACGAAGTTTCTTATCTATGGAAGACAAACAGTAGCTACAGGAAAACGGGCATCCCCTGCTGCTCTCATAATAAATGATTCTGTTCTCAAATTTCTCCAGATGCTCATAAACAAATGGAATTGCACTTAAATCCATCAGTTCCCGCCAGCCGTTATGAATGATCTTATCACCAGTTCTGTATGCAATTCCCGAAATTTCTTCAAGGCTGTCTTTCCCATCTATGTAAAATTCCAGAAGATCATGAAATGTCTTTTCGCCTTCTCCTACCATAACTCCGGTCATCTCCGGCATTTCTGTCAGGAATTTTTCAGCATCGTAAGAGACCTCCGGACCGCCTGCCCAAAAAGCTGTTTTTGGAAGTATCTTAACAAGATCACGAATCAGTTCCCGTACAAAAGAAATATTCCAGATATAGCAGGAGAAGCAGACAACGTCTGCTCCACTGCTGTAAATATCTTTCAGTATCTCATCCTTTGGCTGGTTGATCGTATACTCCCTAAGGATCACATGCTCATCATAATCAGATGAATATGCTTTCAGATCATACACTGCCAGATTTGAATGAATATATTTTGCATTGCATGCTGCAAGTAAGATTTTCATGAATATACTAAACCCTTCCTGCTGTTATTCATCCAGAAGTTTCTTAAGGTCTTCTTTGGATGTCAGTCCAACCAGACGATGTACTTCCTGTCCGCCTTTAAAGATCAAAAGAGTCGGAATGCTCATAACCTTAAACTGCTGTGCAAGCCCCATTTCCTGGTCCACATCGATTTTGCCTACATTATAACCTTCTTCTGCCAGTGCTTCCACGATTGGGCCCTGACGCATGCAAGGTCCGCACCAGGTTGCCCAGAAATCAAGCAGGATTGGTTTTTCTGATTTTAAAACTTCTTCTTCAAAATTTTGTGATGTAATTGTTTTTGCCATACTAATTCTCCTTTTCTGTATATACTATTATTCAGTATTTTTACTTTGATATTTTATTCATTTTGTTATTTTTCAGTCTGCTGCCTTTTTTCTCTGACGAACATATTTACCGGCATTGATTCCCGCCATACTTCCCTCATAGACTGCCTTGGATACCTGCAGGAGTCCGCCTGTACAGTCCCCCGCCGCAAACAGACCCGGAATCGTTGTCTCCATCTCAGAATTGACTCTGACATTTCCTTTATCTGTCAGTTCCGCGCCCATCTGTCGTGCGATCTCAGTACTGCCGGCAGTCCCCAGTGCCACAAACACCCCGTCTGCCGGATAAAATGATTCCCTGTCTTCATTTTCCATTGAAGCAACATCATGTTCCATCCGAATACCCGAAACGGTATCTCCACCCTCGATTGCCTGAATTTTCATTGTGTTCACTGCAATCGGATGTTCTCTTGAAAACTCCGGTTCTCTGCCATTTGTATATATTGTCACTGATGAAGTTACATTTCGCAGTTCTTCCGCCTCATGAAGTGCAAAATCACTGTTTCCAATTACCGCCACATCGCGGTTTCTGTAGAAAAACGCATCACAGATCGCACAGTAACTGACACCTTTGCCTTCAAATTCCCGAATTCCCGGAATATTCGGTGCAGACCGCTTTCCGCCTGTTGCCAGAATCACACTTACTGTATCAAAGTTTCCAGCAGTCGTCTGGACTGTAAATGTATCAAATCCATTAATTCCAAGCACCTGTGCATCAATTATGCGAATGCCCAGAGCCTTTGCCTGTGCAACTCCTCTCTCATAAAGTTCTTCTCCTGAGAGTGGTCGTTCCAGACCATAATAATTTTCAATTTTTTCTGCTTTTGCCAGTGCTCCGATTCCATTGTTGAGCAACAGTGGGGTTAAATTACCTCTGGCAGCATACAGTGCCGCAGATATGCCTGCCGGACCTGCTCCGATAATAATTATATTTTCCATTTTATCACCTGAATTTCCCATTGCTTTATAATATACACCATTCTTTTGAAAATTTCAGCTTTTATTCTTCCATTTTTCTCTTTCTATTATACTGGACTATTGTTATTTTCTCAAGAGAATTTGTCTTATATAACTTTTTTGATACATAGTTTTTGCTGTTTTCTTAATTTTTTTACTGTTTTTTCTGTAATTTTTGTTACAATTATGATATATTTTTACTATGTTATGCTTGATTATAAACAAGGAGTTTAATCATCATGAGAAGTTTTGAATATTACACACCTACAAAGGTGATTTTTGGAAAAGATACACATCTAAAAATTGGTGAATTATTAAAAGATTATAACTGCCACAAAGTACTGATTCATTATGGCAGCGAAAGTGCTGTAAAATCCGGTCTGATTCACGAAATCAGTAAGTGTCTCACTGAAGCAGGAATCGACTTTGTCACTTTGGGCGGAGTTGTCCCAAACCCACGTCTCTCCAAAGTACGAGAAGGTATCTCACTCTGTCAGAAAGAATCTGTGGATTTCATTCTGGCTGTCGGTGGTGGAAGTGTTATTGATTCTGCAAAAGCCATTGGCTATGGTGTTGCCAATCCATGGACCGATGTCTGGAATTTTTTTCTCAAAACAGAGATTCCAAACGCCTGTCTTCCAATCGGCGCTATCCCTACGATTGCCGCTTCCGGAAGCGAAATGAGCGGTTCCTGTGTCATTACAAATGAAGATGGTTGGTTAAAACGTGGAAGCACCCGCAGTGACCTCTGTCGCCCGAAATTCACTCTGATGAACCCGCGACTCACCTATACTCTGCCGGAATATCAGACCGAAAGTGGCTGTGTAGATATTCTTCTGCATACCATGGAACGTTATTTTGTCAACATCGAAACCATGGAGATCACTGACAGTATCAGTGAATCCCTGATGCAGACTGTTATTTACAATGCACGAATCCTGCTGAACGAACCTGGTAACTACAATGCACGAGCAGAGATCATGTGGGCAGGAAGTCTTTCTCATAACGGATTGACCGGCTGTGGAACTGGTGGTGGTGACTGGGCCTGTCATCAGCTTGAACACGAACTTGGCGGACTTTACGATGTTACTCATGGTGCTGGTCTTGCTGCACTCTGGGGAAGCTGGGCACGTTATGTTTATGATGCCAATCCGGAGCGTTTCGCACAATTTGCCACCAACATCTTCGATATTCCATGTTATGCTGATTATGAAAATACAGCACTCGCCGGTATAGAAGCAATGGAAGACTTTTTCCGTTCAATCCATATGCCGACCACCCTTCATGAACTAGGTCTGGATCTGACCGACGAACAGATTCATGAACTGGCTTTCAAATGCAGTTTTGAAGATACACGTACCATTGGCGTTTTCAAACAGTTAAACATGAAAGACATGGAAAAAATTTATGCCATGGCAAGATAAATGATTTTACCTTTACTGATCACCAGACGATTAAAGGCAGGATGTCCTGAATTTTCAGGTTCCTGCCTTTTGTTTATTTTATCAAATATACTTCTGTATCATATGTACCTTTAGCCTCGCCCTCAGCATGCGTTGCAACATAAATATCGATACGATTTTTCTTGATTGCACCACCACAGTCCTCTGCAACATAAACCTGTCCGTTGATCACTACTTTGCTTCCATACGGAATCACAGATGGATCTACTGCAATCGTATGATTGGTAGTTGCCGTTACGCCAGTCGATGTAATTCCATTGGAATATGGTCCGCAACAGATACTGCACGGACAGTAATGTGTAATCTTAAATACGCCTAGATCCTGCAGATTTGCGTCTGAAGATGCCGCAACCGGTGTTCCGATCTGAACTCCGTTTTCTACTGAAACACCTGGGTCCACATCCTCCAGTGCATCTGCAAATACGCCCTCTCCACTGCCTTCATGGAGTGTTCCCGCATCTTTATCCTTATCAATTGTATCTGCTTCTTCTGTCACCGCATCCGGAAGGTCCAGACAGCTTGTTGGAATATAACCTTCTGCCTCTGTTCCATCATCATTCTGATAAGTAATCCGGCTCCATACTCCATTAACTGTTCCCGTCTGTTTCACTTCATCCAGCTGAAGAACTTCCCCTACTTCTTCCCCATCTTTCCTGCTTGGATAATCCAGTACCGTAGCATCACTTTTTACTTCAACATCTTTATCTGCAGGCTGAATCTGATCCGTATCACTGAGCATCTGATTCTGAATGTATCCAATAACTTTGCTTTCATTTACTTCACAGGATACTTTGCTCCATCCATTATCACAGACTGCACTTCTCTCCAATGTATCGCCCAATGCAACGTCCCCCATTTTTTCGCTGGATTCGCCTGGTTTTGAATAGATCCCGGCATTTTTAGCTGCAACATACACGGTATCCTGTATAGCTGCAACATTAACTGAATTGCCGCTTCCATCCTCTGTTGAAAATGCCTGAAAAATTTTATTGTCTTCCTTATCAGCTTCTGTAACTGCCTGATAATCCTGTACTGCACCATACACCAGCGGTACATGACATGTCAAAGCAGTCCCCAGTAAAAATGCACATACCTTTTTTTTCACAGGTTTTCACCTCATCTCTATAACTTTACGTTTCCCCATCTCTTACTCTGGCTTATTTTAGCACATGAAACGCATGATTTCAAATTTACACAGTTTTTTCACGAAATTTTAACAGGCTTTTTATTGTTCGTACTTATAAAAACTTATACCGACTTTTACCCGTAAATACAGCATTTTTGAAATTTAGCAATTTTCCTATGTCTTTATAACTCAACATATTTTAGCATAATTCTGCGTTCAATTATGCTAAAAGTATGCTAAATTATGCTAGAATCAATTTGCCTTTTCCGTAGCCTTCTCAACAGCCTCCCGTACTTCTTGTTCATCGTGTACGTGTGTATAGATGCGGAGCGTCGTTTCTATATCGGCATGTCCCATCAGATACTGCAACACTTTAGGCTGCACACCAGCTCTTGCCATATTTGTACAATATGTATGTCTGCAGACATGTGGATGTGTCAAGTATAGGACAAAAAAAATTTTATTTTTTTCTGCCGAAGACTATCTGACGCTTCCATCAGGTAGTCCCAGCACCTTTATTATCTTCTGGTAAGTCATTCTTGTCCTGCTCAAGTTACCTCTATTCTGAAAAAATATCGTCAAAATTCCATTCGATTTCGATTTCATCCTGACTATGAACACGGATCACCTTGATAATCTCACGCAGCTTCTCTGTATCGAACTTCTGAATTCCCAAGAAATCTTTTAGTTTTATTTTATCAGAAAGTTCATTTTGTTCAAGAAGCTTTTTACTATTCTTCGCATCTTCTATCTTTCGTTTTATTTCATCCAGCTGTCCGCTTATCTTTTCAGCTCTCTGCTTATACGAATCACGATCTATACGACCATCTTTGTAATCATCATAGAGTTTCATCTTTTCCGAGGTCAACTGTCGGCTCTGTTTTTGCAATTCTGCGGTATTGATCTCTTTGTCGTCGCATTGCCTGTTGGAAGATACTTTCTTTTCTTGTTCCAATATTGACGCTGCATACTGATGAACAAGCCCAAGGATATTCTCCTCCAACGGTTCCCGCCGGATCACCAGACTTCGACACACAGGATCTCCATTGGTTCGGGCATCTGAACATTTCAGCAAATGCTCTGTTTCTTTTAGCAGAGAATGCCCGCAGTTAGCACATAGCAACAATGCCGGCTGTTTTTTACGTCTTTCCAGAGTAAAATTGGTACGTGATTCCGCAACACTTCTCTTCTTTTTCGGATGCATTTCATTTGCTTTTTCAAACAATGCCCTGTCTATAATTGCCGTATGATGATTTTCCAGGCGAACCCATTCTGTTTCATCATTCAGAACTGCTTTATGACCGGTATGCATACTGCAACGTGTTTTTCCCCAGATTCTGGTTCCAATATAAATCTCATCCCGGACAATTGCCGCTACTGTCGTAGGGCTCCAGTGTTTCTTTTTGATCGTGTCAAACCTCTGGAACTGCACCTGATCCCCTCTTGATAATTTCTGCTCATCACAAGTGGCAATCGCCTGTCCGTTCAATTCCCTTGTAATATCCGCAAAACTTGTTCCTTCCGCTGCCATCCGAAAAATCATTTTCACGACTTTTGCAGCCTCTGGATCTACTTCCAGCCTTCCATCTTTTCCTTTTTTATAGCCATATCTGGCATTTACCGGAAGGCGTGTACCATTTCTCGTTCTTGTCTGCAATGCTGATGAAATTTTCTTGGACAAATCCAGGCTATACATATTGTATACCAGATTCTGCAATGCTACATTCATTCCACCAGTCATTCCGCTACTTGCTGCACTGTCATAGCTGTCATTAATCGAAATAAATCGAATCTGTAGAAGTGGAAAAATATATTCAATATAAAATCCAACTTCCAAATAGTCTCTTCCAAATCTGGAAAAGTCTTTCACAACTACACAGCCGATTTCTCCGCTTTTCATGTCATCCTGCAGCTGTTGAAATCCCTGCCTTTTAAAATGAGTACCGCTGACACCGTCATCCACATATTCCAGAATATCCGACTCAACTACACCCAGCTCATCAATTACAAATGATTTTAACAGAATTCTCTGAGAAGTTACACTGTCGCTCTCTTTTTTGGCTCTGCCATCTACATTGTCATCTTCTGCAGACAAACGGATGTAAACAGCTGTTTTTCTAAGATCTGTCATCTTGACTGCGCCTCCTTCTCTTTCTTTAGTTTCTGTAAATCTGCAAACTGATCGTCATATACCAGCTTGATCTCATAATCATACTTACCATGGATAATAATTGAATCCACAAAGGCATCTGCCATTTCTTTTGTCAGCTTACGCTTTGACATATAAGTATGTATCACATTTCCCCAGCCTTCTTCAATGTGGTAATCCTGGGAATACCGAACCTGTGCCGCCAATACTGTGTCCAGACGGCTCTTGATATTCTCAATTTCATTGGAATAGATCCGAGAAAACTGTATGTATTCTTCTTCTGTAATCAAACGTTCGGAATAGTCTTCATATAAATCCGATTTACGCTTACTGATACGGCTTAGTTCTCGTCGAAGTTTTCCTACCTCTTTATCCAAAAGCAGGTACTGTGTCTGATTTTTGGAAGCTGCATTCATTTTCTGAATCATTTTTTCTGTATCCAATACGGTTTTCATATGCGTTTGGATCAGGCGAAGAACATCGTCATCCACATATTCTTTTCTGACTCTGTGCCCTTTGCATTGCTTTCCTCCGGATTTATGGTTAGTATTGGCTCCGCAGATATAAAAGAATGTGCCATTTCTTTCTCTGGACAACGTCATGCGGTTGCCACAGCCTCCGCACCATATCTTTCCTGTATAGAAATTATGGTTTCTAATAGCCCCATTGTTCTGCTGATGTTTCTTCTTATAAGCTTCCGTATATTCCTGGATTTTAGATTGTACCTGTTGAAACAACTCTCTATCTATAATCCCTTCATGCGTGTTCTCCACATGCACCCATTCACTCTCTGGTCGATTTCTCTGTTTATTTCCCTGGAAAACACTTTGCTGATATTTTCCAAATACAGAATCACCTGTGCAATGAACATCCTGAAGAACTCGTTTCACTTCATAATTGTTCCAGGGTTTTGACTCCGGAAGCGGCTTCTCACCGGTTTTATAGAATTTTCTCTGTAAAGTCGGCGATAAAACTCCATCTTTATTGAGCTGTCTTGCAATATCACTATAGTTCCTGCCATCCATATACATAGAAAATATACTTTTCAAATGTTCTGCAGCTTCTTCATCAACGATCAGCTGATGATGGTCTTCTTCTGACTTTCTGTAACCATACGGTTCCCAGGCACTTGTAAATTTTCCTTTTTTCCAAAGAGCTTTTTTTGCGCTGCTGCTCTTTTTGGCAAGGTCTTTCGAATAGAACTCATTGATAATATTCTTCAGTGGAACTGTAAGATCCACACCCTCTCTGAAGGAATCGAAATCATCTGTCACAGCCAGGAATCTTACATGAAAAAACGGAAATACTCGTTCAATATAGTTGCTGGTTTCGACATAATTTCTTCCAAGTCTGGACAAATCTTTTACAATAACACAATTGATTTTTCCATGCTTGATATCTTCCATCATCTGTACGAATCCAGGACGGTCAAAATTTGTACCTGAATAGTCTGAGTCCTTATAAACTTCCGCAACCGAAATATCTTCCGTATCTGCTACAAAGTTTTTCATCAATTCCACCTGGGTTTCTATCGTCCCTCTTTCTAATGTTTCTTCTGTTTCCATTGAAATTCTGGCATACAATCCTGCCCGGAATGGTCTTCTCACCTCTGTCTGGACGGTTGCACTGCCGACTACTGTCGGAATGTTTTTCCTACTCTTTCGTGCCATTTTATACAACCTCCTTTACCTTGACCTGCAGATTATTATCATCATCTACTACCGTATCAACTCCCATAGCCGGTAATTGATTCAGCAATGTCTGATAACAATCATCAAAATCAAAAGTGATCTCTATATTCTTTTTATCATATACTCTGATTTTCCTGATCAGTTCTACCACCACTGTGCGGGACAGTTCTTCAATATCCTGATATTTCACAAAATAATCCAGCCAGGTATTGGCATTGTCTGCTTTTTCCAGCTCACTATCCATTTCTTTCTGGATTGCACGGATACTCTCTTCCGCATTTCTAAGCCTCTTTCCATAGGCTGCATGAAGCTCTACATAGTCTTCTTTTGATACAATGCCCTCTTTCATATCCGAATAGAGCATCATCCGTAACTCCTTACAACGTTCTGTCTCCTGTTTTTTCTTCTCCAGCCTGTCCTGCAGCTTCTTCATATTGATCTCCTGAAATGGCACAGTACCAACAAATTCCAGGACTCTTTTCAGGTGCAGGATATTCTGGATATGCTGTTTCAGCATCACCAGTACGGCATCTTCCAGATCCTTTTCCGGTATTCTATGACTAGAACAGCGTTTTGTTTCTTTATTTGCGGAACATAGATAATAAGCATATTTTTTCCCTGCCACAGTAGAAACCTTTCTTGTCATAGGTGCACCACAATCCGCACATACAGCAATTCCGGACAACAGATATACCTGCTTTTGGTAAGGTGAAGTACGTGTATCCATGCCCAGAAGCCTCTGCACAATTTCAAAATCACGGTCACTCACCAGTGGCTCATGATTTTTCTCAATCCGGATCCAGTCATCTTCCGGTTTCACATAAGTCTGCTTCACTTTATGGTTCGGTGTTGTCCTTTTTCCCTGCACAAGATTTCCGATATAAACCTCGTTTTCCAGTATCCTACGGACTGTAACGGAACTCCAAAGTGCCTGTTCTTTCTGCCGGAAGCCAGTTTCATAATGACTGCCGCTGCTGATTTTATATTCAAATGGGGAAAGAATACCCAGTTCATTTAAACGATTAGCGATCGCATCCTGACTCATTCCCCGCAGCTTCATCTTAAAAATATCCTGTACTACACTGCCTGCAGATGGGTCAATCTCTAATTTATGCTTATCTGTCTTTGTCTTCCTGTATCCAAATGCTACAAACGGAGTCACGCACTCACCTTTTTTCCTCTTAATCTCAAGATTACTCCTGATCTTAATAGAAATATCACGACAATAAGCATCGTTGATTAAATTTTTAAATGGGATAATGATTTCGTCTGCCTGATTCTTTCCCTTAAGACTGTCATAATTATCATTGATAGCAATAAAACGCACACCAAGAGCCGGGAATAATCTCTCGATATACTTCCCGGAATCAATATATTCCCTTCCAAATCGTGATAAATCTTTTACCACTACGCAGTCTACAATCCCACGCCGGATATCTTCCAGCATTGCCTGGAATGCAGGGCGCTCAAAATTAGAGCCTGAGTAGCCATCATCAACTCGGACTGAAACAACTTCTATATCTTTTTTGTCTTTCAGGAAATCCAGAATCAAAGCTTTCTGGTTAGAAATGCTGTTACTTTCCAGTTTTGCTGAACTAGAAATATCGCCATCTTCTTTAGATAATCTGACATAGATGGCGGCATGATAGATTTTATTGATATTCTGATACATATCTTACCTCCTTTTATTACGTCAGAAAATCCATGTAATAAAAGGGGGCTGCATAATTTGTCCTTACTGACATTCTAACACAGTCCCCTCAATCTTGCCAGTACTTTTTCAGACACTCAGAAGCATATTCTCAAATGCCTGCTCCATAGATATACCGTTATTGGCAAATCTGACTTTTACTTTCATATTGCCGATCCGGACCAAATATGGATTTCCTACTTTATTCAGAAAAATATCTCTCCGTTCCTGAAGCGATTTATTTCTGTCTGCTTTTATCATCCGTAGATCAGTCATTTCATTGATATCTACATCACTGAAATCCTGCTCCAGATAGTTTCTATATTCCTCTGCCGTCATGCCCTTCTCCTTCCATTCCCATCTGAATCTGTACTGCTTTCAGTACCCGATCCAGGCTCCACTTATTTACTCTTCCGCATTTCTCAATAATACATTTCGTAGAAATGCTCATAACCTGTTCAGCCAGTGCCAGGCTTCCTTTTCGGATTCCCGTCATATCATATTTGCTGATAAATACATGTGTTGGCAAATACCGTTTCTTATAAATTCTTGATGTCAGCGGAACTACCGTTATGACTGAACTGTATGTATTGGCTTTATTATTACTCACTACGATCACCGGTCTTACTCCACCCTGAACAGATGTTGTAGGAAACATACCGAGATCTGCCCATAAAATATCTCCTCTGCGGATTGTCATTTGTCCTCTCTCCAATCTATTATTTTTATTTGTAAAGCATCCATAGCGCTATATTGGCTCCACAGGAATACGGCAGAGTTTCTTTCCCATAGGGAAAGCTCTGCCGCATAACCTCTATAGCCAATTTGATTATTAAACAGTGCTCGCTCGATTCTATTTATCCTCGATACCCCGAATCGTTACTCCCGCATATGCAGGAAGGGAATAATAACCTGCCCAGATGCATACTCCGGACCACACCCCGGAAACTCTCGTTTCCAGGCTCCAGCAGTTCATAGGTTTACCAGTTACAGACTTCTCAGGATCTGCAAGTGTATCGCATCTCATACATATCATCGCATCACCAGCCTGCCAGCTGGCTTCGGTCAGTGCTTTTTCGCAGCATTACAGACTGAACTAAAAATCTTTGTTTTGTCTTATAATCCTATAGCGGCATCTTCCTCGTGCTCTTTGCATGAAATGTCACGTCAGTTATTATTGGATATTCAGTTATCATGGTTCATTTTAGGAAGTCCTTTAACTTCCTCTAATTACTAAAGTCAAATGACTTTGGCAAATGCAAAAGATTTTGAAAAATTTTTTAAAAAAATTTATTCATATACATTTCACGCATCTTATTAAGAGTGGATTTCAGCTTGTATGACAGCATCTGTCTGGAAATCCCCATAATCTCCGCCATCTGTGTCTGTGTCTTGTTTTCAAAGAAAATGCCATAAATAATCATGCGTTCCTCTGAGTTCAGTTGATTGATCACTGTGTGAATATCCTGCTGTTCCATTTTTGTCAGTACACAGTGCTCCACATCACAGTTCAGATCTGGAAAATCCTCAATCATGAAGCCTTCTCCATCAATGGACTGACCGCTGTAAGGTACTTCTCTCAGCATCTTATCCACAACCTCACCCAGTTCATTCTTAATCTCAACTTTTTTTGCCTTGCTGCTTCTGTAAAAATTATTCATCGCATACGCAACTTCTTTTGTAATCTCGATCATTTCTCCATCAATATTTGCGTAATACTTTCCTTCGTAAAAATATGGGTGTTCAATATACATATCCGTTCCTCCTGAATTTGAAATCTTGTTGCTCGTTTCAAATCCAGAAGGCGGACCTCTGTTTAGGATCATGCCTGCTCCGCCTTTATCCTGCCGGGATACGCCCGCAGTTATTGGCTGAGAAATTCAGGCACGAAAAAAAGCCCCAGTAGTTTTTTCTTAACTACTGAGGCTTTCGTCTCTTTCTTGTATTCAGTTATCTATGCCTTCTTTCATCAGCATAATCATTGTATCAGGATAAAGTTCACAAAGTATCCGCAATATATTCCCATAAGTTCATATCATTATTGGAATCGTACATATTTCAGTATAAAAAGTTCATCGTGTTATTCTTCTACTTCTTTTCCATCTATATATAGTTGAAATTTATCAGGATGATTGACTACATCATAGTCCTTTCCGTATTCTACAGGTCTATATTCGGCTGTCATTACCGATTCCCCATCTTCAATATCCTCTTTCCATAAATAGATGTTCATATCAAGGCTCGTCGCATATCCCCTGTCTGTGGAGAATTTTGTCGAATAAAATGAATCATCCTTGTACATCTGCAAAAGTTCTCTTGCAAAAGCTTCTTTATCCCCGATATGTCCCCGGTTAGCAACCACTGTAATATTTTCATCTCGATTTACGGAAAATGTTCCAACTACATCCGGTTCGCCTTCCTTATGACCAGATTCAGATTTCCCATAAATACTTCCTGCAGCAATTATCAAGATCACTGCTCCTGAAAACAATGCAATTATCTTTTTCTTCATATTTTTATTTTCCTTTTAGTTTTTTTACTGCGTAATTGATTACTTCTTCCGGTGTTGGTCTGTCTCCTTTAAGTGTCATTTTCTTCCATTCTTCCTGCACAGCCGGATCGGGATTATCAAATCCTGCATCTATGGCTATCTGCATTTCTCTGCGTACCTCTTCTGGTGTTGTGTTGTACTTTTCTGCAATCTTCTCATAAATAGTTTTCTCTCTCATTCATTTTCCTCCAATATATAAGTAGAATTACACCTTGTTCTATAGAACTAATTTAGCATATTTCTATTATCATGAAAAGACACTTTACAACTTAAAGCTGAATAAAAGGTCAAAAAAAGAAGAGCTACTCGCTCTTCCCAGTTTGTCATATCACTCTTCCAATAATGTGTGAATTACTTTGATCATTTTTTTCTGCTCTTTGATCGGAAGTTTTTCAATTTTTTCTGTCAGCTCATTGGTAACACCTGTAACTGAATGTGCCACAACATCAATCAAAAGAGTATCTGCTGAAACATCTAATGCATTTGCAATTGTAACAAAGGTATCCAATTTTGTAACTTTCAAGCCTCTCTCTATTACACTCACATGCGTTGGACTTAAATTTACTAATGCAGCCAGTTCCTCTTGCGTGAGATTTTTTGCTTCTCGTGCTGATTTGATTCGCTGTCCTACTGCTTTCAAATCCATCGTAACACCTCCTCCAGAACGAATAATCGTTCTGAATTTAGTATACTTGTGGATATCTTAAATATACAGAATCGCAAAGCCAAGTTCTAATTCTACAGAACTATATTCAAAGTTTTTCTTTGCATTTTCGTAAAAAAGCGTTATGATTGAATCAGTTAAATCAAAGGAGGTATCAAATCATGAAATCACATAAATACTGGTCCTTAGGCGCACTTTTCTGTATGTTGGGATGCATTTATTCTGGAATCAAAAAATCTATGACTGCACATAAATACTTTGCCTATTCTTCATTGCTTTGTATGGGCATGTCCATTTATTCCGGTCACAAACTGGTTTCTCCAAAGAAGAAAAAAATCACTGAATCAAATAATAGTGAGAATAGTTAAATAAAAAATTGACCTTTATTCATCAAAGACAAAGTTGCTGGAGAATATTTTTTCTCTCCAGCAACTTTCTTTATCTTTAAGCCATTGAGATACAATACTGTCCAATCAGCTTCATCCAACTATTATATTTATTCTTTTCGCACACCTTTCGGCAAATTTCATTCTCCATCAATACACAGAACATCTTATCATAATCAAATGCCCAAACAGCACCATTCACATGGTTTTCCACTGCTTTCTGATCTATGCTTTTCAAGCGTGTGACCATTTTTTCAATTTCTCCATTTCCCAAGTTACCGATATTTTTGCAGATAAACCGAAAGAAATTCAACGTTGCATATTCATCATGCCAATGGAAATCTTCTGGATTGTTTTTAATTTTACTGGCTCTCAGCTGTTCTTTGATTATCTGAGCAGCTACACCTTTCATCGAATCTTCGTATCTCATATTATTCACCTACTCTTCCTCAACGCCCAGTGACGGTTTAAATCTTTTATCCTTTGCCTGCGGTACCACGATCTCATAAAAATAAAATCCTAAATATCCAAGTGCCTGCTTCTTCATTTTATAAAAAGAAGTCCTGCCTATTCCTAACTCCTGCTGTACTTCCACATCTGTCTTATTATAATGACTGCAAAAACAGGAGTGAAGGATTTCACTGAGCATCACACCATTCGGTGCATAGAACTTCACCAAAGTCATTCCCCGATAGATCATGTCCGACAATCCATAAATAATCATCAGATTATTCATCTCCCGGTGCATCTTTGGCACATTCAGCTGGTTGTTATAAATGCTCAGATAACTCAATGCATATGCCATATCTTCATTGATTTTCTCCTGGCATTCCATATCCAGTTCTTCTAACACAATCTGATTTTCCAAAATCAATTTCTGATAGCTTGTCATCAATTCTTTAATATCAGTATAATGTCTTTCGATTGTAACTTCCAGATAATCCTGTGCATGACTTGCCATCTGGAAGGTAATTTCTTTCATTGATTTAATTGCATAATCTCTGTCTGTCATCAGTTTCAAAATCTCCTTATCATCATCACACTAACTGGCGGTCTTTCAGACCAGTTCGCTTTCCCCATGATTTTGATGGGAAGCAATTACTTACTACAACTTGCAGAAGCGGATATCCAAAAGGCATTGTGGGAGCTGCCTTTGCTGACCGGAATCCATCTTCTTATGTAAAACCTACAGGAATATAAAGGGAAAGTGACTATCCCTGCCGGTTAATAATCCAAATAATATCGTCTATACCAATCTCTCCTTATGCTGTTTTTCTCTCCATAAACCATTTATCCACTTCGTAAAACAAGTGGCTTTCCTGCCCCTGTATCATACAGGTGTACATCATTCCTACACCGCCTGCCTTTCTGCTGGCGCATCGCTCGATTTTCAAAATTCTGTCAATACTATATTTTCTTCCATCCTCCCATGTAAAAAATATGGGAACCAGCTGTCCGTCTTTCCGAAACTCTGCTACTACATCTACATATACTTTGTTCATGCCGACACCTCACTATAAAATCTCAATTGCTCTTGGCGATGCCGGGATTCTGCGGATATATCCATTTAACTCCAACTGCTTGATTCTGGAAAATGCTGATGATGTTGATTTCACCCCGATCAATTTTCCAAATTCCCGTATTGTCGGTGGATATCCATGTTCATTGGTATATCGTAAAATACACTGATAACTTTCTTCCTGTTTTCTGGTTAATGCTTTTTTCAAATCTATCCCTCCAATTACCCATGGAAATAACTATGTGGATGGATCGTGTGCGTACCAGCGTCTAAGTGGGATAAGACTTTATCCTGATACATTGCCGCTCGCTGTATACTGAAATAACCAAACCGTCGTCTGATCTCATCTACAGTACGATCCAGCTTCTCTAACTTTTCCTTTTTCTCCTGATTTCCAAATAAATCCAACTGCACGGGAATATCATCTAACACAAGATCCGCAGCTCGGATCCCCAGGCTTCTAATGGGATGTTCCCATTTGTAATTATCTTTAAATAGCTGAAATGCTGCAGTTACAATCTCGTTTGTAATATTCGTTGGCTGTCGTAAATGTATCTGTCTGGAAAAACTATACAATCGATTATCTCGAACTGTAATTTCTACTGTTTTGCATTTAAATCCATGTTTCCGCAATCGTGCAGCTACACTTTCTGCCAATGCTATTTGAATGATCCAGACATCCAGATCATTTTCCAGATCTCTCGGTGTTGTAGTGCTATTACCTATCGACTTTACTGGTGCTTCATATCCTTCCTTGCAAACCGGATCTTCATCCCAGCCATTTGCGAAAGCCCATAATACATTTCCTATTTTTCCAAAATGACTCTCTAACAACTTTTCGTCTGATTCCGCAAGTTGCCCGATTGTCCGGATTCCAAGTTTTTGCAATTTCTTATTTGTCTGTCTTCCGACATAAAGCAAATCTGACGCTGGAAGCTGCCATATCCTGTCTTTATAATTTTCTCGATTAAACTCTGTGATTGCATCCGGCTTTTTATAATCTGAACCAAGTTTCGCATAAATCTTATTCCAGGAAATTCCAATACTTACCGTTACACCCAGTTCGTATTTAATCCGATGGCTGATTTCTCTTGCAATCGTCATTCCGCTTCCTTTCAGATTTCTGCTGTCCGATACATCCAGCCAGGCTTCATCAATTCCATATGGCTCGATCTTGTCCGTATACTCCGAATAGATTTCTCTTGCCATCTTTGAAAATCTCAAATACAAATCCATCCGTGGTGGTACAAATATGATTTCCGGACAAATCTGTTTTGCCTGCCATAATGCCATTCCGGTCTTTACACCTTTTTGCTTTGCAATATAATTTGCTGTCAGCACAATCCCATGCCGGGCTTCCGGATCGCCACCTACTGCCAGAGGCATTCCTGCAAATTCCGGATGATGTAGCATTTCTACACTGGCATAAAAACAGTTCATATCACTATGCAGGATCACACGCTCACTCAAACTTTTCACCTCCTAGCTGTTTCCTTCAATATGATGTCTTATCAATTTCTGTATGTTTAGTATATATCGACATTCCGGAGATAGTCAAGTAACATCTTGGTTGTATTTTCTCCATTTTGGAGATTATTGTTGATTTTATTTCTAACATACGGTATAATGCATATAGAAAATTCAAATAGAAATGAGGCGAACAAATGCGTGATTTCGGGGAAATATTAGCAGAAAATAGAAAAAAGAAAGGATACTCTCAATCAGATCTGGTAGACCTGCTTTCTCAGGAAGGTATTCAGGTCACTACAAAAGCAATCTCCAAATGGGAGACCAATGCACGAGAACCAGCTTTACATGTTTTCCTGACACTTTGCCAGTTACTTGATATCGAAGATATATATGAATCTTTCTTTGGAGAAAATCCATATAACATTATGAGTGGATTGAATGAAGAAGGCAGAAATAAATTGATTGAATTTGCTGATATTTTGAAAGCTTCTAAAAAGTTTTCTCCACTGTCTGCAAAGATTATCCCATTCCATCATCCTGTAGAAATTACCTGGGAACCAGTTTCTGCTGGTACTGGAAATTACCTGGAAGATTCTGTAAAAGAAACTTATGACGTAGGACACCTTGCTCCTGAGCAGACTGACTTTGGTGTACGGATCTCCGGTGACAGTATGGAACCACTTTATCATACAGGCGATGTCGCATGGATTCAGAAAAAAGATTCTCTTGCTAATGGTGAAATTGGAATCTTCTATCTCAACGGTAATACTTACATCAAGGAATTACACGATGAGCCAGATGGTGTTTATCTGATTTCTTTAAATCAAAAATATCGTCCTATCCAAGTTTTGGAATCTGACTCTTTTAAGATTTTTGGAAAAGTAATCGGAAAATGCAAAGGTGCAGAAATTCCGGGATTTCATTAGATTTCAACAGCAGGTTCATGATCCTGCTGATAACAATAAGCAAAGGAAGTGATTGAATGGCAATCAATAATACATTAAAAGATATTCGTGAAGAACGGAATCTCATTCAAGCAGATTTGGCTGAAGCCATAGGTTCCTGCAGCCAGACTATAGGCCGCATCGAACGTGGAGAACGTAATCCCTCTCTTGAGATTGCAATCCGGCTGGCCCATTACCTGAAAGTGCCTGTAGAAGATATTTTTCAAGTTGAAGACTGAAGCATAACAGCCGAAAAACCGAGGAATAAAATCCCCGGTTTTCCTTTTGCTCAAAAATCAGTGTAATTCCATGATGCACAGATGCATATACGATTGCTTTTCTCATTTGTTTTCCTTTCTGCCTGCTCCATCAATCAGGTCATAACTCATATCTAAAAAGTCCAGTACCTTTGCTTCGCTGACCGAACCATCCAGTAAAATAGTGATCCAGTGCTGCTTATTCATATGATACCCAGGTAAAAATCCATAAGTCTGAATAATCATATTTGTCATGTCCGGATCACACTTTACGTCAATGATATCAACCATCTCTCTTCCTTCTAATCCCAGTTTCGATTTTTCAACCGTCATGATCACTGCATACCATTTCCCATTCTTATGTCGAAGTACTGCACTGTCCGGTAGTTTACTCCATAAATATTCCGGAATCGTGCCATACTGTTTCTGCACATATTCAAAAATTTCTTCTTTCTTCACAATCTATTCAACTCCTGATTCTTCTGATATCCTGCCCATAATCATACCACATTTTCGTATCCCGTACTACCTGCCAAATTCTTTTGCATTTTCCCGGTTCTCCTGACTTTAACTAATAGAGAGGTAAAACAGCAAGGACAGGAAGTGAGGATACACTTCCGGGAAATCCCAATTTAGGGTACCCTGCCCTAAATTGAAAAACGTTGAAAGCAACGATACTACTGTCCTCTCAGAAAGGAGAACCCACCAATGGCTGAAAGAAAGAGAAACAAAGAAATCCATTTTTATGTCACCGAAGAAGAAAGGAAGCTTATACGCAGGAAGATGATAGAATCAAAAACCAAAAACATGGGAGCTTATCTGCGTAAGATGGCAATCGACGGTTACATCGTCAACACCGATACCACCCCACTGAAGAAACAGTATGAGGAAATGCACAAGATTGGTGTAAATATCAACCAGATTGCAAAAAAGGTAAATACCACCGGAGATCTATATCCAGAAGAAATGCAAGAATTGAAAGAGATGGTGAAAGAATTATGGCGTATCTTAAAATCTTCCCCATTAAGGTAACTGACAAGAAAGCTCTGGACTATATTACAAATCCAGATAAGACAGATGAAAAACTGTTAGTTTCCAGTTTTGGCTGTTCCCCGGAAACTGCAGATCTTGAATTTTCTATGACAAGAGAAATGGCAAAAAAGAATGGAATGGATAAAGGCGATAACCTGGCATTTCATCTGATCCAATCATTTAAACCTGGAGAAGTTGATGCCGAAAATGCCCATCGCTTAGGTCAACAATTTGCTGACGAAGTGCTGAAAGGAAAATATGAGTACGTGATCAGCACACACGTTGACAAAAATCATATTCACAATCATATCATCTTCAACGCTGCAAGCTTTGTTGATCATCACAAGTATGTTTCCAATAAGCGGAGCTACCATAAACTCTGCAGAATCAGTAATCGTATCTGCCATGAAAATGGACTTGCCACCAGCATGCCAACCGGAGAAAAAGGTAAAAGCTATAAAGAGAACATGGAATATCATCGTGGCACCAGTTGGAAAGCCAAGCTACGTGTCGCAGTTGATAAATCAATCTGGACTTCCATCAACTATGAGGAATTTCTGCAAAAGATGCAGTTAGCCGGATATGAAGTCCGGCAGGGAAAGCACCTGTCCTTCCGTGCACCGGAGCAGAAGAACTTCACTTATATGAAATCTCTCGGAAGCTATTATTCCGAAGAAAATGTTCGCATCCGTCTGGCTAAAAATCGTAGCAAAGTAAAAACTCCAAGACATCTGTCCAGAGAAGCTCGCTTGTATATCAATATCTCCACTTATGTCACAACTGGAAATCGAGAGGGATTTGAACGATGGGCAAAGCTCAATAATCTAAAAGAGGCAGCCCATACCTTCAACTATCTTTCCGAAAATAACTTGCTGAATTATGACGATTTCAGGCAGCATGTATCTGACATTGAAGCTTCTGTGAAAGTTGCCGACCAAAGAATAGCACAAATCAACAGTGAGCTGAGCACGCAGAAAGTCATTCAGAAACACTGCGATTCTTACCGGCTTTGTCGTAAAGTAATTGAAGATTGTAAATCTGCTAAAAATCCAAAAGCATACCGCACCAAACATCAGGCAGAATACCAGCTCCACGATTCACTAAAAAAAGAGCTTCAGGATCTCGGTGTCACCAAAATCCCAAGCTCTAATAAAATCCAGAAGCGGATTGAAAATCTTGAATCTGAACAGGATGCTACTGTCCGGGAAAAACAGGAATTGCAGAAAAAGCAGAAAACCCTAGAGATCATTCAGCAAAATTTCACTGCACTGCTCGATGCTCCAGAGATCAGTTCAGACTTACTTCCGGCAAAAAAGGAACCTGTTTCTGTCACAAGAGAAAAATAAGATTGCACTGGCAACTCACTCATTTTCTTCCCAATCTTCCCAAGGTTTCAAATCCTTTTCCTCCCAGGTGACACCATACGGTGCACCTCCGGAGGTATAACCAGCAATACAGAAAAATCGGTCATCTTGCAAGATCTCTTCTTTGGTCAGATTATCTCTTGCTTCTTTTTTCCGTTTTGCTCGCCTCTGTTTCCTCTTTTGTTTCGCAACAGCTGCTTTTTCTTCCGGCGTTTTCCTATGTCCTTTTGCCATAAGTGTTTCTAGTGTAATTCCACTCTGAATGTCTTTTAGTATACGAGTTTCATACCCTGTTTCACGTTTCTCAACAATTCTATAGTATGATGAACATAAAAGATTCGGTGAATCAACATTGTACTAATACTTTTTTTCAACCGAAGTTTTCAATTTTTCAAAAGCTTCTTCACTGATTACATGTTCTATCCGACAGGCATCTCTTTCTGCAGTTTCCCGATCAACCCCGACAGCTACAAGCTGCTCCGTAAAGAACTGATGGCGTTCATAAATTTTCTCGGCAACCTCCCGCCCGGCATTAGTCAGATTGAGGTATCCATCTTCATCGACAGTCAGGAAACCGCCATTCTTTAACACACCTACTGCATGGCTGATGCTCGGTTTACTGAATCCCATGTGCCGGGCAAGATCAATGGATCGGACCATACCCTGCTTCTTTTGAAGAATCAGCACAGCCTCCAGATAATCCTCCCCGGACGCATGAATCTTCATCGGTTCCTCCTTTATGCAAGGCTCCAGCCGGAAGCCTTTTTACGGATATTTACAAAATCCTGATAAATCCCGGCTTTTGCCATAAGCTCGTCATGGGTTCCCTGTTCGCTGATCCGTCCATCAGAGATCACCAAAATCTGATCTGCCTGACGGATGGTATTCAGGCGATGTGCAATCACAAGTAATGTTTTACCCTTTACCAGCTCATTGATTGCCTCCTGGATATAGCTTTCATTATCGGTATCAACACTTGCAGTCGCTTCATCCAGAATGACAATCGGTGCGTCCTTCAAAATGCATCGGGCGATAGAGATTCTTTGCTTTTCGCCGCCGGACAGAGTAGAGCCGCCTTCACCGATGACTGTCTGGAATCCATCTGGCAGCGCCATGATAAAATCATAGCAGCGGGCTTTTTTTGCAGCCTCATAGACTTCTTCCTCGGTAGCGTCCGGTTTACCCATGCTGATATTGTTGTAAATGGTATCCTGGAACAAGTACACCCTCTGGAAAACCATGCTGATCTGTTCCATCAGTTCGGCGAGAGGTACATCCCGAATATCTGTACCACGGATTGTCACTTTGCCGGATTTCACATCCCACAGCCGCGCCAGAAGGTTCGCAATCGTGGATTTGCCACCGCCAGACGGTCCCACAAGTGCGGTCATGGTATTCTTCTGCATAGAGAAGCTGATGTTGTGCAGGACTTCCTTGTCCTGATAGGCGAAGCCCACATCGCTAAATTGTACTTCTGGCTGATCCGGCTGTGCCTGTGACAGAATATGTTGATTTCCGTTATCGGGAAGTTCGGGCTCGTCCAAAACAGCTTCAATGCGGTCTAATGCGGCATTCATCACGGTCAGTCGGGTTGCTTCTCCATAAAGAGCTTTCAGAGGTCCAAAGAGATCAAAGACAAACAGCAGCACGCCCAAAAGATAAGCCAGGGAGAGTACGCCTTCCTGATGTAAAAAAACGGATAAACCGAAGATAGCGGCAATACCCACGCCATAGAGAATGTTTAAGCCAGTGGTCCACGGTGTCATTTTCTGCTCAAACTTCGTATTGACATCCCTTGATTTTTTGAAGTTTTCCGTTAATTCGTCAGATTTTTCTCCGAGCAGATTGTAACTTTTGATAACCCCAATTCCTTCAGCAAAAGACAAGACCGCATCCGTCAAATTCTCGCTTTGGTTTTGACGCCCGACAGCCTCCTTGAAGGAAACCTTATTCATATATTTTGCAACCAGTGATGCCAGCAAGGTAATGATTACCGCAATCAGCCCAAGTCTCCAATCCAGTACGAACATAAAAACAGCTAAAACCAAAGTAGACAGCATATAGCTCATCATGTTGCCAATGGTACTCATAGAAACTTCCTCAATGAATACCATATCCGTACTGAGAACAGAGCTGATTTTGCCAATATTCCCCGATGTAAAGTAACCCATCGGCATTTTTCTTAAATGATTTCCCAACTCCATCCGTTTATCAGCAAAGATCATAAATCCAGCGGCACTTTGCAGACGGTCGCTCAAATAGTGAACCACTGTCTGAACCACTACAACAGCTAATAATCCAAGTCCGACAAACAGACAGGTCTTTCCAGTCAGCGTATTATCAGCAAACCCGGCCAAGACAATAAACGCCATGAAGATCGGCATTTTGGAGAGAATGGACTCGACAAATGCACATAGAAATGCAGCCTGAATACGGCTTTTATACCTCCCGGAGAGGTTCAGGATTCTTGAAATCAATGCAAACATTTATCTTCCCTCCTTTGCAGTAGATACTTTCCACTCGGCGCTGTCCTGAGCCGCTTTCCACAACTTTTGGTATTCTGGGCAAGCTTGAATCAGCTCCTGATGTTTTCCGGTTGCCACCATCTTTCCGTGATCCATAACGCATATTTGATCTGCGTTCATTATAGCGGGAAGTTTGTGAGCGATAACTACCAAGGTTTTTCCCTCCACCAGCTCCGCAATAGCAGCCTCCATTTTTTCCTCATTTTCTGGATCAGCATAGGCCGTGGCCTCGTCAAGCACTACAATCGGGGCATCCTTCAATATTGCCCGCGCCAGGGAAATTCGCTGGCGCTGCCCCCCGGAAAGCATTTTCCCCGCATCGCCCGCCATGGAGTGAATACCTTGCGGCAGCTTTTCCAGAAACTCCATACACCGGGCTTTCTTCGCCGCCTGCATTACTTCCTCATCGGTAGCATCCAAACGTCCAAGACGGATATTTTCCAGCAGGGAGGTGTTAAACAGGTACTGATCCTGAGCCACATAGGAAATGCGGCTGTTCAATGCCTCCAGGCTCATATCACAAAGTTTCTGCCCGCCAATGGAAATGCTCCCTTTCTGCGGGTCATAGTAGTGGATCAACAGTTTTGCAAGGGTGCTCTTGCCAGAACCGGATTCACCAACCAGGGCAGTTTTTTGTCCTGCTTGTGCCACAAAGGTAATATCGTGGAGGACTTCGTTTTCCGCTATTATCGGTTTCCCATCTGGGCCAGGCTGTGTCGTCTGATACGCAAAGGAAACATGATCGTAAGAAATGTTAAAATCCTGTCCGTGGAAATCATCCTCAGCAGCTTGCAGCGGTGCCGTATTTAACATCTGTTCAAGTGCCGTGATCTTATAATTCAGATTCGGAATCGTCTCCATAAAGCCCAGTGCTTTCAGGAGAGGAATCCCAATGCTGAGGGAAAGGCAGAGGACTAAAATCAAATCAGGTAAAGTGCTTATGCCACAGAGAACAAACCATGCCCCAAGAGGCAAAGTCAGAATAACAGTGCAGGGCAGTAGACTTCCGTATATCGCCATCCAGGGCCAGGCGGCCTTATACCATGCCAAGGTATAATCCCGATAGTCCGTTACATCCTTGCGGAAGTTCTCGTAAGATTCGCTCTCCCGGTTGAAAACCTTGACAACCTCCATACCATTGATGTACTCAATGATCGTGTTGTTCATTTTCTGTGCAGACTGATAGTAGGGACCCATGCGCTTCATTCCAACAGAGTACATAATGACCATGGAGAGCAGGCTGATCGGGATAGAGGCCAAAGACATAAGAGCCAGTTTCCAGTCCGCACAAAACATAGCAACATAAATCACCAGCGGGATCAGTAAATTTGCGATACCCTCTGGGACTGAATGAGCAAGGAGCAATTCCAAGCTGTCCACATCATCGACAAACAGCTTTTTGATTGTCCCTGTCCCTTTTTCCTCCACAATGCCAAGGGGAAGTTTCTCAAACTTCTTTTGCAGAGATACCCGCAGCCGGAACAATGTGTTATATGCTGCTTTATGAGAAATTGATAATCCCCATCCATAAAAAAACGCCTGCAAAACAAGACAGATCAAAACCCCTATAACACGCAATAAAACAAATTCTGTTTCAACAGAATCGCCCATAACCAATGGCGAAATGACCTGATAGGCCAGCACAAAAGGCAGGATGCCCATAAGAACGCTGACCAGTACGACAACCGTGGCCACATACATATTTTTCTTATATGGCCCTGCGTACTCAAAGATTTTTTTGAACATAAGCCCTCCTTATATTGAGCCGTACTGTCTGTGCTTCAAAAACAAGAGGCCGCCAAAGTAAAGCGGCCTCTTATCATTATCTTTCTGTCCAGTCAAGGCGGCCCTGACATTCATAATTTCTAAAATTCACTGGCGGATTCGGAAAAAATCCAAAACCTTTTTACTGCCGGATTCGTCCAATGGATAGCTTTCTTTTACTTGCCCTTTTTCCATATGGACTACATACGAACATCCCGCCATCACCAACTCCGGATCATGCGTAATAACAAGAAGCGTTTTGCCCTGATCCGCGAGTGACTTCAAACTCCGCGCAACTTCCCGCATATGTTTGAGATCAAGCCCGCTTGTTGGTTCGTCAAACACAATGATCTCCCGGTTACTCACAATGGCAGACGCGATCGCTACCCGCTGTTTTTGCCCGCCGGAAAGAGAAAGCGGGTGCCTGTCTTTATATTCCAGCAGATCAAACTGTTTAAGGATTTTATCCACAACAGTTTCATCCTTGTTGTCCATGCTCAGAAGCACTTCATCCGCCACGCTTTCGGTAAATAGCTGATGGCTGGTATCCTGCATTACCATGTAGCAATGTTTGAGCCGGGCTTTCCAATCAAGGGTTTTCCCCTCAACCTGCAAAAAGCCACACTTCTTTTCCAGTCCGCAAATACAGCGGGCCAGAGTAGATTTTCCAGCGCCATTCAGACCGATAATGGCAATCGTTTCTCCAACAGGCAGTTCTGCACTCGGAATATGGAGGCTTTCCGGTTCCCGCTTTTTATACGCAAAGCAGAAATTTTGAAATTCCATCTGTTTAGCTGTATGCGCCTGATACTGATTCGCAGGCTTCAACTTCGAGAGAGAAAACGGCCGCAGCCCCATTTCTTTTCGAGTGCCGTCCGATAAGCTGTCAAATTCAGCAGGCGTGTATTCCCGTTCAATCTCCCCATCTTTTACATACAGCATACGATCTGCAAGATCGTGAAGGTAGTAAAGGCGGTGTTCTGCGATCAGAATTGTTTTGCCCTGCTTTTTCCAGAGGCTTAGGACCTGCCGCAGGTCATCAATAGCAGCCATATCCAAATTAGAAGATGGTTCGTCCAGGACCATAATTCCCGGCAGCAATACACTTGATGAAGCACAGGCTATTTTTTGCTTTTCGCCTCCGGACAGAGCAAACACGCTTCGCCCCATCAAATCTTCAATATGATAATCGGAAACTGTCCGGTCAATCCTTTTCAGGATATCCTCCTGAGGATAGCCTAAATTTTCACAGGCAAAGGCTAATTCACTATCCGTATCCACGTTGAAAAACTGACTTTTGGGATTCTGGAATACAGATCCCACCATAGCAGCCAAGTCATAAAGCGGCGTATCTGATACGCTTTTTCCGTCCAGAAGGACATCGCCCTCTAATTTGCCCTCGTAATAATGAGGCACCAGCCCATTTACCAAACGGGTAATCGTTGTTTTCCCACAGCCGGATTCTCCCGTGAGTAAAACAAATTCCCCTGTGTTTATGGTGAGATTGACATTTCTAATCCCTCCGCCGCTGGATTCTTCACCATAAGAAAAAGAAACATTTTGAAAATCTATCATGGCAAAATCCCTCCTGCGGAAATTATCGGGGAAGCAATCGCCCAAAACACTACAAAGCAACAAAACAAGATCAGCACCACATCGGCAAAATTGAATTTAAGCTGGCAAATGTTTGTGCGTTTGACAGGAGCGCCGAGGCCACGGGTAATTGCCGCAGCGGAAAGTTCCTCACCGATTTTCACGGAGCAGGTAATCATCGGGATCAGCTTATACTCCAATATTTTTGAAGATTTTTTCCCTCCAAGTTTAATCCCACGCATTTTCATAGCGTCACTGATTGCTTCTGACTCCTGAAAGACAGTTGGAAAGAAGCGGAACATGACCGTTAAGGGGATCGTCACTTCTTTAGGCATATGGATTCTTTCCATGCCGGAAATCAATTCACTGACCGTTGTTGTTTTCACTGCATAGGCAGCAATCGCAACACTGGGAAGGATTCGGCAGAAGAATCCTGTTGTAAACAGAACAAGGAAATTCAATATCCCCGTAAGGTGCGGCAAAACATAAATTTGGACAGCATAAAAAACAGAAAACACAGCAATATAGCCCACAGCTTTTGCACATTGTTTCGAGGTAAGCAGCAATATAGCCGGAACCACACAAAGAACAAGGCGGATCAGTCCCATAGCTTCTCCGCCTGTTCCACCCATGACAAAAATGCTTATGATGAAGATGAGCAACAGTTTTGTACGCGGATCGAGCCGCAACCCTTGTTCTGTTTTTTTGCTGAGCAGAATTTCCCGCGCCATTATGCAATACCGGCACGCTGGAAGTGCTTTTTGCAAATGGCTTTCCCAATCATACCTCCGACAAGGCCAAACACAAAGCAGGCAACCAGCAAAATAGGCGCAATCCACATAGGCATATATGTATTAAGGGTAGCTGCATATTCAGTGCCGTATCCTTCAGTCAGCATTACCATATAGCTTTCACGGTTCAGGAAAATGGGAGCAAAGTTGCCAAACACCCAGATGCTGAACACACCGCAGGAAAGAACTGTACTCTTTGCACTTTTGTAGTCTGCCTTTTTCAGGATCACGTCAGCCAACAGGCCGCCAACAAGACCAGTTACCATAGTAAGATAGCCGTTGCCGAAGAACACCATGATTAGACCAATCAGGAAACCCATGATTGCAGTCATCCCGAATTTTTTAGCCTTTGTAACATACAGCATATAGGGGATGCCGCCAATCAAAGGACACAGCACCGCCATCAGCGGAATAAAAATGGGGATGAAGCCAAGCATCGCCACCAGCATAACAATGACGACATAGATGACGGTGTAGATGCCGATAGTAATTAAATCTTTTCCCTCAAGCCGGGAACTTTTTTTCTGGGAACTCATACCAGTATCCTCCTATCTAAAAAATGGTGTAGTTAGTATTTTCTAACTACACCACATATAATAACAATTTACGCCTACATTTCCAACCCAAAAACGGTTTTATTCTACCCAAAATCGGTATTTTTTAATTTTAACCAATCGTATTTTCCGTTTTATAGTTTTTAGGAATTACCCCATACTTCTTTTTGAATGCCGCAGCAAAGTTACTCGGTTTTGAATAGCCTACAAATGCTGCCACCTGACTTACGTTCAAATTACTTTCTAATAGTAGACTTGCCGCCTTTTCCAATCGCTGATCTATAATATACGCATGAACCGATGTTCCAAACAGCGAGGAAAAACCCTTTGACAATTTTGAAGTACTAATATTGACTTTTCGCGCCAATTCCTCACAACTTGGTGCCAAAGCAAGCTGACTGTCAATGATTCTCTTCGCTTCTATGATGGATTCTCGGTCACTTCTGGAAATTGCTATATAAGTTGACGCAAGAATACTCAGTTCCAAAATCTCACTCAAATATACAGATAACAACTCAAAAACTTTGCTTTCCAAAAACAGGTATCCCAATCCGCCGCGATATTGCGTGAAGTCTTTCAGTTCCGCAAAAATGTGCTCCATATAGGGAGTAATACCTACTTTTGATATACCTTCCAATAGTTTTTTCTGATAAACCTCAATCTCACCAACATCAAAATAGTCATTCATAATTTTACGGAAATACGACAGTGGTACTTTTACATTTTTGAAAAGGAAATCGTTTTGTTTGGAATAGCACAGATATTCCATTTTCCCGTGTCCACGATAAATACAGGACTCACCTTTTTGTATGCTGATACTTTGTCGGCTATCTGCAATATTCCAGGAAACACCATCATTGAAGCAGAACAACATTTGAATGTATTCTTCGCTACTCACTCCCTGCACGTTCATATCTGAAAAATAATTCATTTTCCAGTCCGAAACAACTGCTCCCTGTTTCGTGACCACCTGTAAAATCTGCCCTGTCCCCATGTCTGCTGGAATATCTATGGTTATTGTCTGCGGTGAATTAGAGAGCAGATCACGATAAAGATTATTCATGTATTGGTTTGTCATGTACAAGCATTCCTCCCGAAGTTAGATAAGACTAATTAAATTTTACAACTTCCAAAGTAAAAAGTCAAATTTTGTAATCATGTAAAAAGCAGACACTACTTAATGTAAATTACAAACTTCACTTACTTCCATTTCTTTCTGCATCTCACAAGACGATAAAGTCACTTTTAAAACCCATTGTACTGACAATTTAATATTAATTCTCATTGTTCTCCCTGCACATCGCTAAATTATCTTATAAATATGGCATTTTAGGAACACCTGACAGTTCGAGAGTTAATTTTATCTGAAGTTCATATTTATCGTGCTTTTATTGCAAGTAATAATGTTTCTGATAATTTAGCTGTTCTAAAGTGCATTTTTGTCAATTGGTTTAAAATTTTTTCCACACTCTGATAATTCCACGACATTAGGCTATCTACAGTACTAACTATGTTTTTACCACAAAAAACTTTATAGGTCAATCTCCATGTCCATTGATCCATCCCCACTTGCTTTATATCGGTAATATACGTCTCATAGCGCAATCTTCCTTGAGTAGCCACCGATATTCTACTTCCTACTGGCGCAACAAGAAATTTCGGTTCTAAAAGTTCTATCAGGATTGGGACATTTATATTCAAATTTTTATCTAATTTATACAATAATTTTTCTTGTTCATCCCTTTTTAAATGTCCAAGTACTCCCATGCACATTACACCACTTATTTTATCTCGAAATGAATATTTACCTACATCTATCGGCAATAGAGAAATTCTCTCTTTAACTTCATTATGCTCCATTAATCTTGCCATAAATGCTGTTCTCATATAAGCCGATGGTTCTAAAGCAATTATTTCTTTATCACATATCATATTAGCCATCTCTATTGTTGTTTTTCCAGTTCCTGCACCTATATCCAAAATGATTCCATCTAAATCCTTAACCATATCAGCAAATTTGTTTAAAACAATTTTTTTGTTCCCTATCTGTGAAAGAGCTGATAAATCATAAAATTCTACTGTCTCTCCGTATACATTCTCAATTTCATTCAATCCCGTCATTCTCCTTTTTTATTAAATGTCTTTTTTCCAAATCATAAAATATACTTTTTATGTCACCAAAATTGTCATAATCAACGATATTCATATAGCCCACTTTCTGACATATTTCAGACCATAATTTTGATACATATATTTGATATTGCGCCATGGACATTTTTTCTGTTCTATTTTGCTTAAATAAAATCTCTAAAGCTTTCTTTACTGCATCCGGCCATATTTGTTCAAACGTTTCTTTTACTGATGGTAACATTACATTTCCTATAGTAACACCAGAGGGTATATTTACTTCCTCTTCTACATTAATACTTAGTGTTCCATATTCATCTCTTGGCATATGCAAGAAAGGAAGCCATATTACCGGACCATGGGTATTGACCAGACAGAGCCGCCCTGTGGAAAATGTCAATTCTATTCTATGATATAAATGTAATGGATGGTCTATATCGTTACGATCCACATTGGTATTCACTATAAATGTTACCGGAACCATTCCAATTATACCACTAATAACTCTGTTACCCCCTCCTGCCATAGAAGTTGTATAAGATTCTGCTACATTTCCCAATTTCCATGTAGATAAGCCTCCCAACGCACACCCCAATATATCTATTCCATCATATAATACATGTATAGCGCATTCCAAGGATGCATTTATAAGATGAGCATGTTTACTTATTATTTGTGCCGCCTCTAAAAAATCTCGAATTGGCTTGATATACCGATAAAATGGATTCAACATAAAAGCGGCACTTCCGGATTCTCTTATACAATTAACAATTTCTACCTCATGAGCAGGATGTTCTAATAATGTTGGTATCCCTTTTGCAAGTATACTTTTAGCTATATTGGCACCGTTTCCACCTCCAGCCGCATTAGGTACAACTACACATGCTGCATCAACATTTTGATTTATTTCTTTAATATCCGTATACATTGGCACATTTAGATTCTTTGAAAGAAGTCTGGATCTATCGCTTCCTTTTCCCAATATACCCATAAGCTCATATTCTTTACTTTCTGCAATAGCTTTCAAATAAATTTTCCCAAATCCTGTTCCACATACTAAAATCTGTTTTTTCTTCATATCTTTCCCTCTGATTTGAACTTATCTATTTTTTTAAGTTCATCTAACACTTGATATTTTTCAAGATAACTTGCCATTGTATAAATTCCATCCTTCCTAGGCATTTCAAATATTGCATTGGCAGTAATCGCTAATATTTCGCCAGTTAAAACACTCGGATTTTTTCCTTCAAAATAAATGCATCTACTATCATTTCCTTTATTTTGTCTTACCCATATAAAAGCTTTTTGGTTGCTATTTTTCTGTCCCATTAATGCATTTACTAAATCTTTTTTTTGACAATGCGCCTTATTTACTATTGAAAATAAACTTACAGGTGCCGCCGTATATGAATCAATATTAAGCATATATTTCCCTTGTATAATTTCTTGAATTTCTTCTGTAACATATGGCAATATAGATAATTTCGAAATTCTTGTTGGAAGATTCAGCGGACTTCTTTTCTGAGCAGGTAAAATTTTTCCATTTCGCACACATGCCATAGGAATTCCAGCTTTATAACTTTTTATTTCTTCCACATAATCGATTGCGGCAGCTTTTGAAAAATTATAGACACCTCCAATAATCATCTCTATTAAGTCATCATTGAAAGCTTCTTTAAGCACAGAAGACAACATCCATCCTGATAACCCCGGAAATATTCCCGAACCAACTATAGCGGTACCTTTCATGCTAGAATTCCTCATTTTTCTAATTAAATGAATTCCTCCTGGGTCAACATACGGAATATTCTCTGCCATTGCTTCAAGTAACATTTTTTCACTATAGTCTGCGGAAGGTCCGATTGCTCCTATTACCAAATCACTTCCTTTAAAGAATTTTCCAATATTACTTTCCTTATCAATATCAAGTTCAAATAATTGGATGTTGGGAGCCATATACATTCCTGTATCTTTTATTGTTTCTATATTCCGTACACTGACTCTTAATGAATAGCCTAACTTACTTAAAACCTTACACGCTGTCACACCAACAGTACCTGTTCCGCCAAGAATACAGATTGTTCTGCGATTATTTATCATTTTCTAGTTCCCTCATAATAATATCAAAAATGTCATTACTATTAGATTCAAATTCTCTAACGTTACCTAAAACAGCCTTTTCCCAAGATTTAATAGCAACTGAATTTCCGTCAATTATGCTTATATCTCCTAAATATAAATCACTTTCTTTTGCTTTAGATGGATTTATTAAAAAAATGCGGTTAATAATAATGTTTTCCCCCAATAGTTCACTTGCCTTAGTTATGCATAAAGAAGCCATTTCGGAAAAGGCAATAATATATTTCTTTTTAACACTTATGTCTTCATGACATCTTTCAATTATTTCTTGCCCTCCCACTCTCTTACAACTTATGTTTGAAGCGCTCAACTTTTCTATAAGAACATCTCTTATTTCATTTTCGTTATCCCCAAATATATATACAACAGTATATGAATTTCTTGTTTGATTTCCTGCATTACTATGCATTTGATTTTTTGAAGGATTTTTACAATCCGATATATACTGAGCAATCCCCATAATTGTTGGCATCGTCAACGATGCCCGTAATATTTCATCAAATCTCATGCCTTGTGCTTCTTGTATGTCACTAACTATGCGCCCAGAAATCTGAGATAATAACAAAGAATCAAGTCCATTTTCTAATAAATTATCTTCATAATCAATATAATCATTTCCAGAAATAGAGCATACGATTTTTTTGATACTTTTAGCAAGTTCTACATATTCCTTCTTTTGCGAAATTAAAGTTGCTTTTGCATTATGCTTTACCTTGATGTTCTTTTGTATACTCTCTGCCAGTCCTTTTCTGTCTATTTTGCCATTAGTAGAAAGTGGAAACCTCTCTACATTTACAAACTCTGAAGGAATCATTGCTGGTGGCAAAAAAAAGGCTAACTGCTTTCTGTATTCTTCTTTCGTATAGGAAATGCTCGATATTTTATTTTTTATAAAAGCTATCAGCACACCCTTCCCTATACTTTGATTATAAACCACGCAACAATCTTCAATATTTTGCATTCCACGTATTGCATTTTCTATTTCCGCAATTTCTATTCTATGCCCATTGATTTTTACCTGATTATCTAATCTGCCTAAAAATTCAATGTCGCCATTCTCTACATATCTTCCATTATCTCCAGTGAGATAAATCCTGTTCTTTTCTTCTTCCACATAAACAAATTTTTCTTTTGTTAATGTTGTATCTCCTAAATAGCCTTCTGCCAAAGAATATCCTCCTATGGCAATTTGCCCCGAAACATATTCCGGACAAATTCTCAATTCCTCGTCTACAACTCCCATCCACTGTCCAAGCAAAGCTTTTCCATATAATATAGTAGGCCTTTCTTCTATTTCATCAATTTCATGATATATAGACCAAATCCCACCTTCCGTAGCGCCTCCCAAACTAATCATTTGAGCGTTGGTCATAATCTTTCTTAGTCTTCCTGGCAGACTAGTATTTATCCAATCTCCGGATAACAGTACTAATCTAACTGTCGGATAACTCTCCGATTTAGACGCAAAAGCATCTAACATTTCCGCCTGCGCTGGAACACTATTCCACAAGGTCACTTTGTATTCATTAAGTAATCTGCCCCAATGGGATGCATCTGGTCCTTTTTCTGGATTCGGTAATACTAATGTTCCACCAACTCCCAATACACTAAATATATCAAATACAGAAAGATCAAATGACAGTTCCGCAATACCAAGGATTGTATCCTCTTCCGAGATATTATACATATTTTCAATAGATATAAGAGTATTTTGTGCCGCAGTATGTGACATTACTACACCTTTAGGCTCTCCTGTAGAGCCAGAAGTAAATATTACATATGCAATAGGATTTTGGAATTCTGGATGCTTTTCTAATCGGTATTCCAAATTCTGAAGTATCATATTTACTTTTTTCTCATCCAATTCCACAATAACATTTGCTTTTGATAAAATTTTTTCTTGTCGTGCCAATGGCTGTTTTATATCAATAGGTAAATAAGAAAATCCAGCAATCAAAACACCCATTACTGCTGCAATTTGATTTACAGATTTTTTCATTCTTATCGCAACCAGTCCAGTTCTATTTTCCACAAATTCTTTTCTTAAATAACCTGCTATATATTCTGCTCTTTCCAACAATTCTCCATATGTCACTGTTTCAACAGCATCTATTACGGCAGTTTTATTAGAATTCTTTTTCGCATACTTAACAAATCTCTGTTGAATACGTGATTGATTCGTAATACCTTTATTTCGTTCGCAAATTACTTTTTTCTTACTCGCACTTGGCACTATAATTTCCAATGGATTCTTCCATTCTTCCGAATGTTTTATTCCAAGTATTCTTATTGTTTCAGTAAAAGACTCAAACATCTCCGTTACAATAGATTCTTTTATCGCACCTTTTCTTGTATCCCAGCTTATCATCAGGCCTTTTTCTTGATCTTCTGAATCTATCTCATCGACTATCTGACAATCAATCCATACTTGAGGGGTATGACTAAACCCATATTCAATAGTGCCTACAGTGCCATCAGTCTTCAAAACCCCTGTAAATACGATCGGCATTAATAATTCCTTTTCTTCAGACACTTTACTCAGTTCTCTTAGCACTTCGACACCAGAAAAAGAATTATGCTCTAAATCCTCCATCAATCTTTTTGTAATTTCTTTGACTCTTTCTATAAAACTCATATTTTGAGTTACATTTACTTCTAGCAAGTTCACTGCTGTAAAGTCTCCTACTATGGAATTAGTATTATTTCCGATAGTTGGTCTATTTTGAATTGGTAAATTGAGTGTAAAATGTTTATTCGAACTCCACCTTGAAATAACTTCTGCGTATATACCAATAAGCACCGATGAAACTGTTACTCCGTATTCTCCTGCAATTTCCTTTATACGTTTCCAGTCAGACTGATTAATATGTTTCTGAAATCGATAAAATTCATATGTATTTTCACACTTATCTGCGGCTCGTCCATCTTGTGGAAGAATTGGAGCCTCCGGCAATTTTTTCAGTCTTTCTAACCAATACATTCTATCCTGATGCCATTTTAAACTTCCTTTACGTTGTTGATTGAACATTGCATAATCTGAAAACTTATACCTTATTTTTTCTAATGAAGCTCCTTTCAAAAGTTCTCCCATTTCAGAAATCAGAAGTTGCACACTTGCAAAATCTGAAACAATTAAATCAACAAGTAGATGGAAAAAATTTCCTTCTATACGCTTCGTTATTAGCACTTTAAATAATGGAGGTTCCTCCGTATGAAAAACATATTCACCAAAATCCTCCCTAATCTTAGATAAAGTATCTACTTTTTCCCTCTCTGCCATTTTTTGTAGATTTACTATTTTAATTTCATAATCAATCTCATCTCTCTCTAAAATTTCAAATCCGACCTCTGTTACTTTCGCTCTTAGCATTTCATGCCTATTTACCAATACTTTCCAAGCTCTTGATAGTTCTTCTGCACTGTAGGAACCAAAATCAACCTCAATATATCCTTTACATCCAATTCCACCCCACTTCACAGCTTCTGTTTTTCCAACTAAATAGGCTGCTTGCACATCAGTCAAAGGATATACATTAGTTTCATAATCATTATCCGTAATAAACTCGTCTATCGTTTGTTTTTTCTTCAAAATTTCAATTATTTCTTCTTTATATTTTTTAACTTTCTCTTTAGAATTTTCTGTAAAATTCCCTTTGGAATCTTTATATTTTAATTTTCCATCAACAGTTTCAAAAGTAACGCCTTTTTTTTCAAGCTCTACTAATAATTCTCCTGCTACTTTTTTCGTGTCCTGCATTTTTTAAATTTCCCCCTCTTCTACAAATTCTGCTATATCTGTATTTTTTCTCTTATCAACCAATTTTGTTAGTGCGTTAATTGATGGATTCATAAAGACCTCTTTCATGCGTACCTCTATTCCGCAACGAGCATTAATAGCCGCAACAAATCTAGCCGCAAGCAAGCTGTCTGCACCTATCTTAAAAAGGTTCTCATCCAAATCAGCCACTTTATTTTTCAATAGCTCCTCCCAAATCATCAGTACAATATTTAATACTTTGTCAGACATTATTTCCACACTATCAGTTTTCTGATATTCTGCCAATCTTCTTCTATCAACTTTTCCATTTGCATTAAGAGGAAAATTTTCTAATCTGTTTATAGAATTCGGTATAGAATACTCAGGAAGATGTATCTTAAGATAATCTTCTATTTCACTCTCTGCAATGTACTCTCCCAAGTAAAATGCAGCTAATTCTTTATGGTATTTATCCCCCTGAGCAACAACTACGGCTTCTTTTATTCTTGAAATACTTTTTAATACACTTTCAATTTCTCCCAACTCAATTCGATGTCCACGTATCTTTACTTGGGTATCCATTCGCCCTAAAAACTCTATCGTTCCATCTGCCCATCGCCTTCCCCGATCTCCTGTTCTATACCAACGTTCCCCTTTTACATCCGTAATAAACTTTTTCATTGTTAGCTCTTCATCATTAATATAGCCTTTTGCCAGACTTCCACCTCCAATTTGCAATTCACCAGGAATATCAACTCCGCACTCCACAAAATTTTCATCCGTAATCCTATATTTCTGTTTTGGTAATGCTTGCCCATAAGGAATAGAATTCCACAATCTATCTACTTTTGAAACGCAATAATAGTTGGACCAAATTCCGCCTTCTGTCGCTCCGCCCAACGCTACAAATTGCGAGTTTGCTGAAGTTACTTTATACCATTTCTCCGGTAAATATAAAGGAATCCAGTCCCCTGACACTAATGCCAACCGCAATTTACCAAAATGATTATTTTCCCCCATTATCAAAAACATGTCCAATAACGCGGGGGCACTATTCCAAATAGTAATTCCATAAATCTCTATCAGATTTTTCCATACTTCTGGATCTCTAAAGTCGTCTTCATCAATTAAAACAATTGTCCCTCCAACAGTTAAAAGACCAAATATGTCAAAAACCGACAAATCAAAATCAAATGCTGATATATTTAATACGGAATCTTCCGCACCAATATTCCACATATGTAAAATTTCTTCTATTGTATTCATTGCAGCCACATGACTCATTTCTACTCCTTTAGGTTCTCCGCTAGAGCCCGATGTATAAATAATATAGGCAGTATCTTTTGAATTATTTTCAATACACCCAGTCCATGGATTCTCTTCTAAAAAGGCTTCATCCTGCAATACAAGAGCCGGCTTGACATTTTCTATGATTTTTTTCCGACGTCCTAACGGCTGCTTCATCGCAATCGGAACATACGCTGCACCTATTGCAAGAATTCCTAACAATGCAGCTACTTGTCCAATACCTCTCGGCAATATAACTACAATCTTATCATTTCTTCTTACTCCTCTTTGCCACATATAGTTTGCTGCACGCAACGCATATAAACGCAACATCTTATAAGAAACTTTCTCATTTTCATAGATAAGCGCAATTCTCTCTGGATATTTCAATGCATTTTCATAAAATTCTCCATGTAATGTTTCCTTTCTATTAGAAAACTCTCGATCGTTCATCATATACATTTCCTTTCCTCAACTATTCCACATTCTTTTTAAGCCATTTTACGACTCTCACAATAACCTCATCTTCTATAGTACCGCCTTCATCCTTTAATGGAGAACTTACCTTAGAAAGTGAATGTCCCAACCCTTTAAACAAAATTATATCTGCATTATTCCTTGCTGCCTTTGCTATTTGCACAGCTTCTACCGGAGAAATCCATCCGTCATTCAAACCATGAAGTACTAAAATAGGTAATTGGATTTTTTTTATGTCATCTAATATTCCTGCCCATGTTTCTCCAGGAGCATTTTCAGCAAATCGAATTAAAGTAGTAGGATCTGCAACTATTTCATCTGCCAATGGTATCCAATTATCTATTATGCTGAATCTTCCTTTCCCTTCTGGATCAAGTTCTTCATTAAATTTCATATTTCCCTCCTTATCCGTACCAAGAATAAGTAAATACAGAGAGAAAGAGATAGATGTGGAGTCCGGTATACAATTCAAAAAATCCGAAATTTCTAATATGCTATCACTATTGTTATCCAACTCTTTCAACTTTTCTACTGTAAGTTCGCGCAATATATAAGAGAAATAGGAACTCCATCCTTCTGCAATACCCGACTGAAGAATCAAAGCCTGCGCATTCGGAAAATCTGAAACTAAAGTTGTACAAACTCGTACTCCTTCACTCCATCCATAAAACAGAATTCCTTCCACTTCAGACAAGCCAGAAACAAATCTCGTTACCTCTCTGGCATCCCGAATAATTATTTCTATATCATAATTTTCTCTTTTATCATAACGAAATACCGCATATCTAGCTTTCACAAACCCTTCGCTCAATAAATCAAAATTACGGGATACTATACCTCCCATGGATTCAACTGTAGCGTGCCGATCAGATGGACCGGAACCATGAAATAAAATAATCGTTTTCCATTGACCTTGCCTTTCTGGCAAATCTAATTCTCCTGAAATTTTCATTCCATTTTCCAAAGTAATTTCCAATTCTTTTACAAACATATTTTTATTCTCCCTAATATTTTTCCATAAATTTCTTTATATTATTTACATAAGCGCCAAAAATATCAGTAATATATTGTTTATCAAAGATGTCAATAATATAATCCCATGAAATCTTCAAATATCCCAAATCATCTCTTACATGGTGATCTAAAACCACCTGCGGTGTTTGGCTTATCGCATATTCTTCTTTGAATGAATATCTTTTTTTTGTTACCTTAGACACATTCCCCTCCAGCATACAAGTAAACACTACTGGCATAATCGCTTTTCCTGCTCTACCTGAAGAAAGCATTTTTAATATATTGCTTCCTTCAAATTTTCTATATTGAACTAACCGCCACATCTGTTCTTGAGTTGCTCGAATAGCATCCAATAAAGAATCCGTTTTTTCTTGGTATGATATTACTGCATTGTTAGTAAATTCACCCAGTATCCCATTCACATCTTCATGCAATAACTGTCTATTAAACAATGTTACATTTATGGAAAGTCCTGGAGTTTCACTATATTGTGCCAGTGTTTTCATAAAAATTGTAGAAATTACTGCAGCAGGAGTAAAATGATAGTTTTTTATTTTCTGATATAATCGTTGTGTTTCTATAAAAGAAAAATCACATTCAATTCTATCAAATCTTACATTCTGCACTTCTGCAAATTTTTTCTGGTAATTCAGTTTGGGAAAGCTCGGCATATTTTTTACTTTTTCTTTCCAGTATTCTTCAGCTTCCAAATCTCCTTTATCTGTTTTTAATCTCATGTAATTCATAAAAGAGATTCGTGGAAATTTAACATCTTTTCCATAGTACAAACTGAAAATCTCGTTCAACAGTAATTTTGCACTCCATGCATCCAAAATAATACAATCAAAATCTACATGTAAAACACTTGTCTTTCCTGATGTTTTCCCAACGCAAAAATGGAACATGGGCCATTTATAATAATTATACCTATGATGACTTCTCTCTAGCCGCTTTTGCTCTCTATCATTCCCATCATATAATGAATAAACTGGCACAGAATAATATGGCACATTATCTAAAAAACTCGCTTTCCCCTCATGTGTTACAATCAACCGTAATGCATCATTTTTAGAAATAACCAGATTTATCATTTGCTCAAGTCGTTCAACATCCAAAGATTCTATTGTATATTCGATGTAATAATGCGCATTTATATTTCCCAACTCACACCCAGCCGTTTGTCCCACAACATAAGCTGTTTGTATTGATGTTAATGGAATCACATTTTTTTCGATCATTCGAAAGAAATCTAAAATTTGACCTTTAGCCATTTTAAGAATCCTTAATGTTTCCGGTGCCAATTGTCTGTTTTTAGATCTGTATCGAATTTTCTCCCCTTCTCCCCAAATTTGAATGCCATTCTCTCTAAGTTGCTCCAAAAACTCCAAAATATCGGTATCATTATTAAATATGTATTTACTCATTACGTTTCCTCTAATATATATCTTTCGATTTTGCTGATAGTCGGATACTCAAATAACTTGCCGATATCCATAAAACACCCTATTTTCTCCGTCATTTGGTTAGTAATTTGTATTGCCTGTATCGAATTTCCACCTATTTCAAAAAAGTTATCATTTATATCAATATTTTCAATTTTTAAAACTTCTCTCCAAATTGCGAGTAATTGCTCCTGAAGTTGAGTAAGCTGTTTACAATTATTATTCTTTTTAAAAATAGGCTTTCTATTTTTTTCTGCAACAATCAAAATTTTATGAATATCCTTTTTCCCATTTGAATTAAGCGGAATAGCATTCGTTTTAATATATTCTGTTGGAATCATATAGATCGGAAGATCTTTTTTTAACATTTCCTTATAAAACTTGTCTATCCGGTCACGATACCTTTTTTCCTCTACTAATACAGCACATATGTCTTCTATCGCATTATCCCTTTTAAAAAAAACAAACGCTTCCGTTATACCTTGAATCCTTCGTAATGCAGCTTCAATTTCGCCCAATTCTACCCGATATCCATTGATTTTTACCTGATTATCCAATCTTCCAAGAAATTCAATATTACCTTCATTCCAATACCGTCCCATATCTCCAGTACAATACAATCGTTCCCCAGTTCTATCTAAAACAACAAACTTTTCTTCTGTTTTTTCATTATCGTTTAAATATCCCTGTGCAACGCCATCTCCGGCAATATAAAGTGTTCCCGGTACCCAGTCAGGGCAATCTTCCATATTCTGATCCAGAACATAATACTTCTGGTTTGCAAGCGGTTTCCCATACGGAATACTCTTCCAATCTTCCGGCACAATCTCTGGGATCTCGAAATGATTGGACCAAATACTGCCTTCCGTCGCTCCTCCAAGTGCAACAATCTCAACATTCTGAAACAGATTACGGATTCTCCCCGGAAGTGAAACCGGAACCCAGTCGCCACTCATCATTACCAACCGCAACGATTGTGAAGTTACCTGCCTTTGATATTCCTCATATTCTGCCAGCATTTCTACAAAAGCTGGCACGCTGTTCCATACGGTAATATTCTCATGATTCAACCAGTGAATCCAATGCGCTGGATCTTTTCCATATTCCGGATCCGGAAGAACCAATTTCCCACCTGCGCCTAAAACGCCAAAAACATCATAAACAGACAGGTCAAAATGAAGATTGGAGATTCCAAACGCCGTATCCTGTTCTGTAATCTGATAGCGTGCATTGATATCCAGTATTGTATTCACTGCATTATGGTGAGTAATCATTACTCCTTTCGGCATCCCGGTTGTTCCCGACGTATAGATTACATACGCAAGGTCTCCCGCCTTATTCTCCTGTGCTTTGTATTCAGAATCGGTTTTTAATCCAGACACAGAAATACAATCCCACTCGTGCAGCCATTCGGTATCCTGATCATACGCCTGATTCTGCACAAGAATGATTCTTGTTCCACTGTCACGGAGAATCTTTTCAACTCGTTCTCTCGGATTATGGATATCTATCGGAAGATATGCGGCTCCGGCAAACAGGATTCCATAAACAGCAACTACCTGCTCCCACCCTTTTTCCATAAATACAGCTACCGTCTCTTCTTTTTTTATTCCCATGCTCTTCAACTGCCCGGAAATGTAAAACGCCTCTTCTTTTATCTCCCGATAAGTCATCCGCCTGCTGCACGTTACCAGCGCCTCCTTATCCGGAAATTTGTCTGCCGCCTCCAAGAATAATCCATCCAACGTTTTCTCTTCAAATTCAGCCGCCGTTTCATTCGCCTGACGCCGTTTTTCTGAAATTTCCGCTGTTACCAGACTTGCCGTTTTTTCCTGCATGATCTCCGGATGAACTGCTAGCGTATGAAGCAGGCCGGTATATGCCCGGAACATCTCATCCAGCATTCCCGGATAAAATAATTCGTCCACGGAATCCCAAAACAGGCATAAACAGCCATCCATTTCAACCACCTGATGATCCAGCCACACCTGCGGCGTCTGTGAAATGTTATAGTTCAGTTTTCCAAGCCACTTTCCTTCATTCCACTGCTCCACGCCAAGGCCACTGGTAAACACTACCGGCATAATAGCGCCCCGCATATTTCCAGTCTTTTTCTTTAATTCGCGCTCCAGTTCAACCGCGCCATAAGCTGTATGCTCCAGATCTTCTGTAAGCTGCTTCTGAATTGCCTTTGTCCTTTCCGCAAAATTATTCCCTGCATTCTTTATCTCCAGCAATGTCAGTGTTGTAAAATCTCCAACCAGATTGTTCACTTCCGGATGCAATTGTTTCCGGTCAAACTGCGTCAGATTAAGTGTAAAATCCTTATTACTGCTCCACAAGCGGAGAGTCTCCGCATAAGCACTCATCAAAAGAACAGAAGGCGTTACCTCCAGTCTTCCCGCCGCGTCTTTTACAGACTGCCATTCTTTCTGTGACAGTTTTGCGCTCCGGCGACAGAAACGCTGCTCTGTAATCTGGCTTTCGTTCTTTGCAAGCGGCAGATCCGGTGCGTCCGCAAAAGTCTCCACCCGGTCTTCCCAATATTTTTTATCTTTCTCATAAGCAGAGGTAGACTTTATCTGCTCCAGTCCCAGCACGTAATCCCGGAAAGACAAAGTAATCGGCATTTCCGCTTTTCCATTTCGATATACTTCTGCCCACTCATTTAAGAGATGGAACATACTCCAGCCATCAAAGATAATATTGTCAAAACTGATATGGATTCTATGCTTCTGGTCCTCTATTTTAGTGATTCGCACATCAAACAGAGGCCATTCATCTGTCTGAATTACCTGATGAGACATCTCTGCCCGTTTTTCATCCAATGCCTTTTCTTTTTCTGTCACTTCCAATTGTCGGATATCCGTCACGTCAATATGATACTGGGGAGTATTCTCCAGTATGCGCTGCATACCATCCGGCTGGATAATAACACGCATCATCCCATGCCTCTGTATCAACAGATTCCATGCCGTCTCTGCGCACTCAGTATCAAGGCCGTCTGCATCCAGTTCAAAATAACAGTGCGTTGCAACATTCCCCAATTCATACAATCCGCTTCTGCCAAGCCAGTAAGCATACTGCACATCGGTTAATGGGAACGGATGATATGCTTCCTCCAGATTCGGTTTGATCTGCAGTGTATCTTCTTCTTTCTGTTCGGACTGTTCAATAGCTTTTGCCAGAGATTTTACGGTCAGATTTTCAAAAATCGTGCTGATCGTTATTTTGCAGCCGAAGGTTTTCTGTACTTCCGAGATCAACCTTGTGGCAATCAGCGAGTCTCCCCCAAGGCTAAAATAATTATCTTCAATTCCGATATTTTCATATCCAAATAATTGTTTCCAGATATCTAAAAGCTTTTCTTCTGTTTCTGTCGTTGCCTTTGAAAATCGGATAACCGCAGTTTCTTCTTTAAAATCTTCCCGCAATTGCTTCCTGTTAATCTTCCCATTGGACAATGTTGGGAGCTGCTCCATGAAATGATAGTTCTGTGGAACCATATACTCCGGCAGTTTTTCTGACAGATATTCCCTTAGTGCTCCATTATGATAGGACAGGACAGACGCCTGCTGTCTGCTGCAGCATATACATCTTCCATATCTCTCTGTCACAGCACAGTCTTCGCCCAATCCTGCCTCTGATAAACATTCTCTCCACAGCAGGCAATCCGGGGTAACCAGCCCTGCTTCTTTTCTCTTGTCCCGAATATCCGCAAAACCATTTTCCAAAAAAGCCGCTGTAAGTTCCTGAAGGTATGTCCTTACCACAAGGTCAGTCATCAGCAATATTCCGTTTGGCTTCAGTAATTCCGCTACTTTCTTTACCGCATCCGCAGCATCAATATTTCTATGTAAAGCATTTACCGATATCACAACGTCATAACTATGCAAGGACATCTGCTGCTTATCCATGCCTTCTTCCAGATTCAGCATCTCAAACTCGACTCTCTCATATCCCGCAAGTTCTTTCTCTGCTTCCTGCAGAAAATATTTTGAAGAATCCGCATAAGTATAAGCCACGCTTACATCTTCCAGTGCATTCAAAAACTGTCTTGTAATTGCAGTGTCCCTTGTACCAATTTCTATAATCTGGAGTGGCTCTTTTCTGCGTTCTTCTGCCAGAAGCCTTAATCCCTGCACCAGTCTTTCCACTGTTTCCTCGCAGCCCGGAATCCTCCGAAGCAGCATATTCGGAGCCAAAGCCGGCTCTTTCTGGTAGAATACGTCCAGCGGAACTTCATTCCCAGTAACCATATGCTTCAGATACGGCTTCAGTTTATTAAAATACGTTTCCGTATCTCCAGCTTTTTCCGGTACAGCCACTTCCTTCCCGGTACGCGATAGTCTGCCGTCCTCTTCTCTCAGGATTCCTTCCTTCTTTAAAATTTCCAACCATCTTGCCACAGTATTCTTCTGTGTTTCCGTAATGCTCCCTTTTTCAAAAATTTCCTTCTGCGAAAGAACTTCCTTCTCTGATACAAAAATGCCTAACTCTATGAGTGTCTCCAGCATAAGCTGTACACATCTCTGGTCTGCATAGGCAAGGAAATTTTTGTATGCTGTCTTCCGTTCCTGCTGCATCTGCCAATTGCTGACATCATCCTTCAGTTCTTTCCAGCCCCCGCCAAAGATATCTGTGCCGTACAAATACGTTGTAACTTTAGAATCTTCCTGTATCGGCGCTCCGATATAAGCAGCCAGCGTTTTATTGCCATGACCATCACTAACTGTATCAACAACTGCATGAGCCACACCCGGAAACTCCTGAATCGCATGTTCAATTTCTCCCAATTCAATCCTGTGTCCGCGAATCTTTACCTGATGGTCTTTTCTTCCCAAAAATTCAATTGTCTCATCATCCCAGATTCTTCCGAGATCGCCGGTCCGATACCATCTTCCATACTGATCTGTGATAAATTTCTGCCCCGTAAGCGCAGAATCTCCCCTATATCCTTTTGCTACACCAAAACCGCCAATCCAGAGTTCACCTTCTGCCCAGTAAGGGCAATCCCTTCCATACTCATCCACAACACGATATGCCTGATATCTGAGTGGCTTTCCATAAGGAATAGATTTCCAGTTTTTCGGCATCGGCAGGGTAACATTCTGATAATTGGACCAGATACTTGCCTCTGTAGCTCCTCCCATAGCGACAAACTGGCAATCCTCTGTCCATGCCGCAACCCTCTGCGGGAGATCCATCCCAATCCAATCTCCAGAAAGCATAACCGCCCTGATCGGCAGTTTCTGTTTCATGGATTCCGCCCGTATCAAAAGCATATCCAGAAGCACCGGCACTGAATTCCAAACGGTAATCTGATATTTCAACACTTGTTCCAGCCAGTAATCCGCATTCCTTCTCTCCTGCTCTGGAAGCAATACCAATGTTCCTCCTGCGCCTAAAATTCCAAAAACATCATATACCGACAGGTCAAAATCCATAGCTGATACAGCCAGCGCCCGATCTGCACTTGTCACATGGTACTTTTCATTAATATCCTGAACCGTATTCCATGCGCTTTCATGCGCAATCTCTACACCCTTCGGAACACCTGTAGAGCCTGACGTCATGATGATATAGGCGCTGTCCTTCGGCGACACCTCTGGCAGTCTCACATTTTCCTGTCCCTCTTCCATACCTTCCATCACAAGGATTTCCGTACCTTCCGGCCAGTCCAGTTTTTCGGATAATTCCCGATTCGTGACCACATAGCGGACTCCCGTCTTCTCATGGATTAACGCTCTCCGATCTTTAGGCTGGCTTAAGCTGACCGGAAGGTATGAATTTCCGGAAAGCAAAATTCCTAATGCCGCCTCGATCTGTTCTATCCCGCGCGGCAGGGTAAGTGCAACCGGGACTCCCTTAATATCCTTTTCTGAAATCCCTGCCGCCACTGCTGTCGCCCGTGCTTTTAATTCCCCATAGGAAACCGATCTTCCGCTTCCCGCATCAATAAGCGCAATATCTTCCGGGCAAACTTCCGCATGGTTCATAACAGCCCAATGCAGGCATTCCACACGCTCCGGCACTCCTGTACGCGCTGTATCTTCAATTTCTCTTTTTCTTTTTTCAGGAAGCACATCAAATCGCTGATTCCAGTCCTTCTTTCCCAATTCATGCAGAAGATTCTCAAAACACTCCAGCATATCCGGGATCATATTCTCCGGGAATAACTTATCCACGCTGTCCCATGTAAGCTGTACGCCATTTTCATCTTCATAACTCTGGAAGTCATTCCACACCTGCGGCGTTTGGGAAATCATATAGGAAAACTGCCCCAGTTCTTTCCGGAACGTATCATTTACCAACGGCGTTCCCAGATTGCAGGCAAAAACAACCGGCGCCACTGCCGATGCGTCTCCATACATCTGTGCAAGGTCTCTCTGGACTTGCACGCCGGAATATGCCGTATACTTCATATCCTCATGGAGCTGCTTCTGGATCCTGTCTAGCAATTCTGCAAACGTCGGATTCCCTTCGCAGTCAATCTCCAGCAATAACAGTGTAGTGAAATCTGCTATCACGTCTTCCAATCCCTGCTGCTCTGTTTTCCGGTTAAAAAATGGAATATTAATAAAGAAACGATGATTCCTGCTCCACCGTTCCAAAACCGTCGCATATGCAGTAAGAAGAACCATTGCCGGAGTTGTCTGGTATTCCTTTGCCCGTACTTGCAGATGAGCCCACTCTTCCTTGCCAATCCTTACAATCCTGCGGTTGAATACAGTCTCTGTCACTTCCTGCGGCCGTTTTGCCAGTGGCAGGCCTGGCCCTTTCGGCAAATGCTCCAAGCGTTTTTTCCAGTATCCTTCTGCATTGTTTCTCTCTTCCTTATCTTCCTCTTTCTGCCGTTCCAGATAAGAAGCAAAATTCCACCCTTTTGATTCTGCCGGAAGGCTTTCTCCGCGATAGGCAGCCGCCAAATCCCTCAATAAGATCTGCAAACTCTGTACATCGGCAACCAAAAGTGCCATATCCACGTGCATGCGTGCCCTATTTTCAGGAAAAAGCGTAAGCTCTATTCCTGCCACTTCGCCTTCCTCGATTTTTAGCTTCCGATGGGATAAACGTTCTCTGACAGATACTGCCACTGCCTCGGCTTCCTCAGATGGCATCCGTGAAAAATCATGAACCTTTATTTTTTCACAATACGGCTTATCCAGGATTTTCTGTGTCCCATCTTCCAGAAAGCAGGCACGCAGCATGGGATGATGATACTGCAGCACATTCCATGCTTTTTCCAGACGCTCCGGATCTATATTTCCCCCATCAAACTCTAAATACGCATGACAGTCTATTCCTCCAAGAGCCTGTTCTTCATCCCTGCCAACCCAATATGCATACTGTACGTCTGTTAAAGGAAACGGCTGTTTCATATCCTTTTCCGGCGTTATCTTAGATTCTTGCGCCCGTTTTTTGCCCGCTTTTTTCTTCATGCTGCGCTGGATTAGCGCCCACCAGCCTTCAAGGGTAGGATTTTCCATCAATGAACCGAATGAAACCTTAACCCCCTGTTTTCTCCACTGGTTTACCAGACGCATGATCGTCAGGGATGAAAGCCCAAGCTCCAGCAGATTTTCGGAATCTCCCAAATCTCTGGCTACCGGCAGCTTTTGTTTGATCTGTTCCTTTATCTCTATATATTCCATAATTCTGTCTCCTTCTATTTTTCCTGTGCCATCCGTTCTAATGCTTTCTTATCTATTTTTCCTACGCTGGTCAGCGGCCATGTCTCTACCCATTCTATCTGATCCGGCATTTTATACGCCGCAACGCCTATTTCCCGCAGGAACCTGTGGATTTCCTGTAAATCGATCCCGGCTTCATCATCGGTCACAAGGAATGCACATATCCGGTTTCCAAGGGTTTCATCCGGAACGCCGACAACGGCTGCCTCTTTGATTTTCGAATGCCTGCAAAGGTAAGCTTCAATCTCTGAAGGCATGATCTTTTCTCCGGCGCGGTTAATCTGCTCTTTGATCCTCCCGCCCAAACGTAACCTTCCGTCTTTCGTCCACATAGCTTTATCGCCCGTCCGGTAAAATCCGTCCGGCGTAAAGCTCTTTTTATTCGCTTCCTCCGCCATATAATAACCATCAATCGTATACGGGCCTCTGGATAATAATTCCCCAAAAACTCCTTCCGGTACGGCCTTATCTTCTTCATCCACAATCTTCACTTCATCCGCAGGAGACACCGGAGTTCCCTGGCATCTTGCGATCAGGGAACCTTCATCCTCCGGGCTAGTAAAGGACAGTAGCCCCTCCGCCGTACCAAATACCTGCATCAGTTTACACGGCCATTCTTCAATGATCTTATCCGCAAGGGAATCTTCCAGCATTGCGCCGCCCACCTGCAAAATCCGCAGGCTGGATATATCATAATCTTCATCCCATTCCAGCATTTCCATGCACACAGTAACCATAGCAGGAACCAATGCCGTTATCGTGACACCTTCCTCTGTAATTGCGTCAAGGATATCATCCGGGCTGGTCGCAGACGCAAGCACAACTTTTCCTCCCACGTCCAGCGTGCCTAAAAGCCCCGGGCAGCATAACGGGAAATTATGAGCTACCGGAAGAGACGCCAGATAAACGTCACTGCTATCCAGGCGGCATCTCTTCGCGGACATGCGGGCATTATACATGTAATCCGTATGGGTGCGCGGAATCAGTTTCGGAACCCCTGTCGTCCCGCCTGACAGCAAAAGCACCGCCGTTTCATACCCATCCACAGCCGGAAATGCTCCATTTTCTCCACACGTTTCCGCAATCATTCCACTGATATCCCCGGATTCGCTATCTATAAATATATGCCGGATACATGAATATTTCTCTTTCATCGCATTTGCCATCGGCACATATGAAAATCCCAGATATTTCTCCACCACAATATAAGCGGCCGGCTTTGCCAGTTCAATAATTCCTTCCAGTTCCGCCTCCCTGTGGGCCGGCAGCATCATGATTGGCACCGCCCCAATCTTGGAAAGCGCAAAAAACACGATCACAAAAGAAATCCTGTTCGGAAGCTGCACAAGCACTTTATCTCCCTTTAAAATCCCTTTACGCAGAAAAGCTGCCGCAAGACAATCTGCTTTTTGCTTTAATTCCATATAACTGATCTCGTCTTCACTGTCCGTGACCGCAGTTCTTTCTCCATATTTTTCCGCCCACCTATCAAGCTGTTCTCCAAAGCCACATCTCTCCCAGCCTTCCAGATTCTCATATTTGCTCATATCTTTCTTATAACCCATTTTATCTGTCTCCTTTCTTATGCGCCGCCACATACGCAGCATATCCTTTGATCCTGACCGGATACAGAAACCAGTCCTGATCTTTCTTATCTTTTTCTGCAATTTTTCCGTTTCTGACAGAGAAGAAATCCATTCCTCTTCCTAATCCAATCCCAAGCGCCTTTACATATGCCTCTTTCGCCGCCCAGTACTGGAAAAACAGATCCGGTCCTTCATTTTTTACATCTTCCGCTTCTTCTGCAGTATAAAAATTTTCCGCTATCTCCCTATAGTCCGGGCACTCTGCCATCTCCTGCACATCCACTCCGATATCCATTCCGACAGCGAATACCGCCAGTATGAATTCACCCGAGTGCGAAATGTTAAAATCCACTGTCCGCTTTCCTGCAATCTTTTTATGATAAGGCTTACCCAGTTCATTGACAGAAAAATCAATCGTTTCCATATCTAAGTATCTTTTTAAGAGGATCCGCACGACAACCTTCCCGGCTATATAACGCATCCTGTCTTCAGGAAAACGGAATCTTCCGGCTTGCTCCAATTCCTGCCCACTCAGGATATATTCATGGTTCTTCCAGAAATCTGTCATTTCAGACCAGCGGATACACCATATATGTATCTCATTTTCACGGATATAAAGTTTGTCTGCTGACAGAAATTCCTTTTCTCCGTATCGTTTAATCTCCATTTTTCATTCTCTAAAGCAGTCTCATGACCTCACTTATTACTTCGTCTTCACAATCCCGCAGATAAAAATGTCCTCCCGGAAATATCCTGTAGTTAAAATCATTGTCCGTATACTTTCCCCATTCCAAGATCGCACTCTCATCCGCTTCTCCGTCCTTTTCTCCGCCAAATGCAGCGATAGGCGTATGCAGCACTATTCCCGCCTTGTCATAATACGTTTCATCCATGGTAAAATCTGCCCGCAGCATAGGCAGAAAGAAATCCAGCAATTCCTGGTTCTCCAGTACCTCCTTTGGCGTCCCTTCAAATCTCCCCAGTTCCCTCTTAAACTCTTCATCCGGAAGATGATATATTGGATTTGGCTCCGGAATACTAGGAACCCGGCTGCCGGAAATAAACAGACATTTTGCAGTATATCCCGCTGCCTCCAACCGTTTTTCCAGCTCATAGGCGATCTTCCCACCCATACTGTGTCCCCATAAGGCATACGGTCCGTACACAACCTTTCTTACAGCCTCTTCCAGGTCATCTAACATAACCGACATATCTATATACGGTTTCTCCATGATCTGTTCTTCCCTTCCCGGAAGCTGAACTGGACATACCGTTACTTTCCCCTGCATCTTTTTCGCCCACTGGTTATAAGCAGAAGCACCGCCTCCCGCAAATGGCAGACAAAACAAGGTTATTTTCTCTTTACTAATGTTTTCCGTATTTTTTATCAATTTCATATTCACTTTTATATTCCTCTGGCATAATGTTCTTTTTCTCTCTGTTTACCATCATTTTGTAATATGTTTTTCTCAATCATTTCTTATTTCTACCTGTAATTAGTTACCTCTAACTCTTTGTCAAAAAAAATTTTGATCCATCCCAATATCAAACCGGACGCCAAAACAATATGTGCTACCATAAGCCCCTTTACGATCAGGGAATATCCGGTCACAGAAAAAACACCTGCTATCGCACATTCAATCACTAAAATTACCCTCGCGCGCATCCCATAAACTTTCTTCTCTTTCACATCCAGTTTCTTGCTGCTGGCATCCACCGGTGCCATAGCAAATATGAATCCAACTGCGACAAGCCATATAATCCGCATTTGCCACGTCACAATTAGGTCAGATGCCAGATACTGACTGCATAGAAGGACAAGGATACTGGAAACAATCATGCAGCTCCCTGCTTTTTCTAAATGAATTCCTCCGGCATACTGCCTTAGAACAGTAAAGGGCAATAAAAAGACTAGCATCTCCAGCCAATTCCCCGTTGCGATGCCAAGTATGACAGTGATAAGGTATATCGCGACCCTGCCCAGCAGTACACCGTAAGCATATTCATACAACCTGCGGTCTTTTTCTTCAAGAATCCCGTTCCTTTTTTGCACTTCAAAAAGCCAGCCGGTAGTTTTTTTCCACACTAGAATTTCCTCATTTTCTTAACTTCTTCCGGCTCTTCTTCCTGATAGTACAGCCAGTTGCACGCCAGATTTGCCGTATATGCCGTCAGGCAGAGTGCAAGACAGTTTACAACTCCAAGTACTTTGCTACCCAAGCTTTTTCTGATTGTTTTTTTCATAGTTACATGCCTCCTTTTTTTTCGAAAGTTTACACAAAAATCGCCCTCTTTTCAATTACCGTGGCAAAAACGGTAACTTTTTGGGCGATTTTTGCACATCTTTATTTTATTGTAAAGATCAGCTTAACAGAGAACTCCTGTTCTCCGACCTCCACTCTCATAATTCCAGCATACTTTTTAACCAGTTTTCCAACCGTATGCAGTCCGATCCCGTGACTGTCTGCATCTCTTTTGGTGCTTATGTACCGGTCCTTGTCCTTTAACAGCGGAACAACATACCCGTTGCAAAATTCCATAACAAGGAAATGTTCCTCATTTCCCATATACATCCTGCATTCTACATATCGGCCATCTTTTGTCTTTTCTGCCGCTTCCAGTGCGTTATCCAAAAGATTACCTACGATTGAGATCATATCCAGTTCTTCCAAAAAGTCCAGCCTGAGATCATTACCCAGGGTAATCTTATAGGAAATATTCTTAGATTCCGCAAGGAATTTCCTTTCGCACAGGATGCTGTTCAAGATCGGGTGTTCGCAATACACACCTTTTTGAAGGCTCTGAATCCGGACACCTAAATGTTCCATAATCTCCTTGACCTCTTGATTTTCTCCTTCTTCCATCAAACCGGCTACTGTACAAATAAATTTATTTATATCGTGTAAGAATGCCCTGTTATCCTCATTGACCTTATTCATATACTGTAAATTAGCAATCTCCGCCCTGCTTTTCTGGTAAAGCCGGGCCATCTTCTTCACTTCTTCTGATTTCTCTACAAACCGGTCAAACACTGAGAAAATGAAGATATTCGTCAATAGCAGCAGTGAAGCTCCTACCGGAACCATAACCCTGTTCATTCCTTCAAAAGAAATATTTGAATAAAACACACATCCTAATATAATGATCGTAGCGGTTGGCAGCATGAGCAGCACAGTAAAAGTTTTATTCTCAATCGTCAGATAATCCCTTTTTCTCGTTACCTGATTAATGCATTTAATAAACAGAAATGTCATGGTACTCATCAGTAGTAGCGCTAATGTCTTTTCTATTTCCGTCCCAAAACCCTCAGATGCACCTGTCACGCCATACGCATTCGTAAGCGTTGCAAAGAGAAATTCAGGAATAATTGCCAGCACATAATAGCAGCATACTATAACCAGCTTCTTCCATATATTTCCCCGGAACACAACCATTGACACAATCATATACGTTACCGGAATCATTACCATATTAAATATTGAGGATTCCAAGTGGTTGATTCCGAGCATTACCAGCGCTATGACAAAATATACGAGAAATTTTCCCAAAAAGTTTTCTCTTCTGTATGGGAGCATGTTCTTTTCCAGATCTTCCAACAGATACATCTGAAGAAGGCAGATCAAAAAATCTCTTACTATCATACCATGCCGTTCCTTTCCCCAAGAAACATGATCAGAGCGTCAGCAAACTGACCTTTTCTCGACCTTGAAACATTCAATTGGATTCCCATCTGTAGCAGCGCCACATTCTTTTCCAATCCTTCCACTTTCGCCAGATTTACAATATAACTGTTATGTGCATACTCAAATCCCCTTCCGGCCAGACGTTCATATAAATCGCCTAAAGATTCCTTACAATGCATCTCATCTATCTCCCCCTGCCTAGCAACGTATATAGAGCAACCCCTTTTCGCCAGACAGATATATAAAATGTCTTCCGTATAGATACGAATTACTCTTCCCGCTGATGTAACCGTCACGGAATAATCTCCACAGTGCAATTTTACTTTTGATAAAATCGCAGGGATTTCCCTTTTCAGACTTCTGTCATGCAAGTCTTTCATAATATAACGGAACGGCTGCCCAATATTGATGCTATCTGGAGTCGGTTCAAAGTATCCGGAGCAGAACACCAATATCGCTGCCCTATTGTATTCCCTCAGCTTCAGTACCGATTTATTCCCATCCAATCCGGGCATACGCATATCCATAAAGACCAAATCATGCAAAATATCAGCATTTTCCAGTAGTTCCTTTCCTGACTCGTATTCATAAAACCGTATCTCGCTCTTAGGAAGAATCCCTTCCGTTTCTATAACCTTCTCTATTTTCTCCCTATAATTTTTATCATCATCGCAAATTGCTATTTTATACATCTATGTCCTCATAGGTTAGTTTTTCCTAACTCTTTTTCATAAAAAATCCATCCTGCAGAATCTGAATCCTATGAGCATTTACTCTTCCTATAGTTCGGGTTCCAAATCTGCAAAGATGGGATCAGCAAAAAATTCCTGTATTGTGACATCCAATCCATCGCATATCTTTTTTATTGTAACTACGCCAGCATTCTTACTCTGACCATACAAAATATTCTTTAATGTCGAAGGAGGAACGCCAGAACATACCGCCGCCTCATTCACTGTGATATCTTTCTGATTAATCAGATCGTTTAAACGATATATGACCGCTGTTTTTATATCCACGGTATCGACCACCTTTTTTTCTTCTATTTTATATAAATCGGCTTTAAAAGGTCGCCCATATATAGTCTTTTTGATCTATGTACGATATTTTTTTAACAGTTTTTCTTATTCTAGCAGAAATCAGCTAAATTTCTATATTTTATTAGATACATGAAACCCTGTGAGAACATTTCTGATCCTACGCAGGGTTTTCCACTTTGTTATAAAATTTTTATATTTTCCAGTATGCTGGATCGGAGTTATCATTCAACTTTCCTTCTGCTACCGATTGTAAAAACATATTTTACGAATAAATATTCAGCAGTTCTTCCGGAGAAAGCAGTGTAATCCAAAAGGAAAGAAAATCCTTTTTATTCCTTGTCACAATCGCATCACACTGATTCGCCTTCGTACAAGTTGCAAGCAGGCAGTCTTCAAAATCAGATACTCTCTGCAAATAAGCAGGCAGCACATCTTCGTTCGTCACTGTCAGCACTTTTGCTATGTCCAAAACGGAGCCAAGTGCCTTTCTATAAATTTATACCGTTCTTACATCCCGATCAGCTCCTCTCTCCGGGTCATCTTTTCCCTGCTTTTCTTGGATTTTTCTCTTATTGATTTCCAGTCGTTCATGAATAGATGGCTTCTTTGCCTTCGTAGTTGCTTTATTCTTTTCTGTTTGCATACTCGAAACTACCTTTTTCACAGCTTTGTCATTATCCCCTTTTGTCACATTCGCTGCTCTTGACGCTTCTACTCTGCTGTCCTGCTTTTCTGCAACCTGCCGTTCCTGCTTTTCCTGCACACTTTTTTCTTCCAGACTGCAAAAGCTCTGCAAATATGGCAGCACATGGTTCTGCATATCGGTCAGATCTTCCATACACTTCTGAAACTCTTCATTTCCCTTGTTTTTCAGATAACCAATCCAACTTTCATCCGTAAGTTTCAGTTCATTTTGGAGTTTCAGCTGACTTAAAATACCGCCATTTCCTGTTCCAATATCTATTTTCCCTTTGAAATATTGCAGCATTTTATCGCCTTTTTCCGCATAATATATAGTAAAAAACATCTGGGCTGTTACCATCGGCTCATCCGTCCTCGGATTACGGTCTGCGTACCATTCCTTATCCTTCTGTGCAGTACGGGAATCCAGATCTGAGAGCTTCTGACAGCGTGGTTCCATCAGCTCCCGCTTTTCACAGTAATTCACATACACCATCGGCTCTGTTTCTTTGGATATATCTGGTTCGTAGGATTTCAGCCGTTCCAGCAAAACACCTGCCCACACGGACTGCTCACAGTCTTCTTCAATCACATCCTTCAGAAAGGAAATATAAGAACCAACATTTCCACTTTGCAGATCCAGCATGACTTCCTGTAAGGTATCCTGCCCTGGTTCTACATGATCCCGGTAATCATACGGATCAAATGCTTCTGCAATCTCATCCAGTGCCTCTGCCAGCTGTTCTGTGGTCATCTTCTCTGGATACATTGCTTCTCGAACATCTCTCATCGGTACATACTTGTAGTCCGGCAATGCTTCATGAATTTTCTCAATCCCTTCCCGTACCAGTGCAAGCTCTCCATAAAACCGAACATCATCCATCAGATTTCCAAGTACTGTATTTCCTTTTACGATTGCAAATTCAGCATCATCGTAGTAACTGTCTTCCGGATCACGATAGATAATTCCCATCGAGCATCCCAGATACGCAGTTTCTGGATTCTCCTTATATTTTTCATAGACTGCAGCTATCTGATTAACATCGGTACTTTTTTCATAAGCTCCCATATCATGGAACTCATCACATTCTGTGGCAAAGTATTCCAGATAAGGTTCTTTCTTCAGTGGCATATTGTTAAGTACATTGTCAATCATGTTATAATTCGCCTCTTCCAGTTCTTCTACCTTAGCCAGTGGCTTATATTCGCCCTGGCTTTTCTGAATCTCTGCCATTACAACCTCATCCATTTCTTTCACTTTTTCCATCAACTGATCATAATCCCCACGGATGCGTTCTCCAGTCCAGCCTTCGTCTTCCAAAAGTTCCTCTGCCGCTTCTTCAATAGAAATTTCATCATTTTCATAGACGCCACCATCCATCAGACGGAAATCTTCATCGTAAAAGGAATAATCGTATCCTTCTTCTGTCCTCTGAATAGCAAAATACCGTTCTCCTACCTCATATGCCAGTTCACTAAGAACCTGTTCTTCCAGATTCAAGAAAGAATCCAGCTGTTCAAAACTGATACTGTCTACAAAATGAGCTGTTACTTTTTCCCCATCATTCAAAACAACGATATCACTGACAGACAGGGAATGCCCACGGAAGTCTTTCGGTCTATCAATGTTGAACCTTTCAAAAATATCATCCAGTGACGTATTTCCCAGTAATTCTCCAACATAGACCAGCTTATAATCTTCTTTTTTTATCTGCATACCATGACTTTCAATAAAACTCATATTCATAAATGCATAATTTTCGCCCGGTGAATCATCTTTGATCTGATAAATACCAAAGGTTCGCCTTGTTCCTAACAACAGGTTTGCCTCTTTCAAAGACTGAATCTGCGGATATTTCTGCATTTCCCATTCCAAGTTACGGAAACGCTCCCGTTCTGCCATGGACATCTGATAATGCTCCGGTCCTCGTTCGATTTCCTTGCGTTCCGTGACATAGATTGGTGATGAAAAATTAGTGATCAGATAGATATCTGCTCCGGCATCGTATAATTTCAGTGCTTCTTCCTGGTCAATGACACTCATAGGCTCCTGAAATGCTCCAAAATCTTCATCGGCATAATCCAGATCCTGATCCCTTATCCGTTCCCACATCTGTAATTCCATGCCAAACAGACCTTCATGTGCCTGTATCATTTCTTTACTTGCATACTCTCCCTTACCGCCATCGCTGCCCAAGCAATAAATCTTAGAACCCATCCTGTGATAATCTAAGGCTGCTTCTTTTCTAAGCGGTACCATATCCTCTGCTGTATATCCATAATCCCGAAGTTCCAGCTTGCCTATGGTTGGATCTGGTAAGTCCTGAATATCCATTCTTGCATCATCCAGTAAATCCTCTACACTTTCCTCATCTGCTTTGCTCAATGCATCTGCCAGATTTCTTACCAGAGTCCTAACTTTCTCTTCCTCACCGATCAGATTCGCATATTCAGAAATCTGTTCTTTTACATCTGTTGGAAACTCTACGCCTCTACGCTCTGCCTGATTGATCCGTTCCTGCGTATATTCCTGCATTTTCTGTGTTTCTCTACCTGTTATCATACTTCTTGCCATATAAGTTCCTCCCTTATTCTGAAAGAAGGCATAACCCACAGAACATTCTTTCTGCCAGATTATGCCATCTTCCTTGTTTTCTTATTCCAGACCGAAGTCCCGCTTTCTATTTTCCTTGCCAGTTTCACTTTCCCGCTGACTCTTTTCTTTATAAATCTGCAGCTTCTCATGGATAGAACCTCGTGCCGGTCTTTCTTCTTTCTCTTTTGATTCCGACTGCTCTGTTTCTGTATCTTCCCGTTCATCCATATTGAGAAGTGCATTTAATTCTGACAGCCGCTCCAGTTTTTGGCTCAGTTCCTCTTCTTTTGGAAATGGCTTCCCGACTTCCTCTTTGGCATTTGTCATCTGCTCCTGTACCGTTTCCAGCCGTTGTTCTGCTTCTGCCAGTTTTTCCGGATAACTTTCTAAAAGATTATTGATACGAATGATATTTCCCAGGGCATCGGCTCCCAACCGAACTTTAGCTACCGATTCATGCTTTACAGACAGGATAAACTCTTTGCTCCAGCTGTCGAATTGGATTCTCATGTTAAATCCCTGATAACTTCCAATGTCCATAGCTGCATCTACAGACTTAATGTCTTTGCAGACCGCCAGAAGAGCCGCTCCTGCCTCTTTCTTTTCTGTGAACACTTTGCCACTGATTTCCATAGAAAACTGCTCTGGATCTGTAATTTTATGCTCAGAAAAATGAGCGATATCTGCCTTATAGCTGTCAATAATCTCCGTCAGTTTTGCAATCTGTTGCGGAAAATTCCTTGCAATATCATCTTCCAGTCGGTATTGGTTATTCATGTGGTTCGCTTTTAGAAGCTTTAATTTCGCCACATCCACATCCAATGCCATCTTCTCTTTTACTGCTGGATTTCCGGTTGCCAGTGCTTTGACCTCTGCATAGGACAGTGCCGCTTCGTCCACATCTTCGCAGCTTCTGACCGGTGCTTTGCTGGTCATGATCTGGGAAATAAACTTCTGCTTGTTTTCGATCAACTGCCACATGTAGCTGTCAAATGTGGATTCAGTTACATACCGGAAGATATGAACCTTTTTATTATGGTTTCCCTGACGGATAATACGTCCTTCCCTCTGTTCCAAGTCAGATGGTTTCCAACCAATATCCAGATGATGCAGGGCAATCAAACGATCCTGCACATTGGTTCCTGCACCCATCTTTGCTGTTGAGCCAATCAAAAAACGAACCTGTCCGGATTTCACTTTCCCAAACAGCTCCGTCTTTTTTGCTTCTGTATTTGCATCATGAATAAACGCAATCTCTTTTTCCGGTACACCTTTCTCTATCAGTTTCTGCTTCAAATCATCATAAACATTGAAACTGCCATCGCCTTTCGGTGTGCTCAAATCACAGAAAATCAACTGTGCTGATTTCTGTGCTGCTGTATCTTTCCAGATTTCATAGCTTTTCTCTGCACAGACTGCTATTTTGCTTTCCGGATTATCTGGCAATAATTCATTCACCAAACGCTGATCCAATGCTAACTTTCTTCCATCATTGGTAATTTTCAGCATATTATCAACCGAGGCATCTACCCCACCGTTTCTGACAACTTCTGCACGTTCTCCAAGGCTTTCTACGATTTCTTTCTGCTGTTCCGTTGGTTTCAGCACCACTGTTTCATATTCCGCTTCCGGCACTGGAAGCTTTAATTGATCGGAAGTCTTGATATCTGCAATCTCCTTGAACATATTCATCAGTTCCGGAATATTATAAAACCGTGCGAATCTGGACTTTGCACGATAACCTGTTCCTTCCGGTGCAAGTTCGATACTCGTGACAACTTCTCCAAAAGTGGAAGCCCAGGAATCAAACAATCCAAGTCCCATATTTTGTAATTTACTGTTCTGCAGATACCGCTGCATAACATATAATTCCGTCATGCTGTTACTGATTGGTGTGCCTGTAGCAAAAGTAATGCCTTTTCCTCCGGTAATCTCGTCCAGATATTGACATTTATTGAACATATCTGCCGACTTCTGTGCTTCGTTCTGTGCAATCCCGGCTACATTTCTCATTTTTGTATAGAGAAACGCATTTTTATAGCTGTGTGCTTCATCTACATACAAATGATCCACGCCCAGTTCTTCAAACGTAACTACCTGATCTTTTTTCTCTTTCTGATTCAGTTTTTCCAGTCTTGTCTGCAGGGTTTTTCTGGTCTTTTCAATCTGTTTGACGGTATAACGCCCGCCGTCCTGTTCATACCTTGCACTCTGGATTGCCATTTCCAGATCATCAATCTGCTTCCGCAGCATGGCTTCCTGCCTCTCATCAGAGATTGGAATACGCTCAAACTGAGAATGACCGATGATAATGGCATCATAATTTCCCATAGCGATTCTGGCACAGAACTTTTTCCGGTTTGCCGGTTCAAAATCTTTCTTGGTTGCTACCAGGATATTGGCTCCCGGATATAACTGTAGGAATTCTGCACCCCACTGCTCCGTCAAATGGTTCGGCACGACAAAGAGATTCTTCTGTGATAATCCCAGTCTTTTACTTTCCATTGCAGCTGCTACCATTTCGTAAGTCTTCCCAGCTCCTACTACATGAGCAAGAAGTACATTCTCTCCGTAAAGCTGGTGTGCAACTGCATTTTTCTGATGCGAACGAAGCTCTATTTCTGGGTTCATTCCTGGGAAAGTCAAATGACTGCCATCGTATTCACGGGGACGGATGCTGTTAAATCGTTCATTGTACACCTTTACCAGACGTTCACGCCTCTGCTGATCTTTAAAAATCCAGTCCCTAAATGCTGCCTTCATGGCATCCTGCTTCTGTGATGCCAGCATGGTTTCTTTCTTATTGAGGACACGGATCTCATCACCATTTTCATTGACGCTCTTATCATAGATGCGTACATCTTTCAGGTTCAGGGTATCTTCCAGAATCTTATAGGCATTTGCTCTCTCAGTTCCATACGTTGCATAGGCAAACGCATTTCTCGGACTGTCGGCATTCTTTCCTGTAATCCTCCACTCACCATTTACCTCAGAGAATTTAACCTGTATTTCCTTCTGCGCAAGATACCATGGCGTATGAAGCAGTTCTACCATAAAATCCTGATAATCCGAAGGTTCAATCCAAGTAGCTCCAACACGCACCTCAATTTCGGATGCTTCCAGATTTCTCGGCTGAACTGCCTCTAAAGCACGGACATTCGGTGTAAATTCCGGATGATTCTCTGCAAAGGTTCTCGCAGTGTTTAATTTATCCCTGACATTTCCAGATAAATACTCATCTCCGCTTTCCCACTGGTCTGTCAGTGGATTTTTGAAGATAACCCCGACCAATTCTTCTGTGATCTTCTCTTCGGTCTTTCCGGTCAGCTTTGCCATATAAGGAAGGTCTACCTTTGCCCTTTCGTTAAGAGACAATGCCAATGCTTCTGTTGCTGTCTCCACGCTTGTCACAGCAACCGCCTTTTTGATGGTTCGTTTGGTGAACATGTCCGCTTTCCGCTTCAATGTTCCATCTTCATTCAAGTCTTCCAGGGAACACAGCAGACAATAAGAAGAGTCATCAGAAAATGCACGTTTATTAGCATTACTTCCAATGACTCCATACTTTGCTGTGTAAGTATCATATACCTGATTCAGCTTCTCCTGCTGTTTCTGGATTTCTTCATCTGTGACAGATTCCTCCATCTGCATGGCGATCAACTCCCGGACGGTATCACGGATTGCAACCATGCCTTTTACACGTTCTGCAGTGGCTGCAGGCATTTTCACCTGATTCATCAAAGAGTTGACACGATAATATACCTGATCATCTACAACCGTATAGCTGTAATTTCTAACATTCGGATCTGCCGGAATACTCTCTGGCATCTCATCCAGTTCTGTTTCCACATCTACTGCCGGTACCATGCTTCCCTTAATTTGTTTCACAGCTTCTTGTAACTGTAATTCCAAATCAGCTCCTTCCATTGGAGCACAGGTTGTTTCCATACCATACGGACCGGACACTTCTTTCATCTCACCCAGAATCATTTCCGGATGCTGAACAAAATACTGATTGACCGTAATTCCATTGACATCACTATCCAGATTTATCCATTCCGGCATTTCTTTCGTAAGGCTTTCCCTCTTTTGGAAAAACAAGATATCAGCACTGACTTCTGTTCCCGCATTTGCCTTAAAAGCTGTGTTCGGCAGTCGAATTGCTCCCAGCAGATCTGCCCGCTCTGCCAGATATTTCCGGACTTCCGGTGACGCCTTATCCATAGTTCCCTTTGTTGTGATCAGTGCCGCCACACCACCTGGACGTAACTGATCTATCGTCTTGGCGAGAAAGTAATCATGGATCATGAAATTGTAGCGATCATACTGACGGTCATTGACCTTGTATGCACCAAATGGCACATTTCCAATCGCCACATCAAAAAAATCATTAGGATAATCTGTCTTCTCAAAACCTTTGATCTGAATATTGGCATCTGGATAGAGTAGCTTTGCAATTCTACCGCTGATACTGTCCAGTTCCACACCATAGAGTTTGGACTGGTTTAGATTCTCCGGAAGCATTCCAAAGAAGTTCCCGACTCCCATAGATGGCTCCAGAATATTTCCTTTTGTAAATCCCAGATTCTCCAACACCTGATACATACTTTCAATCACAATCGGCTGTGTATAATGAGCATTTAAGGTGGAAGCTCTGGCTGCAGCATATTCCTCTGGTGTAAGAACCGTCTTTAATTCCAAATATTCTGTCTCCCATGCAGCTTTTGTCTCATCAAATGCATCTGCAAGACCTCCCCAGCCAACGTACCTGGATAAGATTTCCTGTTCTTCCGGTGTTGCATTGCGATTCTCATCCTCACATTTCTTTAACAACTGGATAGCCATGATATTGGCACGGAACTTTTCTTTTGCTGTACCCTGTCCAAGCTCATCATCTGTGATGCGGAAGTTCGTTGCTGGAATCGGTTCTGATATTCCGTTAATCTCTTCCAAAGATTTTTTTCCTTCCGATACCTCAACTTCTCCAGATAATTCTTTTTCTTTTTTATCATAATCTGTCCACACACGTTGAGAAATAGCAGTAAAATACGAGGACTCTTCCTCCATAATTTCTTCCCTGATTTCCCGTAATTCATCTAAGGTATCCGCATTTACAGTTTTGTTGTGATAATGATAATAAAGTACTTCTTGTCCGAGTTTTACATCCAGACGTTCCAATTCTTGTGTTGACATTCGATTCCAAATATCATCTTTTTCCGTATGAATCGTGAAACCTTCTCCATCATCATGATATTCTAATGTGTATTGAAGTCGAT